>NZ_JBEKXH010000393.1:0-6055 GCF_049512235.1 Bradyrhizobium sp.
AGAAGGCGCGTTGAGCGCCGCGGCTGCCGACGTTTCTGGATCCCGGCTCTGAGCGGCGCAAGCCGCGTCCGGGATGCGAGGCGCCCAGCGCTGCCTAGCGCACCGTCACCGGGGCGGGCAGCGGTGGGACCAGTGTCGGCTGAGTGCCGGGAACGCCCGACATCGGCGCCGACGCGACGCCGCCGGGTGCGGTCTGCGGCGCAGCCGAGGCGGTGGTGGTTCCCGGCGGTTGGCCGCCGGGGAGCACGACCACACGGGTGCCGACCTTGACGCGATCGAACAGGTCCGAAACATCCTCGTTCAGCATGCCGATGCAGCCCGACGAGACGAACTTGCCGATGGTCGAGGGCTGGTTGGTGCCGTGGATGCGGAAGACGGTGTTGCCGAGATACATCGCGCGCGCGCCCAAGGGATTGCCGGGGCCGCCGGCCATGAAGCGCGGCAGATAGGGCTGACGATCGATCATCTCCGGCGGCGGATGCCAATCCGGCCACTCTGCCTTTTTCGAGATCTTCTGCACCCCGTTCCAGGTGAAGCCGTCACGGCCGACGCGGACACCGTAGCGAATCGCACGTCCGCCGCCCAGCACGTAATAGAGATAGGTGTTCGGCGTATCGACGATCAGGGTTCCCGGTGGCTCCTTGGTGGCTAGCGCGACTTCCTGCCGACGCAGGTTCGGCGCGAGTTGCGCGGGACCGACCTCCGGCTGTTCGTCCGGCGGCAGCGCGGACAGCACCATCGGCCTGCCGTCGGCTCCCAGGGGAGGCTGCACGCCGACGACGCCATTCGGCGCCCCGGCACCTGGCACTCCGACCGCCCCCGGCGGACGAAGCACGCGGTCATCGTCATTAGGATCGATGAAGCCGGCCCCGGGAATGCGACCATCGCCGCCGCGATCCGAATAGACCGGCGGTCCCGCTGGACGGTCGCCATAGATCACCACCGGCGGTGGGCCGGGGCGGCCATAGCGCGGGTCATCCGGCGAAAGTATCGGCCCCATGGGCGGGCCACGGTCGGAATAAAGCGGCGGAGCGCCCGCGGGCCGGCCATAGCGCGGGTCATCCGGCGAAAGTATCGGCCCCATGGGCGCGTCACGGTCGGAATAGACGGGCGGAACTCCTGCGGGCCGGCCATAGCGCGGATCATCGGGTGAAAGCACGGCGCCCGGAGGCGGCAGCGCCGTGGAACTCTGCGCATTGGGCGCCTCGTCATCTTCCAGCGCATCGAAATCCGGACTGCTGGGAGCGCGGCGATAATCGGCCGGATAGCCGCCGGGAGGATAGGGCTGCGGCGCGGTCGAATAGATCGGGCCCGGGGGCGGCGGATAGCTCTGCGCCGCGGCGATCGAAATCGCCACCACCGCAGAGGCTGCCGCGGCAGCGCAAATCGTCAAAATGCGTTTGATCATCATCGCTGTTGTTTAGTCCTCGAGCCCACACCGGACCGTTAACGGCAGATGACGGAAGATAGCGGCGCATTCAAGACAAATTCGGTAAATTGGGGCGAGATTTCAGCATTTTGTGACTATCGGCGAACACCGTTGCAACGAAGCCGCAGCGGATATAAATCACCCGCAGGCAGCATTGGCAGCCTTTCAACCCGATATTTAACGAGCACCGGCAAGCCGTTGCGGTATTCTCGAAGCAGCCTGATTCGCTGCGTACGGGCGATCTCCGGCGCGTCGCGAATGCGGCCAGTTCAGTTGTCACCGCGTTCCCCGATGTTCCCTGGGCCTTCGCAGAACTCCTGCAAAGGCGGAATTCGTCTTTTTATGTTACCCGGTTTCCGTTTTCTGTTTGTAGCGATCGTATTGTCGATGTCGATGCTCGTGTTCGGGCTCGGCGCCGCAGCTCTGCTGCGCGCGGCCCACGAGGAAGTTGTCAGCACCCCGTCGTGGCGCGGAGCTCCTGAAACCATGTTTGCGCAGCAGAGCGACGCGACAAGGCCCGTGCTGGCCGTGCTGAGCGTCGCACCACCAGCCACCGTGCAAACGCCATCGGACCCTGTTCCCGCGGCCGCCGCGCCGGCAGAGCAGGCAACGGCCGTCGCGGCGCCGGCCTCGCCCGAACCGAGCGTCGCGCTGAAGCCGGAAGCATCGCTGCTGCCCGACGCGAGTAAGCCCGAGATCCCACCCGCCGAAGTGCCGGCGCAAAGCGAGGCAGCTCCGGCTCCCGGCGATGCCCCCGCTGCAACGGGGATCACGACAACCGTGCCGCCGGCGAGCCAAGCTGCTCCGGCCAGCCCTGAACCGGTGAGCTTCCCGGCGGCGGCTCAACCAGCGGGCGCCCCGGCCGCAGTCGAACAAGCAAGCACTCCGGCTCCCGCTGAACAAGCGAGCGCCCCGGCTCGCGCCGAACAAGCGAGCGCTCCGGCTGCACCGGAGAACAACACCGCCTCGACGAAACTCGCTACGCTGGGCGGCCCAGCCGCCAGCAGCGAGGAGCAATCGCCGGCGAGGCGTGCCATCATCCGGGCCCACAGAAGCGCGAAGAAGCACGAGGCGGCGCGGCGGGTGGTCCGCCGCCGCGTGATCGCGCAGCGCGCCCGCATTGAACCTTCGTCGTCGCAGCCGCCAGCGACCTCATTCACGTTCACGCCCCTGCCCCGCCCCTTTCCGGGCGGCTAAGGCAGCCTCCTCCCTCCCCGCTCGCCATCGTGCTTTCAGGCTGGACCGGTCGCGACCGGCGGTCCGTCGGGCAAACCCCATTCCGCCCACGAGCCATCGTAAAGGGCGGTATCACGCACGCCGAGCCGGTACAGCGCCAGCGTCAGGACCAGCGCGGAGACGCCGGAACCGCAGCTGGTGACGATGGGTTTTGTGATATCGACGCCGGCATTCTCAAATGCCTGCCGCAGCTCCTGCAGCGACTTCATCGCGCCGGTCTGCGCGTCGAACAATTCGGCGTAGGGCACGTTACGGCTGCCCGGAATGTGTCCGGAGCGGCGGCCCGGCCAGGGCTCGGCGACCGTTCCCTCGAAGCGCGGACGCGGCCGCGCATCGACGACCTGCTCGGCGTGAGTATCGAGGTTGCCGAGCAGCTGCGCTTTGCTGCGGACGAAACCGGGATCGAGCCTGGCCTGGAATTTTCCGGGCTTCGGCGTGACCCTGCCGGAATGGGTGGGGCGGCCCTCGCGCAGCCATTTTTTCAATCCCCCATCCAGCACCTTCACATTTGGATGGCCGAACGACAGAAACATCCACCACGCCCGCGGCGCTGCGACCCAGGCGCCGGAATCGTAGACCACCACCGTGTCACCGGAGGAAATGCCGAGCGCCGCGACATCGCGGGCGAACTGCTCGGTGCTTGGATACATATGCGGCCGCGGATCGCCCGGATTGGCGATCGCGTTGACATCGAAAAACACCGCGCCGGGGATATGCACGCCGAGATAGTCGTCCGATGGCAGCGGCAGCGCACCGGGCATCTTGTAGGAGGCATCGATGACCTTGATTCTGGGATTGTCGATACGGGCAGAGAGCCAGTCGGTGGAGACAAGCGGATCGTCGGCGGATGATGTCATAAGCCCATGCCCTCTCAATTTTCGTCATGGCCGGGCTTGTCCCGGCCATCCACGTCCTGCTCGCTTTAGAGCGAGAGGACGCGGATGCCCGGCGCCACTGCGCGAATACGCGCTTCGCGCTTCAGGCCGGGCATGACATTGACGTTATCCGCCTTTGGTTGATGCCGGTTTCGGCTCCCATTTCTCGACCGCGCCGCCGGCATCGCGCCAGGCGGCGAAGCCGCCGCCGATGTGGGCGACCGGCTTCAATCCCATGTCCTGCGCGGTTTTCGCCGCCAACGCCGAGCGCATGCCGCCCGCGCAATGAAAGATGAATTTCTTGTCGCCCTGAAAGATCGGCTTGGCATAGGGACTCGCCGGATCGATCCAGAATTCCAGCATGCCGCGGGTGCACGAGAACGCGCCGGGAATCCGGCCCTCACGCTCGATCTCGCGGGGATCGCGGATATCGACGATCACGACGTCCTCGCGCTTGGCGGCCTCGATCGCCTCGACAGCGCTGAGCGTTTCGATCTCGGCATTGGCCTCCTCGATCAGGGATTTGATACCGCGGTGGATGGTCTGGGGCATTCCTTGAACCTCGACTGGAGCGATCTCGATCGGGCTTCGCCTTACCGCACCAGTTCCTTCATCGCGCCTTCCAGACCTTCGATCGTGATCGGGAACATGCGCTCCGAAAACAGCCGGCGAATGATGGTGGTCGATTCCGAATAGTCCCAATGCCGCTGCGCCACCGGATTGAGCCAGACCGCATGCGGGTAGGTGCGCGTGATCCGCTCGATCCAGACCGATCCCGCCTCTTCGTTGACGTGCTCGACCGAACCGCCGGGGACCACGATCTCGTAAGGCGACATCGAGGCATCGCCGACGAACACTACCTTGTAGTCGTGCGGATATTTATGCAGCACATCCCAGGTCGGCGTGCGGTCGGTGAAGCGGCGGCGGTTCTGCTTCCAGACGCCCTCATAGAGGCAGTTGTGGAAATAGAAATATTCCATGTGCTTGAATTCGCTCTTCGCCGCCGAGAACAGCTCCTCGACCTGCGCGACGTGCGAATCCATCGAACCGCCGATGTCGAAGAACACCAGAACCTTGACCGCATTGCGTCGCTCGGGCCGCATATGCACGTCGAGATAGCCGTGATTGGCGGTCTGCTTGATCGTGGTGTCGAGGTCGAGTTCGTCGGGCGCGCCGGTGCGGGCGAATTTGCGCAAGCGCCTGAGCGCGATCTTGATGTTGCGGATGCCGAGTTCGACGTTGCCGTCGAGATCCCTGAACTCGCGGCGGTCCCACACCTTGACCGCGCGGTTGTTGCGGTTCTTCTCCTGGCCGATCCGGATGCCTTCGGGATTATAGCCTTGCGCGCCGAAAGGCGAGGTGCCGGCCGTGCCGATCCACTTGTTGCCGCCCTGATGCCGGCCCTTCTGCTCCTTGAGGCGCTGGCGCAGCGTCTCCATGAGCTTGTCCCAGCCCAACGCCTCGATCTGCTTTTTCTCTTCCTCGGTGAGATATTTCTCGGCGAGCTTCTTCAGCCATTCGGCGGGAATGTCCGCCTTCTCCATGGCATCGAGCAGGCTTTCCAGCCCCTTGAACACGGTACCGAACACGCGATCGAACTTGTCGAGATTGCGCTCGTCCTTGACCAGGGCCGTGCGCGACAGATAATAAAAGTTCTCCACCGTCTGCTCGGCGAGGTCGGCGTTGAGCGCCTCCATCAGCGTCAGATACTCGCGTAAGGTCACCGGGACCTGGGCGTCGCGCAGCGATGTGAAGAATTGCAGGAACATGACTTACAGATTGCCCGCCGGGCCGGGGACGTCAAGGGCCTCGGCCCGGCTCCGAGGCCTGGACCTGCCGGGTTTTTCAACTAGAATTCCCCAGGCAGAACGATTTGCGGTATCGATGATGGTGAATTTTACGGCAGCCGTGACCGCGGCGATCGCGCTGGCCGGCCGGGTTTGACAAACAACCTCATCCCCACGACAAATAATCCAGTCCGCCGCGACGATCGCCGGTTTGGCGGTGGTACAGCTCCCCGTCATGGCTTCCGCTTGCGCCTGAGAACAAACAACGAGGCAAAGACTGAGATGAAATTCACCGGCACCAAGGACTATGTCGCCACCGATGACCTTAAGATCGCGGTCAACGCCTCGATCGTGCTCGAGCGTCCGCTCCTGATCAAGGGCGAGCCCGGCACCGGCAAGACCGTGCTGGCCGAGGAAGTGGCAAAAGCGCTCGGCGCGCCGCTTTTGACCTGGCACATCAAGTCCACCACCAAGGCGCAGCAGGGCCTTTACGAATATGACGCGGTGTCGCGCCTGCGCGACAGCCAGCTCGGCGATGCCAGGGTTTCCGACATTTCCAACTACATCAGGCGCGGCAAGTTGTGGGACGCCTTCACCCACGAGAAACGGCCGGTGCTGTTGATCGACGAGATCGACAAGGCCGATATCGAATTCCCCAACGATCTGCTGCTCGAACTCGATCGCATGGAATTCTTCGTCTACGAGACCGGCGAGAACATCAAGGCCAA
>NZ_JBEKXH010000394.1:0-6054 GCF_049512235.1 Bradyrhizobium sp.
GCCGACCAGATCGACAGATCGCCGGAATGCAGCCGTGCGACGTCCTTGTTCTCGGCATGCGCATCTGCGATCTCCGCCAGGATGTCGTCGAGCGAGAGCGCCGCGGTGTTGACGATCCGCGCGCCGGGCGGGCAATGCGCCAGCATCGCGCCCGGCACCAGCGAGCCGGCATAGAGGCAGACCGGCGAGGCGGCGATCAGGTCACGCCCGCGCAGGGTGAGGAGATCGGGAGCGCCCGGCCCGGCGCCGATGAAATGCACCGTCATGGATCATCTCCTTCGGCGATCGCGGCGGTCGCCGTCCTGTCGCGCGAAACGACGCGCGGCGCAACCAGCCGTGCGTTATGGCCGGCTGCGACCAGCGCCGCGGCCTCGGCCAGGGAGCCGACCCCGAACTTCGCGCTGACGATGTCGGATTGCGTCGCGGTCTCAACGCCAGCGAGCCCGTCGAGTGGGACGGCCCTGATCGGCAGGCCCAGTTCGCGGGCCAAGGACACCAGCGCACTCGCTCCGGCCTTGTCGCTGATCGTTGCGAGCGCCGCAAGCCCGCTGGCGCCGCCCGCCGCATCGAGCGCCTCGCGCAGCGAGTGAACGTCGGCGCCCCGCCTGAATCCCAGACCCGCGACCCTCATTTGACCGCGCTCCATTGCACCGCGGGCCGCACCGCGTCCCAGGACCTGAATGCCCCGAGCGGCGCCGCATGCGCGAGCTCGACCCGCATCAGTTCGCCGCCATGACGGCGATGCAACTCGGTAAGCAGGGCCTCGGTCTCCAGCGTGACCGCATGCGCGACCAGGCGCGTCGTTGTTGCAACGAGCGACCAAACGGAATCGAACATCGCGCCGTCCAGGCCCCCGCCGAAGAACACCGCCTGGGGCGGTTTCAGGCGAGTCAGCACCTGGGGCGCGCGCCCGATGGTGATATCGATCTGGTGCGCCAGCCCGAAGGAGGCGGCATTGGCGCGGATATTGGCCGCGCGATCGTCGCGTTGCTCGATTGCGTCAGCGGTTCCGCCACACAGCGCCCATTCGACCGAGATCGAGCCCGAGCCGGCGCCGATGTCCCACAAATGTTCGCCCGCCCTCGGCGCCAGCGCCGACAGCGCCAGCGCGCGCATCGGCCGCTTGGTGATCTGGCCATCATGCAGGAAGCGGTCCTCGGCGAGACCGGAGCTGCGTGGAAGGCCCGCCCGGCCCTCCGCTTCCAGTGCAACGGTCACCAGGCGCGCGGCCGGGTCGGCCGCATAATGGTCGGCGCGATGGCTTTCGATGCTTTCACGGCGACCGCCGAGCGCGACGCAGGTCCACAGGCGCGACGCACCAAAGCCGCGCCCGGTCAACCAATCGGCAAGATCGGCCGCCGCCTTGCCGTCGCGCACGAGACAGATGTGGCGTGTACCGTGGGCCAGTCGCGGCACCAGGGCTTCGAACGGGGCCGCATGGAGGCCGTGGCAAATGACGTTCTCCAGCCGCCATCCGAGCCGCGCCGCGACCAGCGAGAAGCTCGAGGGCGCGGGATGCGCGGTCCATTCGCCATCGCTCAACCGCTCGGCGAGATTGCCGCCAACGCCGTGCCAGAATGGATCGCCGGAGGCAAGCACCACGGTCGGACGGCCGCGGCAGCCGATCACGCCAGCCGCATCGAACGGCACAGGCCAGGCCCGGCCGCGGTCGCCGATATCGGCCAGCGCCAAATGACGCTCGCCGCCAAATACCATCTCGGCTCGCGCGAGCGCCTTTCGGCTTGCCTCCGAGAGCCCGGCAAGGCCATCTTCGCCGATGCCGACAATGGTGAGCCAGGGTTTGAGCAAGGGATCATCCACGGTGCGCGCCCTCATCCTGGGCGGAACCAGCGACGCCAACCGGCTCGCGGATGCCGCGGCGCGGCTCGGGTTTGCGGCGATCTATTCCTACGGCGGCCGCACCAGGGCTCCGGCGGCGCAAGTGCTGCCGACCCGCATCGGCGGGTTCGGCGGCGTGCGCGGCCTCTCCTGCTACATCCGGCAGCAGCGGATCACGCATGTCGTCGATGCAACCCATCCCTTTGCCGCCGAGATCAGCCGCAACGCGGTCGCGGCCTGCGCTGCGACGGCAACGGCGCTGATCGCGCTGGAGCGCGCGCCATGGATGAAAGCGCCAAGCGACAACTGGATCGAGGTGGCCGACGTCGCGGCCGCCGCGGCGGCGCTGCCCGAACCAAGCGCCCGCGTCTTCCTCGCCATCGGGCGACAACATCTCGCGCCGTTTCTCGCAAGGCCGCAGCACGCCTACACCCTGCGCTATGTTGATCCGCCCGAGGGATCGCTGCCGCTGCCGAACGCCGGCATCATCGTTTCGCGCGGTCCTTTCACGCTGGCCGGCGATCTCGACCTGATGCGCTCGCGCGGCATCGAATGGATCGTCGCCCGCAATGCGGGAGGAACAGGCGCCCGCGCCAAGATCGATGCCGCGCGCGAGCTCGGCCTTCCCGTGGTCATGATCGCGCGGCCCGAATTGCCCGAGAGGCGGCGCGCCGAAAGCGTCGAGGAGGTGTTGGCCTGGCTCGGTCATGACGCGCGCCTCGGGGCATAGATCCAGCGGCCGAGGCGGCGCGTCGCGGAGTTGCCGACAATGACCAGCGTTCGCATGTCGGCCATGTCAGGCTTTGCCTCCCGCAAGGGCAGCGCTTCGATACGCTCTTCGGCAGTGGTGACGGCATGGGCGAAGATCACGATGCGATCGCCGCAGCCTGCGTCTTTCAGGATCGCAAGCGCGCGGGCAAATCCGTCGGGCCGGCTCGCCGAGCGCGGATTGTACAATGCGATCGCGAAGTCTGCCTCGGCGGCGAGCCGCAAACGCTTCTCGATCACGGACCACGGCTTCAGATTGTCGGACAGGTTGATGGCACAGAAATCATGGCCGAGCGGCGCGCCAGCGCGGGCCGCGGCCGCCAGCATCGCGGTCACGCCCGGCAGCACACGAATCGAGAGCGCCTGCCATTGCGGCGAGGCCTCGAGCGCTTCGAACACCGCTGACGCCATCGCGAAAACCCCGGGATCGCCTGAAGATACGATGACGACGCGGCGGCCTTCCGCCGCAAGGCGCATGGCTTCCGCCGCACGCTGCGACTCCTGACGGTTGTCGGATGCGTGCCGGTTAAGCCCCTCGCGCGCCGCGACGCGCGCGACATAGGGCGCATAGCCAACCACGTCGGTGGCGTCGGCCAGCGCGGCGGAGACCTCGGGCGTGATGAGCGCCTCGTCGCCGGGCCCGAGCCCCGCAATGGTCAGCATGCCCGTCATTCGGCGAGCTCCAGCCGCCGGCCCCGGCCGTGCACGAGGACAACAGCGAAATAGGGGCACTCGGTCGCATCGACGTCGCTGAGCCGCGCGACGCGCTCGCCCGGCATGGTTCCGCGCTCGATCAGCCAGGCCTCGTCAAGGCGTCCGGCGGCCTGCAGGGCCCGGCGCACCTTGCGCAAATTGCGTCCGGTCTTCATGATCACGAGCGCATCGCAGCCGCGCGCTCGGGCCGTCAGTTCCTGCTCCGCGAGCGTCCCCGTCAACACCGTCATCACGTCATCGCCGAGCGCGATCGGCAGGCCGACTGCGTTCCAGCAGCCGGCCATGCCGGGAATGCCCGCGATCACCTCGATCGCGGCGCGGCCCTTGAGCCTGATATGGAGGTGCATGAACGAGCCATAGAAGAAGGGATCGCCCTCGCAGAGCACGACGATGTCGGCGTCGCGCGCAATCTGCTCGAGGCGCCGCGCCCATTCATCGTAGAAGCCTGCGAGAAGCTCTGCGTAGTCGGGGCTATCGAATGGAATCTCCGTCGTGACCGGATATTCCATCGGATATTCCCTCACATCAGGCGCCAGCATGCCCTCGACGATGCGGCGTGCCTGGCCGGGCCGGCCTTTCTTGCGGAAATAGGCGACATGTGTCGCTGCGCGGATCTGACGGTCGGCGCGCACGCTGATCAGATCAGGATCGCCTGGCCCGAGCCCGCAGCAGATGATGCGCCCCATGACTATTCGCTCCGGCTCGCAAGCGCGTTGACGGCGGCAACCGTGATCGCCGAGCCGCCGAGACGGCCCGCCACGGTCAGCGCCGGCGCCGGCGGTTTGGCCATCAACGCGGCCTTGGCCTCGGCGGCGCCGACAAAACCGACCGGACACCCGATGATGGCGGCGGGCCTCGGGCAGGCCTCGTCCTCCAGCATGTTCAGAAGGTGGAACAGCGCGGTCGGCGCATTGCCGATGGCAACGACGGCGCCGCCGAGATAAGGCCGCCAAAGCTCCAGCGCCGCGGCCGAGCGGGTATTGCGAAGGGTGTGCGCGAGCGACGCCACGGCGGGATCGTGGAGTGTACAGATCACGGCGTTGCCTGCCGGCAGGCGCGCGCGCGTGATGCCTTCCGACACCATGCGCGCGTCGCACAAGACAGATGCACCGCCCTCGAGCGCGGCGCGCGCGCGACGCGCCATGTCGGGCGTAAAACGAACGTGCTGTTCCAGACCGACCATGCCCGCGGCATGGATCATGCGCACGACCACCGCTTCCTCGTCGGCCGAAAACGGCGCAAGGTCCGCTTCGGCGCGGATGGTTGCGAAGGATTGCCGGTAGATCGTCGCGCCATCGGTCTCATAGACATGCGGCATCAAAAGATCCTCCGCAGCGCGGATGGATCGGCCAGGAGGCTGCCGCGGTCGAGCCCGCGCATGACGGGCGCATCGCGCGCCGAACCGTCGCGGATGAGATCGAAGCCATGCGCCGTGGCAACGAGCGTGATCGGCGCAGGGCCCGGCTGCGCACAGCCCTTGATACAGCCGGAGACGTGAAGCCTGGCATCTGAGGCAAGGTGCGGCGCAAGTGCTGCTGCGAGCGCGCGCGTTTCGGCATGCGCCTGCCTGCAGGCCGGCGCCCCGGCGCAGGCGACGACGCGGAGGATAGGATCGCCGGCATCGGTCACGAGGCCGTCGGCATCGGGCATCTGGCGTAGTCCTTCGGCGAAGATCATGCGCCATGGCGTCAGGCGCAGGCCATCCGCCGCCTCTGCCAGGACACCGAGCGTTGCGGCCTTGATTTGTCCGAAGACCAGCCCAACCAGCGCGCCGCCGGCCTGAAGCCCGGGCCGCGGTGGCGGCATCATGCGTCCTGGGCTAACCCGTCCGGCAAGGACCGCGGGGATCGTCGCGCCGGCTGAAAGATGTGCGGCCATCCGCCCGCGCCCGTTGTTCACCCCACCCGAGGCAATGAACCATTCCGCGAGCGCAAGCGCGACGGTCACAGCGTCCGAGCGCGCCACGGGACAGCCGTGCCGCGCGCCGTCGGCGCGTACGAGCAAGCCTCCCGCCTGGTCGCGCTCGATGCGAATATCGGCGGATGCCTCGACAAGCGCGCGCGAGATGCCGCAATCCACCGCGAAGCCGAATTTCCCGGGAAGAGCAAGGCGTCGCGCGGCAAGGGCAAGCCCAAGCTCGGCTGCCAGTGACGAGGTGTCGTCGCCCGCGACCCAGAACGGCGCGACGACGATATTGCGCAGCGCTTCCAGGTCCGCGTCGGCATCGAGCAGGCCAAGCCGCGCCAGCTCGGCGATCAGAGGCGCATGGTTCTCGTCACCGACGCCCCTGATCTGCAGGTTCGCACGGTTGGTCGCGTCGATCAGGCCGCTGCCGAAGCGGGCCGCCAATTCCGCAAGGGCAGAAGCCTGCGCGGGCGACAGCCTGCCGCCATGCGGGCGAATACGGACCACGAGCCCGTCACCCGACCGCATCGGGCGCAGGGCGCCGGGGCACCATCCCTTGATCGCGAAATGGTTCATGACGCCACCCGCAAAGCGGCGGCGATCGAATTGCGCCGCGTCGTCCACAGCGAGGCCGCGTGCAGCCGCGCAAAACAGGCCTCGAGCGCCGCCAGCGCCGCCGCATTGTCGCGCGCCATGAAGGCGCGGACTTCGTCACGGCCGAGCGTGGCGTCGTAATAGAGGTCGAACAGATGCGGCGGCACCGCGCCTGCGAGATGGGCGAAGGCGGCCATATGTTCGAGCGTCGCAGCGATTTCGGCCGCGCCGCGA
>NZ_JBEKXH010000395.1:0-6023 GCF_049512235.1 Bradyrhizobium sp.
CTTGCCTTCGAGCGATCGACTTTGACCCGCACCACCGGCTGGTTGAAATCGAGATCGCTGTCGGAGACGATGAACAATCCGCTCTTGCGTGCGGCATCCTTCAGCTTGTTCATCTCCTCATAGATCGGCTGGAACCCGTTGGTCGAACTGATCACCATCTGGACCGGCAGACCGCCGGGGCCGCCCGGCAGCGGCGGCAGGTTGAACGCGAAAGCGTTGACGCCCTCGATCTTGCTCAGGGCTCCCTGAACCAGCGGCTTCAACTGGATCGATGAACGCTTTCGCTCATCCCAGGGCTTCAGCAGCATGCCGGCGATGCCGCCTTGCGGGCCGGCGATGCCGTTCAGAACAAAGCGCAGATCGGTCTCAGGAAACGTCGCGAAGATCTTGTCGAGCTTGTCGCCGTAGAAATCGATGTAATCGATGTTGGCGTATTTCGGTGCTTTCGTCACGGCAAAGACGATGCCCTGGTCTTCCTCGGGCGCGAGTTCCTTGGCGGTATGCATGTAGAGAAAGCCGGCCAATCCCAGGATCGTCAGCGCGAACAGCCCGGTGATCGGGCGGTAGTCGAGCGAGCGATCGAGCATACGGCCATAGCCGCGCGTGATCGATCCGAACACCCGGTTCACCAGTTTGGCGAAACGCCCCTCTTCCGCACTCTTGAGGAACACCGAGCACATCATCGGCGACAGCGTCAGCGCGACCACGCCGGACACGATCACCGAGCCGGCCAGCGTGAAGGCAAATTCGCGGAACAATGAACCGGTCAAGCCACCGAGGAACCCGATCGGCGCATACACCGCGGCCAGCGTGATGGTCATGGCGATGACGGGACCCACGATCTCGCGGGCGCCCTGCATCGCCGCCTGCACCGGGGGCTTGCCCTCCTCCAGATGCCGGTGGATGTTTTCAACCACCACGATGGCATCGTCGACCACCAGACCGATCGCCAGCACCATCGCCAGCAATGTCAGCAGGTTGAAACTGAATCCCGCCGCCAGCATCAGGCTGCAGACGCCGATCAGCGACAGCGGAATGGTCACCACCGGGATGATGACCGAACGGAACGAGGCCAGGAACAGGAAGATCACCACCACCACGATGATGACCGCTTCGCCCAGGGTCTTCTCGACTTCGTCGATCGAGGACTGGATGAATTTGGTCGAATCATAGGCCACCTTCATCTTCATCGATGGCGGCAGGTTGCGCTCGAGTTCCGGAAACAGCGCGCGGACGCCCTTGACGAGCGTCAGCGGGTTGCCTTGCGGGGTCGCCTGCACGCCGATGAAGATCGCGTGCTCGCCGTTGAAGGCGACGCTGGCGTCGCTGCTCTGCGCCGCCAGTTCGACGGTCGCGATGTCCTCCATCCGCACGAAGCCGCCATCCTTGGATTTGATGATCATGCGCTTGAACTGATTGAGGTTGGTCAGATCGGTATTGGCCGACACGTTGGAGACGATGAAATAGCCCTTGGCCTGGCCGGCCGCGGCCTGAAAATTGTTGGCGGCGATCGCGGCCGAAACGTCACCCGGCGAAACACTGCGGCCGGCCATGCGGACGGGATCGAGCCACAGCCGCATCGCGAAGGTCTGGCCGCCGAGAATATCGGCCGAGGCGACGCCGTCGACGGTCGACAAGACCGGCTGCACCACCCGCGTCAGATAGTCCGAGATCGCCGAGCCCGACAGCACTTCGCTGGAGAAGCCGAGATACATCACCGCCGTGGTCTGGCCGGTGGTCTTGGTCACCACCGGATCGTTGGATTCCTTCGGAATCAGATATTTGACCGAATTCACCTTGGCGAGAACTTCGGTCAGCGCCTGGTTCGGATCGAAATTGAGCTTGATGAAGACCTGGATGGTGCTGGTGCCGAGCACCGAAGATGACGTCATGTAGTCGACGCCTTCGGCGGACGCGACGGCCTGCTCGATCGGCGTCGTGATGAAACCGTTGATCAGATCGGGCGAGGCACCGGGGTAAACCGTGGTGACGTTGACCACCGTGTTCGACAGTTTCGGGTATTGCCGGATCGGAAGCGTGGTCGCGGCCCGAAAGCCGATCAGAAGGATCAAGAGGCTGACGACCACCGCCAGCACGGGTCGCTTGATGAAAATATCGGTCCAGACCATCGATGCGCTCCGCTAAGACAGACGTCAAAACTATTCAATCGGATCCCGGTTCTCCCCTCCCCCCGCGAAGCGGCGGGGAGGGGTCGGGGTGGGGGGTCTCTCGGCAGGAACCGCCGCTTCGGTGAACGCCGTGCCACCCCCCACCCCCGACCCCTCCCCACCACGCGCGATGCGCGTGGGGGGAGGGGAGCTTCAGGGTCATCCACTAATAACGCGGCGGATTTGCCGGAATCGGCGGCGGCGTATCGGTCGAGATCGTCACCGCTGCTCCCGATTGCAGCTTGAGCTGGCCGACGGCGACGACGCGATCGCCGGGCTTCAACCCGCTGAGGACTTCGGCGCGGCCATCGACGCGATCGCCGGTCCGCACGAACGTGCGCACCGCGGTCAGGCTGGTCTTGCCGTCATCCCCTTTCTTCTCGGTGATCAGGAATATCGAGTCCCCGTACAGCGTGTAATCGACCGCGGTTTCCGCAACCGTGACCACCGGCGGCTTGTCCGGCAGCACCACCGTCGTGGTCGTGAACATGCCGGGCTTGAGGATATGATCGGGATTGTCGAGCGTGGCCTGAACATGGATGTTTCGCGTGTCGGTGGCGATCTGCGGCTCGATCGCGTTGATCTTGCCCTCGAAGGTGCGGCCGGGATAGGCGTCGACCGCGACGCGGACGGTCTGCCCGACCTTAAGCGCGGCGCTTTGCTTTTCGGTCACGGTGAAGTTTGCATAAAGCACCGACAGGTCGGTCAGCGATACGATCTGCGTGCCGGCGGTGAGATACTGGCCGACCTCGACGTGGCGGACGCCGAGTTCGCCGTCGAACGGCGCGCGCACCAGTTTCTGCGAAATGATCGCCTCGGTTTTGGCGATGCCCGCGACGGCCTGATCGTAAGTGGCCTGCGCCGCATCGGCGGTTGCTTGCGGGCCGAACTGGCGCGCCGCCAACTGCTTGGCGCGATCCAGCGCCAGCTGGGCGCCGGTCGCCTGCGCCTTGAAACTCGCCAGATCGCCCTGTTCGGGAGCATCGAACAATTGCACCAGCGCAGTACCGGCCTTGACGGTGGTGCCGGGCGTGAACATGATATCGGTGATGCGCCCCGAGACATCGGAGGTGACATTGACCTGATGCACGGCGGCGAGATCGCCGACCGCCGTCAAAAGATTCGGAATCACCTCGGATTTGGCCTCGACAATGGCCACGGTCGCCGGCGGCGGCTTATTGTTGGCGAAAAACTGCGCGATCATGTGGCCGCGGAACGAATTGAACCAGACCAGGCCGCCGGCCAGCGCCGCCAGCAGCGCCCCGACGATCACGAACCAGAGCAGCATCCGGACCGGGCGCGGGCGCGGCTTTTCGGTGATCGCCCGGCCCGAGATATGGGCTTCGTTTACGATATTCATGTCATGCGCTTTCTGCAGTTAAGGGCTGCCCAGCATGCGGCGGCAGGTCGGCATCGAGATGCGGGGCAATGGCGGTTTCGCTCAGTCCGATGCCGCGCAGGATGAATTCGCAGATCTGCCGCTCCAGATCGCCGGCATCGCCATAGGGCAGGCACGGAATGGCCGGCAGCCGCGACAGCGCCGCCATCAGAACGGTGTGATGGGCAAACCAGAACAGGTTCTGCGGCTCGCGCCCGACCCGCGATGCGTCCCCCGCGACCACCGCCCGCTGCAGCGACGCCGTGAACACCGGTCCGAGCAGACCTCCGATCTTCTCGTAGATCAGCCGCGCAAATTCCCCGTCGTCGAGGTGGCTCGTCACCATCAGCCGAAGACGTTGCGCATCATGCTGATCGGGAGCATCCGAGAGCTGCATGAAATGGTGGACCATGCCGCGGATCAGCACGACCAGCGTTTCGGTCGACGGCTCCAGGCCCAAAAGCTCATGCATGGCGGGATCCGCCTCGCATTCTTCCGCGAGGATCTCGGCATACAGCGCCGATTTGGTCGGAAAATGCTTGAACAGCAGACCTTCGGAAATCGAGGCGGCCGCCGCCACGCTTTTGGTGGTGGTGCCGGCAAAGCCATGGCGGGCAAAGCAGCGCTTGGCGGCGTCCAGGATCAATTGCCGCCGCAGGTCGCTGGTCATGCGCAGAGTGCTCATGCTTGTGAGTAAACGCTCACCTCCGCAATGAGTCAAGTTATGTTGCTGCGATGCGGCAGATCGACGCGAACCTGAATTATTAACGGGAATGTAAAGCGGTGGCTGCGAATCAGCCATCGAACGGTACCCCTGTTTCGCATCTACCGATGGCCTGTCGGCGGATGCCAAGAACAAAGCCGCCCGGGCATTACGCCGGACGGCTTTCTCTTGCGACTGCCGGCCCGGCACTGCTCCGGTTCCGCCGCATCTGTGCCTAATGATGATGCAGTTTTGTTTACAAGTCGTTAACGGGGACCCCGGTAAGAGGCGTAAAAGTCGTGGCGAGTACTGCGACATCACGCCGGAACCGTTCCGGCGTGATGGCGAAAGACCACTCCTGCCACTCCTGTTGCTCCTGTTAATACAGGCGATCAACAGGAGCGAAGGCATTTTGACACCCAAGTTCGCCCCTTCCCCCCGCTCAAGGCATCGCGGCCAAAAACCGTATCGCTGCGTCGTGGACGTGACGAGCCACGGCTTCCGGGCCTTCCAGACTTGTCATGTGCTGCATCGGCACTTCGAGTGCGATCTCGGTATCGCCTGGCATCCGCCGGAGAATGGCGGACAGGTCGATGCCGCCTTCGCCGGGCGGCAGCCGCTCCGCGCGCGCCGTTTGCAGAAGCTCCTCGACCGTGGCGGGCTTCGCCGCCGCGGCATCGCAGAGATGGACCATGGGCAGCCAGCGCGCCGGCAGTGCTTCCAATTGGCCGGGCTGACTGCCCGAGCGATCGAAATGCAGCACATCGACGAGAATGCCGACATTGGCCGATGAGGCGCCGGCAACCACCTCGGCAGCGGTCGAAAGATCGGGCACCGTGGTCCAGGGAAAGAATTCCAGCAGCGCGGAAAGTCCATAGGGTTTGGCGAGATTGGCGATCGCGCCGAGTCTCTCGGAGAGACGCGCGTGGTCGCGGTCATAGGGCGCGGTGATGACGTGGCGGGCGCCGAGCGCAGCGCCCGCGGCGATGAAAGATTCCAGCGCCGCGACATCGATCTCCGGGGTGATCTTGACGAACTCGATGTCCAGGACAAGCACGCCCGTATCGGCCAGCGCGGCCCTGGTCTCGCGCAGCATGACCGCGTCGTTCATGAGCGGATAGCCGGGGCTGTCCTCGGTCACGGCGATCAGCCGCAGGCCGACCGCCCGAAAGCCGGTTCGCGCCGCCAGGCGCACCATCTGCGGCGGCGGCAGCGACAACACGGTGAGATGGGCAAGCGATAGATTGGGGTGCACGAGGAATGACCTTTCAAAGGTGGGCTTGCTCTGCTTCGAAGACCGTCGAGATTTCGGCGCAAAACCCATCGCCACCATCAGGCTGGACAAAGGACCTCCGGGATCGTTCATTTTGGCCCAAAACCGAGCGGCCCGCCGGATCCGGAACAGCAAATCGCCACCTGATAATCCCTGATAATACAGGGCCGGAAACAGGGCGCGAGGCCATTTCGGCCCGGTCAGTCGGGCGGCGGCGGAGCGGCCGCCGGCGCCAGACCGGGCCGCTTGGTGCGCGGCGCAAGGGGCGGGTTGCAGTGATCGCATGATTTTGCGTGAGCGCGTGCTTCATGAGCGGTGCTGCAATTTTTCAAACAGGCAGGACACTAATTTTGCTTTTCGTCATGGCCGGGCTGCGTCGCGGCCATCCACGTCTTCCTCTGCCGCAGCAAAAAGCAAGGAGCCCGGGACATCTGCGCGAACACGCGCGGAGCCAGTCAGCGGGAAGCGCTTTGCGCGGTCCCGTTTGGCGCTTTAGCCCGG
>NZ_JBEKXH010000396.1:0-6023 GCF_049512235.1 Bradyrhizobium sp.
CGGCGTCTTGAACGCATGATCCATTTTTTGAATTTGAGGCAGGAATTGCCCGCGTCCGGTATCCGGGCCCGGGACACCGATGTCTTGAAAGCCGTCATTGGTGAAATTCCAGCCCTCGTGGCACGACGCGCAGCCACCCCTGGTGTTGAAGACAACGAAACCGCGCTTTGCCTGCTCCGAAATTGCGCGCTCGTCCCCCGCGATCCATGCATCAAACGGCGCCCGTCCTGACACGATGGTGCGTTCGTAGGTCGCGAGCGCTTCTGCGAGGCTCTTGCCGCTCAAACCTCCGTCAGGGAAGGCCGCGTTGAACAGCAAAATGTATTCCGGTATCGAGCTCAGCCGCTCCAGTAATTGATCGATCGGCATATTCATTTCAGAAGAGGATTCTATGGGCCCCAGCGCCTGCTGCTCCAGGCTGGCCGCCCGGCCATCCCACATATAGGCCGCGCCCCATGCGGCGTTGACGATCGAAGGAGAGCGCCGGCCGAGCTTCGTCATGCCGTTGCCGACACCGACCGGCAATCCGTCCCCCCATGCGAAGCCCGGATCATGGCAACTCGCGCAAGATTGCGCGGAGCTGCTCGACAGGCGCCGATCGAAAAACAATCTCTGACCGAGAAGGGCTTTTCTCAAGGTGTAGGGATTTGATTTGGGAAACGGGATTTCCGCCGGGCGCTGATATTCGGCCTTTATCGCATCAAGCGGCGGCGCGGCAGCCTGATCGATTTTTGCTGGACGTGTTTCGCCGACAATCGCCGCACCAAGACTGACTTTGACGAAGCCGGCCAGCACCATGGTCGCCAGCATGACCGTGTACCGGATCCTCGTTCCATTTGGCCCCGGCCCGAAATGCATGATCCACCCAAATTCACTGGAGCCGTCAGGCCAATCTACGGATCCTCACAAGTTGTCTGCCGGACGCTCTACGAGGAATAGATTTCGGCCTACAGTGTGCCGAAGGCGAGTTACCGCTTACTGACTTTCTCAATTCGTATAACTACGGGGTCGCTGCGCCGCAAAGCGGGGTGCGCAAAGATGCTTCTCGGCGTCCTCGGCGCTTCGGTCATTGCCGCGTTGACCGCGCAAACGGCCGTTGCCTCCGAACACGATTGGCTCGCGGAGGTGGCGATGCGAACGTTGATCGAGAGATGGTCAGGTCATCGAATGCCCGCAACGCCGGCAGGCCGTCGGGTGACAGGCGCGGCACCACGCTCTGCCACAGGATGGGCAGGCAGATTGTCCGGCCGGGTCGGTGATATGCAGTTGATCGTCGCAGACAAGGCGCGAGCGCCCGATGCCCAGGCCCCAGTCGCTCGGCGGCGGCTCCATGAGACGGACTGCCGGGTGCCAGTCGAGGCGCATCAGCTTCTCGCCCTTGCGGCGTTTGACCAGCACTTCGAAGCGCTGCACCGGAACGAACAACTCCAGTCCCTGCACCCATTCGACCGTCACGCGCAACGCGTAATTGTGGCGCAGATCGCCGAGCTTGGCAGCGTATTCGCGCTCGATCGCCGCGATCCGGAGCATCTCTCGCTTGCGGTCATTTTCCGCCTTTTCGCCGGCACTGCCGGCAAGCGCGGCGAGCTTCTTTTGCGCCACGAGATGCAGATCGTTGTGGTACTGATGAATCCGGTTGCGGTCGCGGTCGAGACGGCGTCGCATCGTGCTCAGAAACGGCTCGACTTCCTGTCGTACGCGATGTCGGAGCAACGGCCGCACCCGCCCGTCAAGAACGGGCGCGTCCCACGCCGGTCCGGCCGCTTGGCGGACGTCCGGATCGGGCACCTGCCATTCCTCGTCTCCCGCCAGCAGTTCACGCAACCGCGGCGTAAAGTCGTCGATCACGGCACCGGTGCCCTGGTTGAAACCGAGCCAGACCAGCCCTTCGCGCTTCTCGTCGGAAACGGCGGTGTAATGGAACGCCAGCAGCAGGCAACGCGTCCAGGCCGCCGAGACCTCAAGCAGGCGCCAGACGGCATTGGGAAATTCGATGGTGTGATCGAGCAGGCGCGCGGGATCGTGGATACGCGGCGGCGGACCGGGAAGCACGAACTGTCGCTCCGCCCAGCGGCCCCTGTCGCCGAGCAGCGCACCGAACCGATCGAGCCAATCGCCCTCGAACCCGACGGCGGTGGCTCCCACAGGAAGCTCGGCCCCGAAACCGAGCCGTACCAGTTCCGGCCAGCCCATCACGCTGCGTAGCGGATCGGGCGCCAGAACTTCCAGGCCCTCCGGCTCGACCGCCTCGACGGCGGATCCTTCCATCTCCAGCACTTCGGAGACGAAATCGCGCAGCGCCCCCATGGCCGCTCCCCTCATGCCGTTTCAAAATCGTCGCCGAACAGCACATCGTCCAGCGCCTTGGCGCCCTCATGCTGCGAGCGCGCCTCGTCGAGCCGGCGGCCCAGGACATCGAAGGCCTCAGTCCGGCCGGCTTCGGTCGCTTCGAGCCACGCGTCGAGCGCAAGTTCCGGGAAGTCACGTTCGTCCCCCAACCCTCCGAGGATGGCGCCGACCTCGCCGACCACCAGTTCGAACATCGAGATCTTCTCCTCGAGCAGCGCCAGCAACTGATCCTCCAGCGTTCCCCGTGTGACGAGGTTGAACACGAAAACCTCCCGGTGCTGGCCGATGCGGTCGATCCGGCCAATGCGCTGCTCGATCGCCATCGGATTCCACGGCACATCGAAGTTGATGAGCGTATTGCAGAACTGGATATTGCGGCCCTCGCCGCCGGATTCGGTGCAGAGCAGCACCGGCGCTTTGTCCCGGAAGTCTTCGATAGCGGCATCCTTCTGCGGCCCGCTGAGGCTGCCGTCGAAACGCGCAAAGCGCAGACCGGCGTGCGAGAGAAGATCGGTCAGGCGGAGCAGCGTCTCGCGCGAATGGACGAAGACCAATTTCTTCTCGTCCGGATTGCGATGAAGCAGGTCGAGCAGCGCTTGTTCCTTGCCGCCGATTTCGATCGCGGCCCAGCGTTCGGCCAGCGCACGCCACTCGATGTCGTCGGGGCGGCGCGCCGCGAACCGCGTCACCGCGACCGCGGCCGCCGCAGGCGAGGATCCAGCGGCGCCGAGCATGTGCTGCAGCGCCAGCCGGTGCCCACCCGCCTTGGTTCCGGCCGCGAGGCGGCGCGCCGCGGCCGCCAGATCGGCATAGGCCTCGACTTCGCCGGGCTGGCCATCGACCTTGATCGTGAGCGCGTGACGGCGAGGAAGCTTCAGGGCGACAACCGCGCGGGTGTTGCGGATCATGGCGCCGCGCATCAGTTCGCGCAGGCGCTCGGCGTTGGCCGGCTCTCTCGGCTTGCCGGGGGTCATGTAGGCGGCGCGAAATTCCCTGAGCGTCCTGAACATGCCGGGCTTCAGGAGCGTCATCAGGTTGTACAGTTCAACAAGGTCGTTCTGCACCGGGGTCGCCGAAAGCAGCAGCAGGAAACGCTTGTTGAGCGCGTCGACGAGCTTCCAGCTCTGGCTCGAGCGGTCGCGAAGATGATGGGCCTCATCGATGATGACGAGGTCGAACATGCCGCCGAGCAGATGCTCGGCATGCTCTTGTCGTCGCGCCGTCGCAATCGATGCGATGATCCGCTTCTGCCCCCAGAACGCATGGGGATCGGTGCGCAGCAGCGGGTCGTGCGTGGTCGCGAAGGGCAGGCCGAATTTGGTCTCCAGTTCCTCCCGCCACTGCCCGACCAGCGAGGCCGGCGACAGCACCAGCACCCGCTCCGCCATGCCGCGTAACGCGTATTCCTTCAGCACCATCCCCGCCTCGATGGTCTTGCCGAGGCCGACCTCGTCGGCGAGCAGGACGCGGCCCCGGAATTGCTTCAATACCTTCCGCACGGTCTCGATCTGATGCCACAAGGGTTCGACGCCGGTCAGGTGCGGCAGGCAGAGCAGTTCGTCGAAGCCTTGCGCGAAGCCGAGATGGGTGAAACGCCCGCGCAGCTCCCACCACCGGCCCTCCTGCTCGGGCACACGGGCAACGGCCTGGAGCATGGGCGAAAGCTCAACCTCGGCCGCAAACGAGATGTCGACTTCTATCCTCGGCAGGGGCTGCAGCGAGGCTGCCGCAATCGCAGCGGGGGACGGAGCGGCCTGCGGCGTGATCCGGCTGGAAGGGCGCTCCGGACGCGACACTGGCGCCGGTTTGAGCTTATTTTTTGCCGCAGCAGGCTGGCGCCTGCGCGGTGGCGGATCATCGCGCTCCATGATGGCGTCGATCTGCCCCTCCAACCAGCGCATGCGTGCCATCCCGGCCGGGAAAACCTGGAGCGCCGCGGGACACTGGGCCAGTCCATGGCGTTCCAGTTGCGCGCGGGCCGCCAAACGCTTTCCTTCCTGGAACATTGCCAGCGCCTGCAACAGGCGATCGGTCAGCGTCGCGCTGTAGCGTTTGGCAATCCGCTTGAGAAACACCAGCGCCCGATCGGGTCGCTGATCCAGAAGAGCGGCGGTGGCTGCGAGCGTCAGGATGCTGGGATCGCCGGGGCAAGCGCCAACCGCCTGTTCGGCGAGTTCCAGGAATCCGGAGCGGCGCTTCGGATCGTCGAAATACCGCGAGAACCGCGCAAACCAAAGGCCTGTGTCGCCCGTCGGTTCGAGCGGAAAGAGAGAGAGTTGCGGCGTAGCTCGCATGAATGACCCGAGATCCCGGGGGCGACCGAATCATCGACTGCCACGATTTCGAGTCTAGCCGCGCCTCAGGCAAGATCAAGACATCGGAAATCGCGGAGCTGCGGACAAACTCAATTGTGGATTTCATGTCTTGCAGGCTGACAAAGCTTCTCGCCGAGACCTATAGAAGGACAAACAGATGAGCAAGACAGCTGACAGCATCCGCCGCGGCCTGGAGGAATTCATGGCCTCCTCGACTCCCACGGCTGTAAAGTGTCTTTGTAGTCATCGGCCCGGCCGAATGGTAAACGATCCATGATCCCCACCGCATGAATTCGGCCGCCGGCATTGAGGCTTGCTTATGGAGCGCAGGCGTTAGATGAGGCCCCGACCATTGTCCGACGAGCCCTTCATGAGCAGTATCTCGACGATCGCACTATCCGGTATGAACGCGGCGGCCCGCCGCCTCGAGGTCTCCGCCAGCAACGTCGCCAACGTCTTGTCCACGGGCGCGCTCCCCGACGCCGATGGCAAGGTGCCATCAGGGACGCCACAGGCCTATGCACCGCTTGAACTGGTTCAGACCGCGAGCGCCGGCGGCGGCACCCAGGCGACCGTCACGACGGCCAAGCCGTCCACGATCGCGGTCTCCGATCCGCAGGCCCCCTTCGCCAACCAGGACGGCCTCGTCGCCGCGCCCAATGTCGACCTCTCCCAGGAGATGGTCGGCCAGATCCTCGCCAGCTACAGTTTTTCCGCCAACGCGACGGTGATGAAGGCGGACGACCGCATGACCAAGACGCTGCTCGACATCATCGCGTGAGGTCAGGCGGAGCAAAGTTTGGACGACCATCTCGGCAAAATTCGCAATTGAATTGAACGCGCTGTCCCCGTAATGCCCGCGCCTTCGCGCCCGAAGTTACGCCCCGCGACGTCGCCTTGGCGCGCTGCCGATGCCGCTGCAGAGCATCCTCAGCCAGGTGATGAAGCGGAATCAGTGGTAGATTTCTCCCGCATCTCCAACAAGCAAAGCATCCAACTCGCGAGCTAGTTCCAAAGCAAGGCGACCGATTACAGAAGCGGGCAAGTCGAAATCACGGGGCGCCCTGAACGATATCCGGCCGGAGGGTGACCAGACAAACACGCGCCTCCATGCCGCATCCTCGGAAAAGTAGACTTCGGCGTCTCCGCCGGCGTTGCGCAGTCGAATGACTTCGCCGGTCTTCGGATTGGCTATCTGGAAGTCACCTTCGGCCAACCGGACGCCATCGATCCTCGCCACCGCCGCGCGCCACTCCAAAAGAACAATCGGCAAACACTGCGCGTCAGCAGCGCGCCGCTCGATATGGATCTCGTAGGCCATGGGATTGTCACCGTGATTTTCTTTGCGAGTCGCTCTCG
>NZ_JBEKXH010000397.1:0-6009 GCF_049512235.1 Bradyrhizobium sp.
CTCCCGCGCTCTTCGCGCGGGGGAGGGTCGGGGTGGGGGCCGACGCAGGTGGTATCTATGCTGAGGCACCCCCACCCCACCCTCCCCCGCGAAGAGCGGGAGAGGGAGTGAGAGGCCAATGCTCGTGGCCTGAAATGGTAAGTTTCACGGAATCGCTCAACTAGCGCGTATGAGGGGCGCCGCCCTCCTTCGGCGCCCCGCATCCAGCCTGTTTCATGCAAGGGGGGCGGCCAAAGGCCGGTGGCGAACTAAGATAGGACAATTGACGGCGCTACGCGACCGGCGCCACGGCCGTGCTGCTCAAGCCAGTCACAGAAGACCGCGCTGAACGGATCGTTGCTGCGCGATTCCGGAAAGTAGGCGAAATAGCTCCTGGCCGGCAGGCTGACCTTCGGGAACGGCGTCACGAGGCGACCCGAGGCGAGATCGTCGGCAATCAGCGCCGTTGGCCCCATCGCCACGCCGAGGCCGTCGAGCGCGGCTTGAAGGGTCAGATTTGAGTGAGATTTTCTAACTCATGATAGGATTATTACTGATTTGCGACAAGGCCCGGGAATGCGTAGTGTGCGAGCGATGGCATCACTCAACGGCTTTTTTCATGCATTGCGCTCGGTCCATGGCAATCCTCTCCTTAGATTTTCTCTCGTTGCTGCCGCTCCTCCAGCGGGAGAACGGCAATGAGTGAACTGGTGACGGGATCCGCCGATCGGTGCCGGGACGAACGGGCCCGGGCGGCGCGCACGCTGATGGTGACCGGCGTCAATCACGCCCTCCACGATGGCTACACGGACTTGATCTACGTGCTGTTGCCAGTCTGGCAGACCGAGTTCGCGTTGGGCTATGGGCTTCTGGCGCTGTTGCGCGGGCTCTATGCCGGGACCATGGCTGGGCTGCAAATCCCGGTCGCCCGGCTCGCCGAGCGGATCGACGGCAAGATGATCCTGGTGCTCGGAACGGCGTTGTCGGCCCTCGGCTACGTCCTGGCCGGGCTGTCCGGCAGCTTCCTCGCATTGGGCTTCGCGCTCGCGCTCTCGGGTGCCGGGTCGAGCACCCAGCACCCTCTCGCTTCGGCAGCCGTATCGCGCGCCTATGGCGCAGCGGCGCGGGGACCGCTCGGGATCTATAACTTCACGGGCGATCTCGGCAAGGCCGCGATCCCTGCGCTGGTCGCTCTGCTGCTGGTGATCATGTCGTGGCGGCATGCGTTGCTGCTGGTGGCATGCGCCGGCCTGCTGGTAGCCGCCGGCATTGCGCTGTGGATGCCCGCAGTCGGCAAAGGACATGCGAGCAGAAAGGCTTCATCAAGTCCTGGGCATGCCGGAGATAAAGGCCGCGGTGGCTTCAACTGCCTGCTGGCGATTGGAGTTCTCGACACCGCGGTGAGGATGGGTTTCCTGACGTTCCTGCCGTTTTTACTGCGCGGCAAAGGCGCTTCCCTGCCGACCAGCGGCTTGGCGCTGGCGCTGGTCTTTATCGGAGGCGCGGCCGGCAAGTTTACATGCGGTTGGCTCGGCGCGCGGATCGGCACGCTGCGGACCGTTCTTGTCACCGAAGGCGGCACGGCGGCCTTGATCGCAGCGGTGCTCGCACTCCCGCTCACGCCTGCCATCGCGCTGCTGCCGTTGCTGGGCGTGATGCTCAACGGCACATCTTCCGTCCTCTATGGAACAGTGCCCGAGCTCACGCCCCCGCATCTGACCGAACGCGCTTTCGCCCTGTTTTATAGCGGGACCATCGGATCAGGGGCGATCGCACCGGTGCTCTATGGCCTCTTGGGAGACGCGCTTGGTCCCTCGATCGCGACGGCAACGACAGCCGCCACGGCGCTTGCGATCTGTCCGCTTGCTTTGGTACTTGACCGATATCTTGCCAAGCAAGCCACCATGCCGCACTCCCGCGTTTGACGGCGATGCTGCCCGTGCTGCATTTTTCGTAGCGGCGACCCTCGTGGTCGCCCTCTCGCGTCTTCACCCGGTCTCACCAGGGCACCCACAAGGGGTGCCCCTACGCGTCAAAGAATTCCAACGTTAGGTAGTGGGGCCAGCATTGGCCGCCGCGCCTGTCACCGCTGCGGCCAACGGATCGTTGCCTTCCCGATATTTGGCTCAGCCTGCACCCAGACCTCGGCCATCAGATCGTCCTTGCTGACGAGTTGATTCATCCTTTGCGCAAGCGCCAACAGGGTGTCCAGGGCGCGGCTGCCGAGATGAACCGGTGCCCCTTCCTTCTCGAGGCGTCTTTCTGCCAGGAAAAGACGAAAGGGCCCGAATGCGACTGCATTGCTGTGTTGCTTCGCGTTCAGGGCGTTACGCATGGCGAGACCTCGAGTGGCAAGCATGTTCGGACCAGCGGCTCAGCTCCCACGGGGAATAAGGCATCGCGCCTCCGGAAAGAATAGGCATCTCCTGCAATATATTATTGCTGGATTTGCAATATTGAACGGCTTCATGGCAACGCCGATCAACTCGGAGCGCCTACCGTTGAATCCTGGCTTTTCCCGGAGACGCGGTTGAGCGCCTGTAGGAGAGTGCCCGGTGTCAGAAGCTCGGGAAGCGCTTCTCCTTGGGGGTACCGCGGTCCGTAGACGACGTCGAGCGGAATTCCGTAACGCGCGAAGCCATGCAGATAGCTTGCGATCGAGGGATCCGGTCGGCTCCAGTCGGCGCGCATTCGGATGATATTCGGCCGCGCGAGTCGCGACCTGACTTCGGCATTGCCGAGCACCGTCAACTCGTTAACCTTGCACGTCAAACACCAAGTCGCGGTGACGTCCACCAGCACCGTCTTTCCTTGCGCGATCAAACCGGGGACAGCGTTCGGATCGAACGACTGCCATTCCGGTCCGGCCGTCACTTTCGGGAAAGGTGTCACCAGCAACAAGCCGGCAGCCAGCGGCGCAATCGCGAGCGCAGCGGTCACGATCCCAGACCAACGCGATCCGTCACCGGGGTCACGGCCCGACGCGAAGGCTCGATATCCCAAAAGGCATGTGAGAAGAAATGCCGTCGTTGCCGCAACTCGGGCTCCAGCCACGCTCCAAAGGACGAAGAGTAACCAAACCGCGGTGCCCAAGAGGAGCGCACCGAGCAATCGCCGCAGCGTCAGCATCCATGGACCCGGGCGCGGAAGCCAGGCCAGACTACCGGGAAATAGCGCAGCCATACCGAACGGCAGCGCCATGCCGATGCCGAGGCACAAAAAGATCGAGAAGATTTCGAGCGGTCCCTGCGCCAGCGCGAAACCGACGGCCGTCCCGACAAAGGGCGCGGAGCACGGGGTAGCCAGCAAAGTTGCGAACATGCCGGTGAGGAAGGCCTCGACTATCGGCCCACGCGATCCTCCGGATAGAACGGTCATCGCTGAACCGGGCAGACCGATGGGGAGCCACTCAAAGAAGCTTGCCGCGAACAGGACCGTCACCGCAGCCATTCCCGCAAGAAACCAGGGTTGCTGAAACTGTATGCCCCAGCCGAGCGTGGCGCCCGACCACTTAAACGCGACAAGGGCTGAGGCCAACAGCAGGAAGCTCGCAACGATGCCGACGGCGGTCGCCGCAGATCCCAACCGGACCTCCCGCAATCCGCGTCCTGCATTTTGTGTGAACGCGAACAACTTGATCGACAGTACCGGAAGCACGCAGGGCATCAGGTTGAGGATAAGGCCGCCGAGCAAAGCCGCCAGAAGCGCCGACGAGAAGCCCGCCGGATTCGCGACGATCGCCGTGCCGGCGGGCCCGGGAAATTCCGCACTTCGGTCGCCATCGGCAAACGTCAATCTCAGAGCTCGGTTGGAAGGAAGCTGTGCCGGAAGTTCAACGGTCAGGCGGACGGTGCTGCCATCGTTCCCAAGTTCGACATCGGGAGCCGCCGGTATTCCATCCCCCGCACCTTCGACAAACAAATCGGGTTGGGCGAATGGTTTGCCTTTGCTACGCAGATCAACAACGAGCTTTGGTGCTGACGTGGTACCTGCGAATCGGGTGCGGACAACATCGATGCCGGCGGCCGCCGCAGTACCCGGTACGGCCCTCCAGGCAGAGCCAATGAGGGCTGCCTCTGAAGAAACCGCGCCAGATCCCGGCAGCAAGGGTAACGAAAGTTCTGCCTGATAGGGTACGCAAACATCCGAACAGGCCGCGTAGGTGATCGCCGTCCGGATCCGCGTGGGGACCCCAGCCTGCTTCAGGGCCAGCTTGATCGGGAGCACAACGTGCCCGTCGTAAACGCTGTTCTGCAGCCCCTCGACAACCAGACGATGCGGGGCGGGCCAGCTCACCTCGTCGCGTACAATGTTTTCCGAACCGGACCAGTCGATCAAAGGCGCAACGCCGGCATCGCCGGGTGTGCGCCAGTAGCCGTGCCAACCCGGAGCAAACCTGAATTCCAGTCCAGCGTCGATCGAACCGGTAGCCGCGCTCACACTCTCGGCCGCCGCGATCAGGCGTACAGCCGCGTGGCCGTCCCCAACCCAATTGGTGGTCGCGGCATCTGCGTCGCCGCCTGTCCAGGCTGCAAGCCCGGCAGACAGTGCGGCGAGAAACCAGAAGCGAGCGAGTGTCATGATGCGTCCAATCGATATCTTATTTCCCCCGGCAGCGCCGCCGACGGACAGCGCTGCCGACACTGGGATGTTTGCGGCGATCAGGTCAGTCCATTTTCGAGCCGAGAGGCTCCGATTATACGACCGTCCGGTGCCTCAAGGACGACCGCGACATCCTCACCCGCCGGGAATTGCTCGTCGATGTGAAGCGGAGTTCCCGACCATTGGCCGACCAGCTTGACCGACCTGACAACGTTGGCCTCGGTCAACGTTCTTCCGCTGTTCTCACCGCGCCCGATCGCAGTCGTGTGCGCGTGGTCAAAGCCGATCAACAGGACCTTTCCGCCGCCGTTGCCGGAGCCGACCTCTATGGAAACCAGCCTGTTGTTTCGCGTGACGCGAACTGCCGCTGCGGTGCGGCTCTCGCTTTTCGCTTTATCGATCGCGGATCCGACTTCGCCGCGATGCGAACCCACCAAACCAACCGCGCCGTCAACGACAATCTCCGGCGTGTAGGACCCATCGCCGAAGCGGTGGCCGTATTGATCCTGGCGTTGGGTAGCGGCTTCCAACGAAAACGGATCCTTCCAGCCCAGTCTGTCCCAGTAGGTGACATGAAAGGCAAGCGGCAGGAGGTCCCGCCGATCCCTCGATAGCTCGTTCAGATAAGCATTCGCGGGCGGGCAGGACGAACATCCTTGCGAAGTGAACAATTCGACGACGACGGGGCGCTCCGCAGCAACGGCCGGAGACAGGCCGGCAATGAATGCGAGCGGCAGGACGAGGCGTGACCACATGGCTATGCTCCAACACTTGGGGTTTGCTGCCTGTTCGCAGCCGCAGGCACATTGTTACGTGCCTAAAAGCGACAACCCGCCGGAAAATGAGCCCATTCACGCAAAGCCTGGTCGGATCGACTGAAATCGCTGCGTTATCGGCCTGCGTCGGGGGCGCTACCGAACACAATCACACGAAATGTTGAATAAAAAATCCCCTCGCATTCTCGCGTTGGGCGCGCGATCAGCCGGTGCATCACCAGCTTGGCGGTATCGTTGATGACTTCCCGGTTGACGCGGCCGTTCATCGCCAGAGGCCTCACCGGCTACAGTGTCGGATGAACGTCACATCCTTGGCGTACAGGTACGTGTACGGGTCCACCTGTTCGAGCGCGTGATGCTTCATCACCCAGTCGCGAACCTTGGGCGCATAGGCCGACATCATTAACTGAGTCTCACCGGGGTTAATGCTGCGGTCACCGTGATGCGCAGCGTGAAACATGAAGTAGCCGCTCGATGTGATGCAGATTTTGTTGAGGGGAACAACCCCCAGGACTGTCGTGCAAGACGACTTGCAGAGACCGTCGATCACCACGCGATCATACTCCGCATTGACGTGCGAGTACGTGTAGATGTGCGCGGCGGAATGCCGCCGGGTCGTGAAGATAGTAAACCTTTTTTCGCGTAGGGGGAA
>NZ_JBEKXH010000398.1:0-5992 GCF_049512235.1 Bradyrhizobium sp.
CGAGAATCGCCGCGCGCAGCGCGGCAGACACTTCCTCGACCTTACCGAGACTGCGCGGCAAGGCCCCGCCGCCTTCGCGCCTTTGCGTCTTCGCGGTTCGGCCTTTGGTGCGAGGGTCAACGCGGTCACGGCGGGCCGCCCGCCAAATCGACGCGCGGGATCACCGACATGCCGAGGCTGAGCACGTAGGGCGCGGGCAGCACGTCGAACACGATCTTGACCGGCACGCGCTGCACCACCTTGACGAAGTTGCCGGTGGCATTCTCCGGCGGAAAGGCGGTGAACTTGGAGCCCGATCCCAATTGTATACTGTCGACATGGCCGCGAAGGTCGAGCGAGGGATAGGCATCGATCGTGATCTTGACCTTTTGCCCCTTGCGCATGTCGGCGAGCTGGCTTTCCTTGAAATTCGCCGTGATCCATACTTCGGGGGCAACGATCGAGAAGATCTGCTGCCCGGCCGTCACGTAATTGCCGGCTTCGACATTGCGTTTGGTGATCCAGCCGTCCTGCGGGGCTTTGACCAGCGTCCACGACAGATTGAGGTTGGCTTGATCGAGCCTGGCCTGGGCCTGCTCGACCTGTCCCTGCAATTGCCCGACCTGGGCGTCGGTCTCGCCGATGCGCTGCGGCACCGGCGAATTTTCGGTCACTTGCGCATCGGCGAGTTCCACCTGCGCCTCGGCCTGCTTGAGGGCCGCGGTCGCGGCGTCGACGTCCTGCTGCGAGGTCGCCGCCTTCGGCAGGCTGCGCTGCCGGTCATAGTCGGCCTGGGCCTTGGCGAGGTTCGCCTTGGCATTGGCGACTTGAGCCTGCGCCTGCTGCAGCTGGGCCGGAAAGTTCTTGCGCGCGACCTCGGCGGCGAACCGCTGTCCCTCATACTGGCTCTTTGCCGTCGCCAGTGCGCCCTCGGCCTGATCGCGGTCGTTGACGTATTGCCGCGGATCAATGTGGATCAACAGCTGGTCCTTCTTGACGAACGCGTTGTCGTTCACATCGAGGGAAAGCACGATTCCGGAAATCTGCGGCGCGATGGTGATGGCGCGGCCATCGGTGTACGCATCGTCCGTGCTCTCGAGATTGCGGGTCGTAAGCCAGTAATAGAGGCCACTGGCGATCAACAGAACAACGATGACGAGGCCTATCGTGATGATCAGCGGACGACGCTTTTTCCGCGTCTCCTCTTCGGCCCGCTGCCCGGACGTGTCGCCTGACCGATCCGCTCCAGGCTGGTCGTCCGCTGCCGCGATCTTGTCGCCACTCTCGGCGGCGGGTTGCGGTTCAGTTTTCGAGGTATCGTGACCTGCGCGGGCATGCTCGGTTTCACTCTCAGTCATCGACATCCCGCTTGCTGGGTGTAGAAAGCACTGGAAAACTCAACCGAATTCAGGTGGGGTCGTACCATAAAATAGGGTCGAGCGGTCCAGCGCAAGACCCTGGCTCGCAAGATCCATGGCAAGAGAGACACGGCGTATGGATAAACGGACCAGCCTCGCCCTCCGCTATTGCGGTTACGCTCAGCACTGCAACCGTCGGTACGGCTTCCAGAGGGCCAATGAAGCATCATCTCTGCCATCGACGCGGTCGTCCTGAGCCGTCCGAAACAAGCGTCTGCCGGGCCAGCGCTTCATGTGGAAGCCGAACGATGAGGCGGTGTTGGGGTACGACAGACGATCCGCGACCGCCGCAAGCAACCACTTCAGGGCGCCTGATGAAGGTGTGATGATTGACTTTTTGCAACTTTTGGGTTCTCGACTACGGGAGTGTTCCAAAACGCGAGAACCCCGGCGAGCGCATGATGAATTCATACTTTCGTCGCCAACTGGCGGTTTATGTTGAATACCATCGAGATCCCTGGAATTCCGCGCTACACGTGTTCGGCATCGTCAGTCTTTTCCTTGCCGCGGTGCTTCCCCTCAGTGCATATACCGTTCAAGGGCTTGGTGCCCACATCAGCGCGGCCTCTATTGCGGTGTTACCCGTTCTGATCTACTGGCTGCTGCTCGACGCCACCCTTGGAATGGCGATCGTTGCAGCCGCTGTATTATTGCTTTCAGTTGCGTTGATCATCTTGCATCATACGAGTTCCACCGGAATGTGGCTGATTACGGGCGTTTTGATCATAACCGGTTTTGGGCTGCAAGCGGTCGGGCACCAGCTGTTTGAACGCCGAGCGCCTTCGCTTCTGGATCATCCCGCCCACTTACTGCTCGGCCCCCCCTTTGTGATGGCCAAACTATTCATCGCGCTTGGTTTTCGGCAGGACTTGGCGGCGATTATCCGGCCAGTTCCGCAAGCCCCGAGCAGCACCTCGCTTGACCCCGGTGAACGCGCGGGCGAGACCCATCGACACTCATGACACGGGTACTGGTCACCGGCGGCAGCGGCTTCATCGGACAGTACCTGGTCCCGGCGCTGGCGGCGCGTGGCCGCGAGGTCCGCGTGCTCGATCTTCGAGCACCGGCAAGGGCCAAGCCGGAAGTGACGTATGTTCAGGGTTCGGTACTGGATCGTGAGCTGGTGGATGACGCTCTCCGCGGCGTCGAAGAAGTTTATCATCTTGCCGGCCTGCCCGGCATGTGGATGCCGCAAAAAAGCGATTTTCATGCCGTCAATTGCCGCGGCACGGAGGTCGTCATAGCGGCTGCGCGCAAACGCGGCATTACCCGGTTTCTGCACTGCTCGACGGAATCCATTCTTTTCCGCCCCCCGCCGTCAGAAGATGCCGTGGGCGATGATGCCACATTATCCGCTGACGACATGCCGGGCCCGTATACCCGCTCGAAATTGCTTGCGGAACAGCTGGCCGCGCAGGCCGCGGCGGCTGGATTTCCGCTGGTCATCGCGTGTCCGACCATGCCGATCGGGCCTCATGATCACTACCTCACTCCGCCGGCGGCGATGCTTCGGCACTTTCTCGGCCGGCGTTTTCAATTCTATCTCGATTTCGTCGTGAACCTCGTCGACGTCCGCGATGTCGCGGCGGGCCTGGTTCTTGCCATGGAACGCGGGCAAGTCGGACATCGTTACATTCTGGGCGGCGAAAGTATCCCGCTGAAGACGATACTTCGATTGATGGCGGAGGCGAGCGGGCACCGCGGCGTTCTGTTGCCGGTTCCCCGGAGACTGGCGCAGCTCGCGGCGACCATTCTGGAGTTCACCGCCGATCACGTCACGCACCGGCCTCCGTCCGCGACCATCGAAGGCGTTCGCATCGCGCTACGGGCGACCGCGCTCTCGATCAAAAAGGCCCAATCCGAGCTTGGTTACACCCCCCAAACCGTTGAGCCGGCCTTGCGCGAAACCATCTCCGACCTTCTCGGCGCCGGTGCCAGCGGTGTCAATCGGCGCTATAGTACGAGAAACGACGCATTCGAAACCTAAAACGTGAGCTTCGCGCACATGCGTTCCGCGTTTGTCCGAGGGAAAAGCGCGCCCTTGGGCTTGACCCGAGGGCGCGAACCGGTTTTCCCTTGGACGAATGTGGAACGGTTTGCTCTTAGGATCATGCTCGATCGATTCGACGAGATCATGATCCGGTACAATCTGATCCGATCATGATCCAATGACCGTGAGATGTAATGTCTGTGAAGCATGATGCCTGACCAGAACCAACTGTTGGCTTTCTTCTGGAGTGGATGGACCGCGACGTGGCCCACCCAGTTGCTGGCGCTGATCTGGATCGGCTGGCTCGTCAGCTGGGCCGCGGGATCGTTCTTTTCCGCTCGCACTGAAAAGCACGTCAGGACCTGGGACTCGCGGGCCTACCGCGTACCAATTTTCGTCGGCGCCGTGCTGCTCACGCCCTGGACCGCGCGGATACTGGGAGAGCACCCGCTTTGGCATGCCGGTGTCGGCGGCACCTACCTGCTTGCCGGTCTGACCTTGGCAGGCACGCTGTTTACCTGGTGGGCACGCATCCATCTCGGACGCTTCTGGTCGAACGCGATCACGCGCAAGGAAGGCCATCGGGTCATCGACACCGGCCCCTACGGGCTGGTTCGACACCCGATCTATACCGGGCTTATCGGAGCCATGCTGGCGACCGCCATCGCGGTCGGGACGGTCACCGCGCTAATCGGCGCGTTGCTGATCGCCTTCGGCCTGTGGCAGAAGGCGCGCATGGAAGAAGGGTTCCTGTCGGCTGAACTCGGGGCGGATGCCTATGGACCTTACTGCCGCCGGGTTCCGATGCTGATTCCATTCCTGCCGCCACGTCGACCGGAGATCGGGCGGGTCTAAAGCTATTGAGGAGCGGCGGCTCGTCATGCTCGTCTTGTGGCGGATCGAGGCCGAACTCCATCGCCTCGGCCTCCACGCGCACGATCTCCGTCAGCAGCCTTTGCAACAGCTCTGCCTGTTTCTTTTCAGGAACATTCTGGGCTTTACTGATGTCGTCGACCAAGGGCAGCACGCGTTGTCGAAAACGTATGGACAAAATCAACGCACTCAAAATAGATACCGCCTGAAGGCGGATTGCACAGACCTGTTCAGGCTCCAAAAACGGGAACGCCGATCACGATGGGATGAAACGCGAAACCGAGTGCCAGATAGGCAACGATCCCGACCACGACCGCGATCAGATCGTTGCCCATGCCGCCGACCGGGATCGGCGGGGCGCCGGCATCCGTGCGATGTTTCAGCGAGATCCGGTCGAACACCGCCCAGCCCAAGAACGAGCCGAACAGAATAATGCCGCCGAGATCGCCGTTGGCGAAGAGATGAGCCGCCGCCCACAGCTTGACGCCGGTCAGCATCGGGTGTTTCACCGCCGTATAGATGCGGCCGCGGACATAGGCCGCCACCACCAGAATGACCGCCGGCAGCATCAGCGCCACCGTGATGTGCTTGAATGCTTTCGGCGGCGACCAGAGCTCGATCATCCCCGACGTCCGATAATTGGCAAAGCCCCAGACGATCAGCGTCAGTCCGGCGAGCGACGCCAGGGCGTAGCCGAGCTTGTAGCCGCCCTCGCCCCAGGACGCGATCAGCCGCCCGCGCAGTATGCGCTGTGTGGTCAGGGCGTGGACGCCGAGGAACAGCACGAGGCCTGATATCATCACCAGCAGTCCCATGCACCTTCCCCCTTGCCGACGAGATTTCCGGGCCTCGCGTAACACCTTAAGGGCTCACGCCGCAATGCGCCAAATGGCCTCGCGACGAGGCTAGTCACGGCTTCGCCGACTGCCTTTCCAGCTCGCGATTATCGACATAGCGGATCGCGATCGGCCGGCCGGCGATGGCACCGCCAAGGCCGCCGCTGAACTTCAGCGGCAGGCAGCCATCAAGCGAGGCGTTGATCGCTTTGAGGTAGGTATCGCGGACATCAGCGGTTACGCCGGCCGTGGCGTAGGTCATTCGCGGCGGTCCGATCATCTCGCCCGAGCGCTTGAAACTGAAGCGCACCGACATCTGCATGCCCTCATGCGCGGCATCGGCTGGCGGCGGCGACCAGCACGAGCGCAGTTCGGCGAAGAGATCGCCGATGGTGTCGAGATCGTGGTCGGGCTTCTGGTATTTCGCGGCGTCGTCATGCGGCGGCACGGTTTCGATCGTCAGCTGCAGATTCTCGCCATAGGGATAATCCATTTCGGGAATGCAGGGACCGTGATTGAACACGCTGCAAAAAGACGGCGTGCACGGCCGCCCCCGCAGCACGCTGCACGGCGCGTGCGCGAACGGCGTGGCATCGACGGGATGCTGGTGCCGGGCGTTGGCCGCGCTGCTGACGGACATTCCCACCATTGCGATGAGGAGACAGATCACGATGCGCAGCAGCATGAAGCGAGCCTCTGGAAGCAATGGCCACTAAATGGTGTTCCAAAACGAAATGTCATCACCCGCGAAAGCGGGTGAACCAGTATTCCAGAGGCCGTTGTGATCAGCAAAGGCGCCGGCGTACCGGATCCTCACCGGAGCCTGTCATCGGGCTCGCCGAAGGCGAGACCCGGTGGCGCGGTGCCGATCGGTGGTGGAGCCGCGCCTTGCGCCG
>NZ_JBEKXH010000399.1:0-5955 GCF_049512235.1 Bradyrhizobium sp.
TCGCCCTTCTCCCGATGCCGCGTACGGTAGGAGATCCTGGCGTCTTCGGCCTCTCCGCGTTTCAGCGTTGCCACCAGCAACTCGACCCGTGGCAGGTCCTCGTCATTTACTCCGGCAAGCGCAGGGGTCCCGATGAGCTGGTCGGCGCGCCAGCCTACCAGACGCGCGGACGACGGGGAGACGTACAGAAGTCGTCCATCCAGTCCGATCCGCGTCACCATGTCACTGGACCCTTCGGCAAGCAGGCGGAATTCAGTTTCCTTGGCGCCCAGCATGGCGGCCATGCGCTGACGTTCGAGCAATTGGCGTACGATGTAGATACCCATTGACGCGATCATCGCGACCAAAGCGAGGACGATGACAACGCGTATGCGCAATTGCTGTTGCCAGGCCGCAAAAACGTCATCTTGTGCTTTTGTTGCCAGCACCATCACTGGATATCGGTCGCCTCGCTTGTAGAAGCTGAGCCGTTCCACGCCGTCGAGAGGCGACATGAACTGGTAGGCGCCGGCGGAAGCCCGGGAGCCCTGGAAAAGGGGCGTGCTGGCCATGTCGCGCCCGACGTAGCTGCCATCGTCGGGACTGCGCGCAAGGATGATGCCGTCGGCGCTGAGCAGCGTGATGGCGCCATGGGGGCCGACGTCGAACTGCGCATAGAATTTGGCGAAATAGGCGACGTCGATCGTCATCAAGGCAACACCGGCGAAGCTGCCATCGGGATGATTGAACCGCCGCGACAGCGTGATGATCCATTGACCGCCGGACTTGCTGTGGACCGGCTGGCCGATCAGGGTGCCGCCGTCGGTGGACTCGCGGTGGCGTTGAAAATACTGCCGGTCGCTGTTGTTGAGCCCGGCGATATCGACCTTTTCCGTCGTGAGCAGCCAGTGTCCGTCTTCGCCGTAAGCGAACAGACCCCGGATCGGCGACAGCGTCGCCTTCCGAAGATCGAGAAAGGCCTGAAGCCTCTCAATGGCCAGCGGCCCCGTGCCATCCGTTTCCAGGCGCTCTACCATGCCGATCAGGATGGTATCGGCCAGCTGCAGGGTGTCTTCCGCGTGCTGCGTGAGCGAGCGCGCCAGATTGGACATGTCCGCTTGCGCGGTCTCCAGAACGGTATTTCGGGAGACGAATTCGCGCCAGCCGCTCAGCGCCAGAATGGCAACGCAGACCAGCGCAACGAACCCCGCCGCGCGGACGGGAAGATGGCCGCCGCCAACGGCGCGGCGCGAGAATGTCATGGTCGGGGTCCCCCGGACGGGAGACTCCCACATTGATCTTAATGAATTCGAAGAGGATGGGTCTCCGTAATCATACGGCGATCAAAGTTAACGATCGAAGAGTTCCCGCGCTCTAACCTTTGGAAACATTTATCTTTCAACGCAAGGTCAAGTTAATCGCCGACCGTCCCGCGCTGGCCATCTGGCGACTGGCCTGGAGACGCAATATGACAGCACGGGCCTTCAGCCTTCGCGACATCAGCATTCGCACCAAAATAGCGGTCACGCTCGGCGTTCTCGTTCTGACCATGTGTGCCACCGGCCTGTTTTCGGTCGATCGCATCATGCGGGTTCACGAGACGACGGAGCATATCAACACCAGCTGGCTGCCGAGTGTCCGTTACATCGGCGATGTCCGCTATAACATGGCGCGTCACCGCGCCATCATCAGCCGCCATATCATGACCTCCGATCAGGACGAGAAGGCCCAGATCGAGGGCCGCGTCCATCTCGCCGAGAAAAATGTCGAAGACATTCGCAAGATCTATGAGCCGCTGATCGCGACGGCGGCGGAACGCGAAGCCTATGACGCCTTTGTGCAGGCCTGGCAGGCCTATCTCGCAGAGTGTGCCAGGATGCTGGCGATTTCGGCGAAGGGGAATAACGCCGAAGCGATGAAGTTCTTCACTACGGAAGTATCGGGGGTCGGCCTGAAGGCGGAATCGACCATCGAGAAAATCGTCGAGGTCAACCTTGGCGGCGCCAACGCCGCCGAGCAGGACGGGACCGCGCTCTATCTGAGCTCGCGTAATTTCCAGATCGTCTCGATAGGATTTTCCATCCTGTTCGCGCTGGCTGCGGGCTTCTTCCTTACCCGGGGGGTCGCACGCCCGGTCAAGGCCATGACCGAGGCGATGACGCGGCTGGCAAGCGGCGATCTCGATGTTTCCATCCCGGCGGCTGGACAGCGTGACGAAATTGGCCGCATGGCCGATGCCGTGCTGGTATTCAAGCAGCAGGCCATCGAAAATCGGCGGCAGGCCGAGCGTACGATGGTGGCCGAACAAGAAGCGGTCAAACTCCGCACCCAGGCCATCCTCGACATGGCAACCACCGTCGAACGGGAGACCACGAGCGCCATCGAGGCCATCACGGCGACTGCGGGGCGGGTCGACCAAGCCACCCAGGATATGTCGCAGTTTGCATCGTCGGTCGCTGTCGATACGCAGTCGGTGGCGGCGGCCTCCGAACAGGCGCTTGCAAACTCGCAGGCCGTGGCAGCCGCGGCCGAGCAGCTCTCAAGCTCAATTCACGAAATCTCGGCCCAGGTCGCGCGAACCGCGCAAATCACGCAGCACGCGGTCGTCAGCGGTGAGGCCGCCGCCGGCACCATGCGCTCGCTGATGGATGCCGTCAGCAAGGTTTCTGAAGTCACCAAGTTGATCGGGGAGATCGCGAGCCAGACCAATCTTCTGGCGCTGAATGCCACCATCGAAGCGGCGCGCGCCGGCGAAGCCGGCCGCGGATTCTCCGTCGTCGCCGCCGAGGTGAAAAACCTCGCCAACCAGACCGCCAGGTCGACCGAGGATATCAATCGCCAGATCGCGGAGATTCAGTCGGTCACCGGGGCCGCCGTCAGCGCCATGGCCGAAGTCGGCGACCGGGTACGGGAAATCGATGGCGCGACCACGGCGATCGCCGCTGCGATCGAGCAGCAGGGCGCCGCCACCAGCGAAATCGCCAGGAATGTCAGCCAGACCACTTCGGCGGCGCTGGAGGTGTCGGAAAAAATTCAAAATGTGAGCGTCGGTGCCGGGCATGTCAGGGTTCGCGCGGATGACGTTCGCGCATGTATTGCCGAGGTCACCGATGACATCGGCGGTCTGCGGGAAATCCTGGTGCGGGTGGTCCGCAGTTCCACCGCCGATGCCAATCGCCGCATGTCGGTTCGCCACGCGATTTCCGCGCACGGCGAGATTTTCGATCGCGCCGGCAAGCGGCATGTAGGAGAGTTGCTGGATATCTCCGAGACCGGCGCCCGCATCCGTTGCAGCCCGGAAATGGGGCAAGGCGAAGCGGGCACGCTCATGGTGCAGGGCTTTGCAGCCGAGCTGCCGTTTATCGTCCGCGGCAAGAAGGAAGACAGCCTGCATGTCGAACTGCAGCTGTCTGAGCCGCTGTCCGCCTCGTATCTGCAATGGATGAATGGCCGGACCAAATCTGACCTGGCGCGAGCATCCTGAAACATATGCCAATGAATCAAGCCGTCATTGCGAGCCACCGGCTCGGCGCAAGGCGCCGTCCGGTGAGCGAAGCAATCCACAGCCGCGTACGCCGCGCGATGGATTGCTTCGTCGCAAGGGCTCCTCGCAATGACGGTGGAAGATCCCTGGGGATCTGGATTCGCGACGCGCGAGCGCGCGGCCTGCCAAGATGATTTGGTCCCGAAATGATAGGTTTCACGGAACTGGCCGCGAAACCCATCGCGGCGGCGGAATTGGCGGGTTTCGCGAAGGGCTTAACCCACCCTTGTAATAGCGACATCGACTACGACATCGACTCAATATGATCGCATCAAAGAAACGCTCGACTAGCGTCCAGATTTGATTTGGAGCGGCCTGTTTCGACATCACAAAATTCATGCAACATTGCAGGGCGAGTCATAGTCGGGGGGTGAAAATGGGAAGTCTTAGTCTCTGGCATTGGACAATCGTTTTGACGATGCTCTCAGTGCCAATCCCAATCGGAAAGCTGTTACAGAAGCAGGGCCGAAGCTGGGCTTGGGCGCTCTTATATTTCGTTCCGATCTTGAATATTATTTTTCTCTGGGTCTGGGCATTTTCCGACGACAAAAAAAGATAGCGATGATGAAGGTGTCGGAGCCCAATTGGCCGAGCTTCGGGATCATTTAAAGGGGCTGGAAAGCGGCCAGTCAACGAGCGGCACCCGCTCACAACCGGGACAATAGCTCGCTCTTCTTGGCGGCGAACTCCTCCGGCGAGAGAATTCCTTTCTTTTGCAGGTCGGCCAGCCGCTCGATCTTGGCGAAAATGTCGCTTTCCTGGGCGCTCTCGGCACGGGAGGGCTCCGGGGTGGGCGGCTGGCGTGGTTCCGGCGCGGTGCCGGGCACGCCGTCCACCGACAGGACGGGCAAGTTCGAGATACTCACGGTGCCATGTTGGCTGGTAAAGGTGAGCGAGCCTCCGCTCCCCTGCTGCTGGGAAACGCCGCCGATCTCATGGTCGAGCGCGTCGTAGACGGTGACATGGCCGTTCAACTCCACCGCCAGCCGGCGAGCCCCGTTGAAATAGGCATAGCGGACATGGTTCTGCGCGCCGCTGCCATTCGGGAATCCCAGTTCCGCCGGCCACCATTGGCGAGAGGCCTGCCGGGGTGGGTCCGGGACAAACAGGCTGACCGAACCGCCACCCGCGTCGCCGCCCTGATGCAGATTTCCGCCCTGCGACTGCGACTGGAAGCTGGCCGAGAACGGCACGAATGGTTGCTGGGCCAGCAGTTGCGACAGCTCGGAACAGAGACCGTCGACCTTCGCCTTGAGAGCGTAGTTGAACATGTCGCCGACCATCGTCATGCCGCCGCGCATCCACTGGCCGCCACCACCGAGGTCGGCATGGTTGAACTGCGCCATCGTGCCGTTGCTGTTCACCAGCGCCCGCAACAACGTCATCACCGCATCGGTGCCGACCGAGTAGCGTTGCGCCAGTTCGTCGATTCTCTGCCGGCCCTGGTCGGTCAATTGTTGCAAGGGATTTACTCCTGGGCTGATGCGCGGGGCGTTGGTTATTTACGGCCGATCTTGTCGGGAGCGGGTTGCGGAAGCGCCTCTTGCAAGGCGCTCAAGTACTCGACCAAGGTCGCGTCCAGTCGCTCGTGCATCAAACGCTGAAACGGCCGCAAATCGTCGGCGAGCGAGCCGCGTTCCAAGGCGTCGAGATAGGCTTTACGATCTTCTGTTCGCACCGCGATGGGCGGATAGCCTTCGCGGATCAGCAACAGATTCATCAAGAGCCGCGCCGTGCGTCCGTTGCCGTCGCCGAATGGGTGAATGGCCGTCAGGCGGAAATGGGCGTCGAACGCGGAAGCCGGACCCGGCGCAGCCGCTTGCAGCCACGCGTCGAATTCCTCCATGAGCTGGGGAATTCTTGCGGGGTTCGGAAAGATGACGGGCGATCCGGCGATCCTGCGCGGAAGTCGGCTATAGACGCCTGCAAGTGCGGGCTGGCTGCGGGCGACGATCCGGCGATGCAGTTCGCAGACAACCGTTTCCGTGATCGGGGTTGTCGCCGCGGCGAGTTCCCGCACCCACAGCACCGCGCCATAGTGATCGACGGCTTCGAGATGGTCGCGCAGGGATTTGCCGCCGACGGTAATGCCGTGCTCGATGACTTCCGCCGTTTCGCGCAATGAGAGGGCGTTGCCCTCGATGGCGTTCGACGTGTAGGTGAGATCGATGTCGTAGTGCTTTTGCAGTTGGGCCAAGGCAGCCGCCGACAGCGGACGCAAGTGGTCGAGCTGCGCCTTCTTCCGTTCGATGTCTTGGATGAGATCCTCAGGCATGGCTTGAACTTAGCATAGTGCTGAACAGGGGTCATCTTCTATAGGAATGCCGCGCGCAGGTTGCGTTATCGTGTGCGAAAGCCGATTATTCTGCATCGGAATTTCCGGCGCGTAGGGCGCAGCAACCATTAAAAGCGCGGGTGGACATCACGATGAG
>NZ_JBEKXH010000400.1:0-5945 GCF_049512235.1 Bradyrhizobium sp.
GGCGCCCGGGCCGGGCTCGACGCTCGCAACGCTGATCGGTTGGAAGGCCGCCGGCTGGAGCGGAGCGATGGTCGTCTCGCTCGCCTTCTTCCTCCCCTCCTCGCTCTTGATCTTCGGCGCCGGTCGCATCTGGAACCGCTGGCGCGGCTCCGCCTGGCACGGCGCGGTGGAGACCGGATTCGCTCCGATCGCCGCCGGACTGGTGCTGGCGGGCGCTTTCGCGCTGCTGCGGGAGAGCGGTCCGCTGGCCTGGGCAACCGCGATGGTCGTGGCCGGTTGCCGGATTTGGCGTCCCGCCCTGCATCCGCTTCTCCTGCTCAGCCTCGGCGCCACGATCTTCACGCTCGGACGGGCCTTCGCCTAATCGGCGTCCGCGAACAGGAACGGCAGCACGCCGATCTGTTCATCGCGCACAGCCTGGAGGCTGTGGGGGTCGAGCCGAAGGGCTTGGAGGATCGTCGGCGCAACCTGCTGGTTCGAGGTGGCGGTCTTGACGATCGCAGGCGGCATGCCGTCCATCGATACCAGCAGCGCGGTGTGCACGTCGTCCTCGTTGAAGCCGCCATGCTCCGCTATCTTGGTGCCGCCGGTGAAGATCACACCGGTGTTGACCTTCAGGATGATATCCGGCGTCCGCGGGTCGTGGAGCGGGCTGTTGAACTTGTCGATCAGCGACTGTCCCGCGAAGATCTCCTGGATTCCCAAAAGCTGCTGGTTCAGCGGTTGGCTGAGCAGGGATACGACGCTCACGGTTTGCGAGGAGTCGGCGAGCCAGATCAGGGAGCCGTCGTCGGAGATGTCGAACGACTCCGAGGCGCCGAGCAGCGTGCTGGGCTGGCCGTTGCCGATATTATGGTTCTTGGTGCGGTCGATCGGCGACTGGCCGTGCTTGGCGCAGATGATGATCAGCGTCGAGCCGGTGAGGTTCTGAGCCTGCAATTCCTGCACGATGCGCCCGAGCGATCGGTCGATGAAGTCGAGCTGATCCGCGAGCCCCGAGGCCGGCGTGCCCAGGACATCGGCGTACCCGCCCGGCTGACCGGTGACGGGATCCTTGTTGAGCTTTTGCCCGACACTGACCGCCTGGAAGTTCGTGCCGAAGATCGCGGGTACGCCGACCCAGCTGCTGCGGTCATGCTTGTAGCCGTCGATCTGGTTCAGCACGGCTTTCACGTGAAGCAGGTCATAACAGCGCACATTGGCGAGTGCGGTGGTCCAGCCGTCGTCCGGGGCAGGATCCGGAAAGGGCACCGGCGTGCAGCCGGCAAAAGGCAGCGCGACCGGGATCGAATTGATCTCCGGGCCGTAAAAATCGTCGACGCCATGGCCGCTCGGGCCGTTGGTCCATTCGTAGGAGGGATGCTTGTCGGTCCAGGCCGTGCGCAGGCCCGCGGCCCTGGCCACTTCGAAGATGGTGTTGACGCGAAGGTACTGGTGCGGAAGCACGGTCGCGCAACCCTTCCTCGGATCGCGGCGCAGGTAAGCCGGATTGATGCCGCCGCCACCGTCAAGCCGGGTCAGATCCGTGTCGATCGACTCGTCCATGGCCATGATCGTGCCGATCTGGCCGGGGCATGCACCGCCGGGGTTGCCGAGGCCGTCGGTCTGGGCCGGGGGCGACAGTTCGCGATTCCAGGTCACGTCATACCAGAAGCCGGTCGTGACCGGCGAGCCACCGGTCAGAAGCGCGGCAAGTCCCGGGAACGAATCCGAAGGCGAGGAGGTCTGGTTATTGGTGTAGGTCGTGCCATGCCCGCTCAACGCGGCAAGCGTCGAGCTGGGATGACTGTTGACGTAGTTCGCCAGATCGAGGGCATGCAATCCATCGACGCTGATCAGGAGCACGTGCTGGATCGGACGTCCATCTGGGGTCAGCGCACCGCCGGCCTGTGCCGGCAAAGCCGCCAGAGACGAGAGCCCGACGCTGACCGCCGTCAAATAATTGTGGATCTTCAAGACACCCCCCATTTTCTTGATACTGCAAAGACCTCTGCGGATCAGACAGCCAGCCACACTTTGCGATGCAACCAGGGCTGATCGCTACGGAATCTTAACACTCTTACGTGTCATTACGATTGCAGCAATGTGAAGGATTTGTTCTCCGCTGGCGCGCAAAGCGCCGGTCACCGCTGCGGCGAAGCGCGCCGCACGAAGGCAGCGCGAGTATCAGGGTTCTTGGCGAACCCGCAGATGTCTGGCGGGTATCGACAAGTTGGGCAATCCTGAACCGGGCCAGTCAGGCGGCACGCAGCATGACATCGACCCGGATGGCGTCGAAGGGAAAAATAACGAGGCCCTTCTCGGTCTTTTGCAGAATGCCTGCCTTGAGCAGGGCGTGTACATCGCTGTGTACGGCTTTCACGTCGCGGGTGACCCGCCGCGCCGCCTCCCGGATCGTTACCGGGCCCGCGCCGGCCAGAGCCCGAATGAGTTCCCAGCGCTTCGCTGTCAACAGCCGAAACAACAGTTCCGGGCTCGCGAGGCTTATCCGCGAGCCCTGCTCTTTTCCCTTGAACGCATCTCGCGCACGCCGCTTGACGTCTTCGAGCCCCGAAACCTGGAGAGTGACCGTCTTCATTTTACTCGCCTCCGTTCTTCGACATCGCGCCAGAAATCCGCAAGCAGCCTATCTGGACCCGTGAAGTCATAGGCTTGTTCGCGTCTCCCAACATGCCGGTGATCGCCCTTGCCCGCCTCATTGTCGTAACGCAGCACGCAAACCCCATCGACCACGAGCGCTGTTGTCAAAAGGTCCAACACTGGCCGCAAGAGGATTGCCGACTTGGATATCGGGCGCTCGCTCGTCAAGCCTCTATCTTCGAAAAATCCCGTGGATGCCCGGCGCAAGACCGGCGATGACGGTGAGAAAAGGTCTTAGGTTTCCACATGCGCCCTACCCTGCTCAATCGGCTGTTTGCGCCGGTCACGACCCTCCCTGGCGTCGGGCCGAAGCAGGAAAAACTGTTGCGCTATCTGCTCGGCCGCGATGAGACGCCGCGGATCGTCGATCTCCTGCTGCATCTGCCCTCAAGCGTGATCGATCGCCGGGCGCGGCCGAAGATCCGCGACGCGGTGCCGGGAACGGTGGTGACGCTGGAAGTGACGGTCGATCGCCATCGCCCGGCGCCGCCGCGCAACCCGCGCGCGCCGCATCTGGTCTATGCCGGCGACGACACCGGCGATGTCGTGCTGACCTATTTTCGCGCCCAGCCGGGCTATGTCGAAAAACTGCTGCCGGTCGGCGCCAAACGCTACGTCTCCGGCACCGCGCAGATGTTCGACGGCACCTTGCAGATCGTGCATCCCGATCGCGTGGTCGACGAGGCGGGTTTCGCAGCACTGTCGGGGATCGATCCGGTTTATCCGCTCACCGAGGGGCTGGCGCTCGGCTCGCTGCGGCGCGCGGTGGCGCAGGCGCTGCAAAAACTGCCGGCGCTGCCGGAATGGATCAGTCCGGAAGTGATCCGCCGCTGCAACTTTCCGCCGCTTACCGAGGCGCTGAACCGCGTGCATGTGCCGGTCGAGTTGACCGATATCCTGCCCGAGCGTCCCTACTGGTCGCGGCTTGCCTTCGACGAATTGCTGGCCGGTCAACTGGCGCTGGCGCTGGTGCGCGCGCAGTTGCGCCGTCCCGCCGGCGACCGCCACGCCGGCGACGGCCACTTGCGCAAACGGATCATCGATGCGCTGCCCTACGCGCTGACCTCATCGCAGCAAAAGGCCGTCGCCGCCATCTCGGACGATCTGCGCCAGCCGGTCCGCATGTTGCGGCTGCTGCAGGGCGATGTCGGATCGGGCAAGACCGTGGTGGCGCTGTTGGCGTCTGCCGCCGTCGCCGAGGCCGGCAAGCAGGCCGCGCTGATGGCGCCGACCGAAATCCTCGCCCGCCAGCACATCAAGACCATCACGCCTTTGGCCGAGCGCGCCGGCCTGCGGATCGCGATCCTCACCGGCCGCGAGAAGGGCAAGGAGCGCCGCGAACTGCTGGCGCGGCTTTTGGCCGGCGAGATCGATTTCCTGGTCGGCACCCATGCCCTGATCCAGGATGATGTGGCCTTCAAGGCGCTGGCGCTGGCCGTGGTCGACGAGCAGCATCGTTTTGGGGTGCGCGAACGGCTGGCACTGACCGCCAAGGGCGGGGCTGTCGACGTGCTGGTGCTCAGCGCGACGCCGATACCGCGCACGCTGGTCCTGACTTACTTCGGCGATATGGACGTTTCGGAGTTGCGGGAAAAACCCGCCGGGCGGCAGCCGATCGATACCCGCGCGGTCGCCGACAGCCGCCTGCCGGAAGTGATCGATGCGGTCGGCCGCGCGCTGTCGGCCGGCCGGCTGGTGTACTGGATCTGCCCGCTGGTCGAGGAATCCGAAACCGTTGACCTTGCCGATGCGCAAGCGCGTTTCGAGCGCCTGAAAGCGCGATTTGGCGGCCAAGTCGGCCTCGTGCATGGCAAGATGCGCGGCAGCGAGAAAGATCGCGTGATGGCGCAGTTCGCCGCAAGCGAGATCCGGCTTCTGGTCGCCACCACCGTGGTCGAAGTCGGGGTCGACGTTCCCCAAGCCACCATCATGGTGATCGAGAATGCCGAGCGTTTCGGGCTCGCCCAGCTGCACCAGTTGCGCGGCCGGATCGGCCGCGGTTCCGAAGCCTCGACCTGCCTGTTGCTCTACAAGGAGCCGCTCAACGAGATGTCGACCGCGCGGCTGAAGGTGATCCGCGAAACCACCGACGGCTTTCGCATCGCCGAGGAGGACCTGAAGCTGCGCGGCGAAGGCGACGTGCTCGGCGTCAGGCAAAGCGGCCTGCCCGGCTACCGCATCGCGCGCTCGGACGTTCATGCCGAACTGATCGCGCAAGCCCGCGACGAGGCGCTGCGCATCATGAAGGACAATCCGAAACTGAACGGCACGCAAGGCGAAGCGCTGCGCTGCCTGCTCTATCTGTTCGAACGCGACGAAGCCCTGCCGCTGCTCGGAGCGGGGTAATGGGCCGCATTCGCCATTTGGGCGAGATCGCGTTGAGCGGGACGGGTAAAGCGGACCCTCATGCAGGCCGGTGCAAACCCGCCGCTCACTCCACCTTCGCCGGCGACGGCTGCAGCGGCGAGGCGTTGGCGGCGCGCGCGGCGTCCGCCATTCCTGCGATCGCGGCCATTTTCTTTTGCGCATCCGAGCCGGGCTGCACCACGCCGCAGGACATGATCAGGGTGGCGGCGTCCTCGGCGCTCATCTCGACTTCGATGACCTTGCTCCTGGGCACATAGAAGAAGAAGCCCGTGGTCGGGTTCGGCGCGCAGGGCAGGAACACCGAGATGTGCTCCTCCCTGCCGGGGAGGCTGTTGGCGATCTCCACGCTCGGGGCCTGCGAGATCAGCACGATCGACCACATGCCCGGCGAGGGAAACTCGACCATGCCGACCCGGCGAAAGCTCGATCCCTGGCCGGAGAACAAGGTCTCGAACACCTGCTTCAGGCCGCGGTAGATCGCACGCACCACGGGCATGCGCCCGAGCAGCTTCTCGCCGAGATCGACCAGCGTCCGCCCGATCAAATTGGCGGTAAGGAAGCCCAATAGCGTCAGCGCCACGACGGCAACGATCAACCCGGATCCCGGCAGCCCGAACGGCAGATAGGTTTCAGGCCGATAGGCAATGGGCACGAACGGCCGCACCAGGCCGTCGACCCAGGTCACGAACCACCAGGTCAGATAAAACGTGATGGCGATCGGACCGGCCACGATCAGGCCGGTCAAGAAATAGTTGCGGAAGCGGGCCATCAAGCCGCTATGGGCGTCCGGCGGAACTTGGGCCGGGGGCGCGGGAGGCAAAGCGTCGAGGTTCATGGGGGTTCCAGGTCGGTCCGGCTGCTATAGCTGGTTGCCAGCTAGGGTCTTCTAGCAGATTATTGAAGACCTCAAGGGATCAAGCAACCTCGACAGCCCTGCT
>NZ_JBEKXH010000401.1:0-5943 GCF_049512235.1 Bradyrhizobium sp.
CTGGTGCGGAACGACGAGGCGGTTTCGGTCCAGGACAGCTTGCGGGCCCAGTGCGCCAGAAACACCATGTAGGTCTTGGTCAGCTGGTGCTTGCCGATCGCCCAGGGCAGTTCTTCGACCCGAACACCACAGGTCCTGCAATCGACCCGCCGCATGTGGTAGAGCAGCAGCACCGCGAAGCCCCAGATCGGGATGAATTCGAAGCGGCGAAGGCTGAGCAGATCATAGGCCGTGCCGCGTTGATGACAGCCCGAGCACACGGGCTTCGAGCCGCGCCGGGGCCGTACGTCGATCTCGATGCTGAGGCTGTGTCGGCAAAGCCGTGCCTTCTGGTAGACGAAGCCCGGAAAGTGCTGACATTGATTGAGTAGGCAGATCAGCCGCATGCGACAAAACCCCAAAGCGAGCGCCACGCCGGCGTCGACCTTACCGGTTCGAGAGGCGTCTGGGGATGCCTTGGCGGCGTACTGCCCGGATTTGGAACAGTGGCCCGCAAGCTGGATGGTCGAAGCGCGTGATCTTTCGCCCGGCCAGCAGCTGGTGGAATGCTTCAAGCCGTTTCTGCGACATCTGCTGGGTTCGGACCTGTCGGCCAAGACCCTGCGCAAGCATCGCGACAACATGTGGCTGCTTGGCGGCGAGATCATCTCCGACCTTCACGAGAGCCCCCGGCTGCGGAAGCGGCCGATGGCGCAAGTGGTGTTCGCCGCCCTGGATGACGAGGGTGGACCGCTGATCTCCAACCGCGCCTCCGAGGAGCAACAACGTTCCTTCGACTCGACCTGCCGCAAGTTCCATAGTTTCCTTGAAGACCATGGGGGCGGCGGCTGACAGCGGCTGTGGACTTGTGGACAACGCAAGTGCGTTGCCCACAGGGTCCACAGCCTCAACACAGACGCAGAAGATTGCTACCGCATCTTCAAAGCAAGGAAGCAGCAATCCCGCAGTTCGGCCGCCTGCGGCCCCGAATCGTCAGAAAGGCGCCCACAGATTCCTCCGAGGAGGCATATTATCAACCGGTTAGGCTCAAAAAGCCATGCAACTTGCGTTTAGGGCGCGGTCCAACCGCCGTCGACCGGCTCGATTCTCGCCCAAGTTGCATGTCACTATCCGCTCCTGTTAATACAGGCTTTTTACAGGAGCAAGAGGTATGGTAATCCCCGTAACTATTTGTAAAATTGCGTCTTTCCGTGAAATTGCGAAAGGCGTTTCGCGCCAAGAACAGGCGATAACAGGTGGATAGCAGGGCAGAGCTCATGGCGCGCACCGCGACAACGGCCTTCCAGCCGACCGCAGAGCATGCGGCGGACTTCGGGCCGCCGCATGAATTTCCCGATTCACTTTTCAAACAGCCAAGGCAGTGATTTTGTTTTTCGTCATGGCCGGGCTACGTCCCGCCTGGGGGCCGAAGCCCCTTCGGCGCGAGCGAAGGCCGCAAGCAGACGACCGCGATATACCTCTCATCTGGAACGAGACGGCGGTGAGCATAGATCCATTCGTACATAAAGTGAACAGAAATATTTTCGTCATCGGGCTGGGCAGCCCCACCGTAGCTGTCACCGTTCAGCAGTGCGGTGGCACATCGCTTCGGCGCGATGAGAATCTTCCCGTTCATGGCGGCGCACTTTCTCGCGTACCGATCGGCCGTCACCGCGACGCGGAACCCGCCGACCGCCACGGTTCAAGCGCCGAAGATGTCGCCTCCACGTCCACGACAAAGGTTTTCTGTCAATCGATTTCAGCGCCCGATCCCCGACAGGTGGGTCGACAGCGCTCGCATTGTTCACCTCCCGATGCGCCAGCAAAAAAGCAAGGCCGCCTGCCTGGCCCGATCTTGTAAGCACTGGCTTCACGGCTTGAATGTAACGATCTGATCAGTATAAGCTCGCCTCATCATGGGCAAGAGGCCGAACCGCGCCAGCCTGGGACCGCGATCATCCTGGCCCCCGCGACCGATAACGGTCCAGCACGTCAGGTCGGAAATCTGCAGGGAACGGCAATCGGCGCAGCCTCTGCGCCTATCCTCATTCGCTCGATACTCGGTCGCCCGTCCCAGAGGTCCTCCGCCCACTGCGTGATGCAACGCAGCCTCAAGCTGCTCACCACTGCTCTCACGTTCCCTGACCGGAGCAATCCCGATGTCACGATCCATGGTGCTTCCGTTTGCGCTCGCGAGTTTTATCGCGCTGGCGTCCACCACCGATGTATTCGCTCACTGTTTTGTCGGTGCTCGGTTTCTTCCTGCAACGTTGGCGATCGACGATCCTTGCGTCGCCGATGAGATGTCGCTGCCCACCGTGATGTGGTCCAAGACCCCGGATATGCCACCGGCAACGGAATGGGATATTTCCGGCGAGATTTCGAAGCGGATCACCGAAAATTTTGGCCTATCGATCGGCGAAACCTGGACGCAAATCCGCCAGCCGGACGGCACGGTCAACGCCGGCTTTCAGGACCTTGAGACGACGTTCCAGTACCAGCTGCTGAAGGACCCTTCGCATGAGCTTGCCCTGTTGGCGGGGGTTATCGTCGATTGGGGCAACACCGGAGCCACGAATTCGGGATTGGGCACTTCATACAGCCTGGTCACGCCGACCTTCTATTTCGGAAAAGGGCTGGGCGATCTGCCGGATACGTTGTCTTGGGTGCGGCCGTTCGCGGTGACCGGACAGGTCGGCTATCAGATTCCTACCAGCAACTTTGACTTCACCCAGAGCGTCTTCATTCCGCAACAACTGGTCTACGGAGCATCATTGCAGTACAGCCTGCCGTACCTGAAGTCAGAAGTCATCGATCTTCAGCTACCGGATTTTTTCAATCATCTCATTCCAATCGTTGAAGCGAATTTTACGACGCCGGTCGCGAACAATTTCGGCAATCCCTACACCACGACCGGATTTCTCAACCCCGGCGTGATTTGGGTCGGGTCATATTTCCAGGTCGGCTTGGAGGCCGTTATACCCATCAACCGCGAAAGCGGCAGCGGTGTAGGAGTTCTCGGACAGTTACATTTGTATCTCGACGACATCTTCCCGACGACCATAGGACAACCGCTCTTCGGTGCTACGGCGGCGGCTCCCCGCAAGTTGACCTTTTGAGACAGCACCATGCGCATGCCAACTTTTGGGGGGAACCACCTGGTGGATCGGATTTTCTGCGGACCGCGAACAGAAGTACATGTACGTGGCCGATGGCGGCGACGAACAGGTGAAGATATTCTCGATCGGGCCAGCGGCGAAATCCTCTCCAGCTTCGGTCGCGCTGGCCATCAGCTCGGCGAATTTACCCACGTCCACACGCTGGCCGTCGATTCCAAGGGCAACGTTTACGTCGCTGAAACCGACTGGGGCCGAAGGGTGCAGAAGTTTAAGCCGGTATCAGTCGTCGAATGACGCTGATGGCGCAAAACGGACGTTCACCTTCGTCGGACTTTGAAACGAGAGCGCCCGGGGATCAGCGCCCCTCCTGCTTCTCTGCGCGACTAAGGGCGCTGTATTCGAGCGCTAAAAAATCAAGGAAAGCGCGCACGGAAGGGAGCAGGCCCCGCCGCGATGGAAATACGGCGTGAATGATGGCTGTCCGGGGAGCCCATTCGGGCAGGACATCGACGAGCTTTCCCTCCGCTACGTCCTTTTGCACGACGATGGTCGGAAGCTGCACGACGCCTACGCCCTGCAACGCCGCCAGCCGCAAGGTAGCCATGTCCTCGGTGACGAAGCGAGGCCGGTGGGGAATCCGGGCGGTTGCGCCATCAGGTCCTTCAAGGCGCCACTCGTGTTCTTGTTGGGGCGAACTCCATGCGAGGCTGGGAAGGGTACTCAAGTCGGCCGGGACGAACGGGTGGGACAGTCCCTCCAGCACGGCAGGCGTGGCTACCAGGCGCTGCGGACTTTCCGCGAGCACCTTCATGATGAGATCGCTTTCCTCCAGAGGCGGGAAGCGTGCCCGGATAGCCACATCGAAGCCTTCGCGGATCACATCGACGGGCCGGCTGGTGCTTTCGAGATGCACCTCCACTTTCGGGCATTCGGCCATGAAGCGGACGACCATCTCGCCGACCTGAAAATTCAAGAGCGGCGGCGGGCAACTCACCCGCACGATGCCCTGCGGCTCGGCGCGCACCCGCTCGATCGCTTCCTGCGCCGCGTCGGCTTCGACCAGCATGGCGGTGCAATGGCGGTGGAACTCTCGTCCGATCTCCGTGACCGTGAAACGGCGGGTCGAACGCTGGATCAGACGGACGCCGAGGCGCTCTTCAAGCAATCCCATGCGGCGGCTGAGCCGTGACCGCGGCATGCCGAGCGCCCGCGCCGCCGCCGCGAATCCGTTGTGATCGACCACTTGGGCGAAGAAATAGAGATCGTTGAGGTCCTGCATTGCCACCGATTGTCCTCCCGATAGGACACTGCGGCGCAAGCATGCCGTCTTCTGCCGTCTTTGTCGCGGGCGTAATTCTTCTCTCCAGCGACAAGGGCCAATCGCGGCCCTCAATGGAGAAACACCATGCGAAAGGTTCTCGGGATCTACGGTAGCCCCAGGCCGCATTGGGTAGGCGACGGCTTTCCGGTGCGATCGATGTTCTCGTACGGCACCCAGGGCCAGCATGTCAGCCCCTTCATTCTCCTGGACTATGCCGGGCCGGCAGAGTTTCCTCCTGCGGAGAGGCCGCGCGGCGTGGGCGAACACCCGCATCGCGGGTTCGAGACCGTTACCATTGTCTATCAGGGCGAGGTCGAGCACCGGGATTCGACCGGCAAGGGCGGCGTGATCGGGCCGGGGGACGTGCAATGGATGACGGCGGCATCAGGCATCCTGCACCAGGAGTTCCATTCGCGGGCGTTCACGCGAAAGGGTGGGACGCTGGAGATGGTCCAGCTCTGGGTCAACCTCCCCGCCAAGGACAAGAACGCCGCGCCGGACTACCAGACGCTCCTCGACCGAGGGATTCCGGCCGTGACTTTGCCGGACCAAGCGGGCGCGCTGCGCGTGATCGCCGGCGAGTATCAAGGTCGCCGCGGACCTGCGCGGACTTTCACGCCGATCAACCTCTGGGATTTGCGGCTGCGTCAAGGCGGCGCAACATCGCTCACGCTGCCGGAGGGCCACACCGTCGGCGCGGTGGTGCTGCGCGGCCCGGTTCTTGTCAACGACAACGACATCGCCCGAGAAGCGCAGTTCGTCCTGCTCGATCGAACGGGCGGCGCGGTGACGCTGGAAGCTGTCAACGATGCCACGGTGCTGGTCCTTAGCGGCGAGGCGATCGACGAGCCGGTCGTCATGCATGGCCCCTTCGTCATGAACACCGCCGACGAGATCAGGCAGGCGATGGCCGATTTTCAGAGCGGACGGTTCGGCGCGATCACCGCTGAACCATAAGCCTCGCGAATGCGGGGCAATGCGGCGAAGAAGCAATCACGAACCACAGGAGTCCTGGATGAAACTCGCACTGCACGCTAACGAGCCCGCAACGCGCCATAGCGCTGCCGCGCATCTCATCGAGCAGGATCTCGTCAAGTTGATCGCCATGATCGAAGCCTTGCGGGTTCCACCCGCCACGCGCGAGACCAAACTGTGGGTAGGGCCGCTTGAACTCGATCTGATCGAACGCACGGCCAGGCGGGGCGATCGCCCTATCGATCTGCTGCCGCGCGAGTTCCGTCTGCTTGAGTTCATGATGCGCCGCAAGGGCCAGGTACTCACGCGTGAAATGCTGTTCCGGGAGGTGTGGAAGTACAAGTTCGATCCAAAGACCAACCTCGTGGACGTGCATATGGGCCGGCTTCGGCGCAAGATCGATGGGCCATATGAGCCGCCTATGATTCATACCGTCCGCGGCAAGGGATTCATTTTTGGTATCGAAGATGCGCAGTCGGCGTAGGAGCAACCAAGATGACGCCGATATCGTGAAAAAAGCCCGAGCCAGTGATTGGTTTTTGCCGAAGC
>NZ_JBEKXH010000402.1:0-5932 GCF_049512235.1 Bradyrhizobium sp.
CGCGTGCGCCGGCGCCGTTTTCTTCTCCCCTCCCCCCGCGAAGCGGTGGGGAGGGGTCGGGGGTGGGGGGTCCATCAGCAGGAACCGCCGCTTCGGTGTGCGCCGCGCTACCCCCCACCCCCGACCCCTCCCCGCCACGCGCGATGCGCGGGGGGGGGGGAAGTGGACCGCGAGCCTGGATGCGATAGCTTTCCGGAATGGTTCAACGTGACCGAGACACGCCGCCGCGACACATGCGTCTTCAGAGGTAATGCTCCAGATCGGCGGCGGCTTGCTCGGGCTTCCGATTGAGGTTGAACGGCGAGACGAACTTGCCGTCACGATCCATCAGGTAGGTCAGCGCGGTGTGATCCATGGTGTAGTCGCCGTCCTTGAGCGGGACTTTCCGGGCATAGACCCGGTAGGCGGAAATGATTTTTGCCACCTGATCGGGACTGCCGGTCAGGCCCTTCAGATGCGGATCGAAGCTCGACAAATAATCTTTCATGGCTGCCGCGGTGTCGCGCTCGGGATCGACGGAGATGAAAAAAGCGTTAACGCGATCGGCATCCTTGCCCATCGCCCGCAGCACTTCGGAAATCTCGAACAGCGAAGTCGGACAGACGTCGGGGCAATGGGTAAAGCCGAAGAAAATCAGCGTCGGACGGCCCTGCAGGCTCTGTTCGGTTACAGCCTGGCCGCCCTGGTCGGTCAGTTGAAACGGCCCGCCGATGGCGGCCGGCGCTGCCACCGTGCGCAACCCGCCGAGCGCCCATAGCATCAGCAAAAGGCCGACCACCAGACTTCCCGAAAAGGCTGCGACGATGACAAGCGGGCGTTTGGTTCGATCCATTGTGAATTTCCCTGGGGTATGCGGATCAGAAGCAGGCCGCAAGGCCGGAGACAACCGTGTCGAAGAAGACCTCCGTCCCGTAGTGGAACCAGAGCAGCAACGCGCCGAGCAGAACGGCGGCGCCGAGACCGCTACAGCCTGCCACGATCGCCGGCATGGCCCGGCGCGGGCTCAGCCCGGCTGGGATTTCCTGAGGTGTGGCAATGGGCTGAGCCATTTTGCGACGATCCCTTCGCGACCATCCCGGTCAGCGGGCCTGGGCGAGCGGCGGCGCCATTCGTCCGCGGCCCTGTTCAAATAGGCCCTGTCGCACAGCTCGGCAAGCGCCAGGCAGGGGGGCGCCGGTCAGGGATCACGCCCGTGCCGATGGAAATTGCGGGTTTACCGCGGGGCCGAAGCCTGGGCATCGAGATAGCAGGGACGGTACATGCTCAGCAACTGCTTGCCGCGCAGGAAAATCATGTGTGGTGTCAACCCGCCGCGCTGGGCGATCCAACGCCGCACCGGCGAGGGATACATCGAGTACAGCATCTGTGTTGCTTCGGGATTGGTGATCGCCCGGCCGTTGGCGCCGAAGTCCCAGGCCGCATGGAACCCGAGATTGGCATGCGTCGTCACGCAGATCTTGTCGTGCGGAACCGCGCCAAGGACGATGGTGCAGGCCGAGGCGCACAGGCCGTCGATGATGACGGTTTCGCCGGAACTGCGCAGGCCCTGATATTTGTCCACATAGGTGCCGATCCGGCCGCCGCGGTCCTCGGCAATACGAACCACCGCGTGGCTCGCCCCCATCCCCGCCCACAAGAGAACCGCCGCGAGCAACCCCGTCACAAGCTTCATGTCCAGCCCCAGTCTAAACCGTCGAACCCGAATCTCATCGTCTTGGGTGATACAAGACGTGCGCCACCGTGTTGCGATATCGCGATTTTGTCCAGACGCGCAGGGCCTTCAAAACAAATTCAAATCAAGTGTTGCAGACGGGATGCACTATCGACGGAGGCAATAAAAATGCAGCATTTTAATGTCCCGCTGGTGTGCCGGCGCAAAGAGTTCCCTTTGCCGTTGACCGTGCACAACGCCGCGGGCTTCATTCGCAGGCGCGCGTCGAAGGCGCCGGCAGGCTCGGCCGGACCTGGTGGAAATCGATTCCATGAAACCTATCGTTTCAGGCCACGGGCATCGGCCTCTCACTCCTCTCCCGCTCTTCGCGGGGGAGGGTGGGGTGGGGGCGCGGCATCGGCGGTGTTGGTCAGGTGTGGCCGCGATACCCGATCGATGGATTTTCGCCGGAGCCTCCCCCACCCCAGCCCTCCCCCGCGAAGAGCGGGAGAGGGAGCGCAGCATCGCAAGCGTCGATATGATCAGAACTTCGGAAACGCTGGACCAGGGCATGCCGCGGCGGGCCATGCGTTAATAAGCCGGGGGCGGAACCATCATGGCGGATGATGCTGATGTAATCGTGGTCGGCGGGGGCCTCGCGGGCCTCGTCGCCGCGACCGAAATCGCCGATGCCGGCAAGCGCGTCCTCGTGGTCGATCAGGAGGGCGAACAAAATCTCGGCGGCCAGGCCTTCTGGTCGCTCGGCGGATTATTTCTGGTCGACAGCCCCGAACAGCGGCGGCTCGGCATCCACGACAGTTACGAGCTCGCCCTGCAGGACTGGATGGGGTCGGCCGGCTTCGACCGCGATGAAGATCTTTGGCCCAGGCGCTGGGCCGAGGCCTACGTGGCGTTCGCCACGGCGGAGAAGCGCGGCTGGCTGCGCGCCATGGGCCACCGGATCTTTCCGGTGGTCGGCTGGGCCGAGCGCGGCGGTCATGATGCGATGAGCCACGGCAATTCGGTGCCGCGCTTTCACGTCACCTGGGGCACCGGGCCCGGTATCGTCGAACCGTTCGAACGGCGGGCGCGCGACGCCGAGGCGAGCGGCCTGTTGTCGTTCAGATTCCGCCGCCGCGTCGATGCGCTGACGGTCACGGGCGGTCAAGTCGACGGCGTCAGCGGTTCGATCCTCGCGCCTGATGACGTCGCGCGCGGCCAAAGCAGCTCGCGCCAGGTTGCCGGCGACTTCACCCTGCATGCGCAAGCCGTGGTCGTCGCCTCCGGCGGCATCGGCGGCAACCATGATCTGGTCCGGCAGAACTGGCCGAAGCGTCTTGGCCATGCGCCTCGATCCATGATCTCCGGCGTCCCCGAGCATGTCGACGGCCGCATGATCGGCATCTGTGAGGCCGCCGGCGCGCGGCTGATCAACCGCGACCGGATGTGGCATTATGTCGAGGGCGTCAGGAACTGGTCGCCGATCTGGCCGCGTCACGGCATCCGCATCCTGCCGGGGCCATCATCTCTGTGGTTCGACGCCAGGGGCGCGCGGCTGCCATCGCCGTTGTTTCCCGGCTCCGACACGCTCGGCCAGCTGCATTACATCATGCAGACCGGCTACGATTATTCGTGGTTCGTGCTGACGCAAAGCATCATCAGACGCGAATTCGCGCTGTCCGGCTCGGAGCAGAATCCCGATCTCACCGGCAAGAGTTTTTTGATGACGGCGCGGCGCGCCACCAACAAGGGCGCGCCGGCCCCGGTCGAAGCCTTCAAACGCCACGGCGCGGACTTCATCGTGCGCACCAATCTGGCCGATCTGGTCGCCGCCATGAATGTGCTGAGCGGCGACCACCTGCTCCAGCTCGAAGCCCTGAAAGCCCAGATCGAGGCGCGCGACCGCGAGATCGCCAATGCCTTCGTCAAGGACACCCAGGTCATGAACATCCACAATGCGCGCCGCTATATCGGCGACCGCCTGATCCGCACCGCAAAACCGCATCGGATTCTCGATCCCGCGCACGGGCCCTTGATCGCGGTGAAACTCAACATCCTGACCCGCAAGACGCTGGGCGGGTTCGAGACCGATCTCGACGGCCGCGTGTTCGGCCAGGACGGCAAGATCATGCCGGGGCTTTATGCCGCCGGCGAGGCGGCCGGCTTCGGCGGCGGCGGCATGCACGGCTACCGATCGCTGGAAGGCACCTTTCTCGGCGGCTGCCTGTTCTCAGGCCGCAACGCCGGACGCGCGGCGGCAGCGGCGGTCGCTTGACCGCCGCGCGGGGCCGAACGCCACCGCGTTCATCTTGGAGCGACGGTGAATTCCGCGGAGCGATCCTGATCCTTCAAGGTGAGGGTCAGGGCCTGACCGGCGGGCGGTAACGCCGAAAGCCGGACGGTGAGATGAGCAATTCTGCCGCCATCCTGGAGCGCGACCTCGGGTGCCGGGGGAATTCCATCGCCTGCGCCCTCGACAAAAAGATCGGGCCGCACGAAAGGCCGTTCCTCGCTTTGCAGATCGACGACCAGCTCGGGAGCGGATGCTGTCCCCGCGACGCGCGCGGCGATGACATCGATGCCGGCGGAGGCGGGCGGGCCCGGCACGGTGTTCCGGGCAGCATCGATCAGGGCTGCTTCCGCGGAAGACCCGCCGGCACCCGGTGGCACCATCAAGCTGAGGTCAGCCTGATATGGCACACAGACCTCCGAGCAGCCGCCGTGAACGATGGAGACATGAATCCGGACGGGGACACCCGTTTGCTTCAGAAATAATCTGACCGGCAAAACGACGTCGTTTTCGTAACCACTGGTCTGCAACGCCTCCGAGACGAAGCGGGTTGGCGCCGGCCAGGAAAGGTCCTCGCGCGCGATGTTTTCCGAGCCGGACCAGTCGATCATCGGCGCCACCCCGGCATCTCCGGGCGTGCGCCAATAGCCGTGCCAACCCCGGGCGAACCGGAATTCGATCCCGGCATCGAGCGTCGCGCTGGTGCCGATCGTGTCCGCCGTCGTGATCAGACGCACCGCCACATGACGGTCTCCGGCCCAGCCGCTGGCCGCTGCGTAGGCAACCGCGCCCGACCCCGCGGTGCATGCGGCGGACAGCAAGACGAGGCACGAGAGGCGGGCGAACGTCATGATCCATCAACCCACTGTAGCAGCGAGGCCCGGCGTGGCCGATCAAGTCGAACCGCCTGCCAGCCGCGACGCGCCGACGATCTGACCGTCCGGCGCTTCCAGCACGACAGCGACATCCTGCCCTTCCGGGAAGGGCTCGCTGATGTGAAGCCGCGCACCCGACCACTGGCCAACCGATCGGACCGATCGCACGACATTGTTCTCGGTCAACGTCCGGCCGCTGTTCTCGCCGCGACTGATCGGGGTGGTGTGTTCATGATCAAAGCCGATCACCAATACCTTGCCGCTGCCGCTGCCCGGACCGACCTCGATCGCCACCTGGGCGCCATTTCTGGTGACGCTGACGGCCGCCGCCGTGCGGACATTGTGCTTGGCCGCTTCGATCGCCGATCCGACCTCACCGCGGTGCGAACCGACGGCACTGGTCGAGCCGTCGACGACGATCTCCGGCGTATAGGAGCCATCGCCAAAGCGTTGGCCATAGCGGTCCTGACGATCGGTGGCGGCTTGCATCGAGAACGGATCCTTCCAGCCCAGACGGTCCCAATAGGTGACGTGGAAGGCGAGCGGCAGCACGTCGCTCCGGCCCTTGGACAATTCATTGAGATAGGCATTGGCCGGCGGACAGGAGTTGCACCCCTGCGAGGTGAACAACTCGACCACGACGGGACGTTCCGCGGCAGGGGCTGCGACGGGAGAAAAAGCGGCGACTATTCCGAGTGCCGAGGTTCCGATTGCCAAGACAAGGCGCGACATAGGGTGATCCTCCTCTGGTGGGCTCACTCTGTCTTCGCAGCCGGACCGCCATTGTTACGCGAGGACAAGCGCCGTCGGACACCCCTGGGGCAAGTTCCATTTGGGCCCGCACGACACTGTCGCGATCCGATCCTCGATACCAAGCCACGCGGCCGCTCAAATAAAAGCCGCGCCAGCCCGAAGGCTGACGCGGCGATGGCCGTTCTGTTGCCAGGTGGACCTACCCCGAACAGGTTACGCCGCGAGGCGCACTTCGTTCAATGCAACGTTATCGTTTGCATTTAGGTTTTTGACCCGATAACGGCGGTATCATGCCGGGCACAATTCGGAGCTTCTTCGCGACCATCGATCCTGTTTCGCCCCCGCCTTGGCAGCCCGGGATTT
>NZ_JBEKXH010000403.1:0-5927 GCF_049512235.1 Bradyrhizobium sp.
CGATGAGACCCTTCCACGCGTCACCCGCCGGCCGATTTTCGCGTACCAGCGAAGCGACCGGAAACTTCATTAGAACGTCAACCGGAATATTGACCGCCGGGCGAATCGAAACACCGGTCTCACCGAAGCGAACGGCATCGCGTAGCACGCTCAGCAGGACGTGCTCGGTCAGGCGGGTAAGGCTTTCGGTATCGGCTCCTGGCAGGAAACTGCCCGGCGAAAGGATGCCGTATTCGGGGTGTTCTATGCGCGCCAATGCCTCGCAACCGACCAGCGCTTTTTTTTGCAGGTCAATTTTCGGCTGATACCAGACTTTCATCCAGCCTTGACGTAGCGCATCATCAATGGCAATGCGCGGACGTTTTTGTTCCAGCGCTGCTGGAAGAATACTCTTGCCGATCGCGCGGATGGTTGCGACGTCGAATGGTTTGAGCAACGCCGGCAGCATTCGGAGGCCATGGCGTTCACCTAGCTTCCTAACGTCTTCAAGAATCGGACCATGGCGTCCGCTCATCAGATTGACGGCACCTGAATAGCCGACCTTGGCCAAACCGTGGAGAACTTCTACGGCGTCAGACTTCTCCAGAGAGATGTCGAGGAAGATCAGCTGAGGGTGCCATCGATCGAGCCCCTCCATGAGAGCCTGCGCACTTGCAAACTCTTCGATCTGGATGCCCATCGGTTTAAGCACCATTGAGATGAGCTGTTGAATTCCCGTCTCGTCATCAACGACATAGCAACGAGCCGCCTCAGGCTGTTTCCCTGAGGGTCGTTCCGCGGGCTCTCGTCCAGCGACCGGTTGCTCCGTCGCTCCGAACCAAAGCTTCAATTCGCTCAAAAGCTCAGCTATGATCATCTTCTCTCTCGCTGTCGCCTGCGAGTTATTCAGAGTTGTATGAAGCAATATTTAAGCTTACGCTTCTGCTGACGCATTTGTGTAAACAGCCGCCGAATCAGTATTGTTGCGGGTATTCGGCTCGATCGCCACACCATGGCAGTCGCAATACGATGGTGCCCAGATACTTTAGTCTTGAGCAACCGCCTCTTGGCAGACACTTTTAGTGTCCGGTACCGCCGTTCGAACAAAGCCGAAAGCCTTTGACTGCTGCCATCAAACAACGCGCGCTCAGTCAAGCATTGAGAGCCTGATGAGGGAACATGAAGCTGCCAAAGCAAATACCGACGATCGTAGCCAGCACCGCACGCAATGGAATCAGCAAGGCACGCAGTGGAATCAGCGGCCTCGATGAAATCATGGGCGGCGGGTTCCCCCGCGGAACCGCAACGCTATTGCTAGGGGGCGCGGGCGCTGGCAAGACCTTGCTGGCCCTCCAATCGCTGGTCAACGGCGCCAGACAATTTGACGAACCCGGCATCTTTGTTGCCTTCGAGGAGGCGTCGAAAAACATCGTCGCCCATGCCGATTTTGGCTGGGATATTCCTGCGCTGCCGCAAAAGTCGCTGTTTTTCCTTGACGCAATGCCGTCCTTTGATCTGGTCCAGTCGGGAAGCTTCGACTTGAGCGGAATGTTGGCGGCGCTTGACGCACAAGTCAGCTCAATGGGCGCTGCTCGCATCGTTTTCGATGCAATCGATATCGTTTTAACACTGCTCGACGATTCTTTTGCACAGCGACGCGAGGTCCATCGTCTGCACGACTGGCTGCAAACCAGACGCTTGACAGCTATCATCACATCGAAGATCCGACGCACGGACGCCAAAGCCGATCATCAAGCGCCGTTCGAGTTTATGCAATTCATGGCGGATTGTTCGATCGTTCTTCATCACCGTGTCGTCCAGGGCGTTTCCCAGCGCAGTCTTCAGGTGCTGAAATATCGCGGTTCCAGCTTTGAGGAGAACGAAGCTCCATTCGTGATCAGCGGTACAGGATTTGAGGTCGCGGCCACGCACGCCCTCGAGCGCGGTCGCGGCCTGGTGACCGACGAGCGCGTGTCAAGTGGCGTGGAACGGCTCGACACCATGCTTGGGGGCGGATTCTATCGTAGCGCAGCCGTAATCATAACCGGCTTCCCTGGTACCGCGAAGTCGACCTTGTGCGGAGCATTTTCCGAAGCCGCCTGTGCGCGTGGCGAGCGAACCCTGTTCGTGAGTTTCGATTCCGACGCCGGAGAAGTGGTTCGCAACCTGGCGTCGGTCAATGTCCGGCTGGAGCGCTTTTTGAAGAATGGCATGTTGAGGATTGTTTCCGCACGCGCGATCGCTGGCAGCGCCGAAATTCACCTGATGCATATCCGAAGTCTTGTGCAGCAGCATGGTGCGCGTTGCGTGGTGATTGATCCGATATCGGCCCTGTCGAAGATAGGCAACGAAAGTACCGCGCACGGCGTAGCGGAACGACTGATCGATTGGGCCAAGGCCGAAGACATAACGCTGGTTTGCACAAGCCTGGTCGACGACGCATCGCCCAGCGGTGAAGGCACGGCAATCCAGATTTCGACGATCGCGGACACCTGGATTCATCTAAACTATCTGGTCCGCGCCGGGGAACGTAATCGCGGACTTTCAATCGTCAAGTCAAGGGGCACGGCGCATTCAAACCAGGTGCGCGAGCTTATCCTCAGCGAAACAGGAATTACATTGGCAGACGCGTACACGGCTGCGGGCGAGGTATTGATGGGAACCCTCCGCTGGGAAAAGGAGATGTCACAGTTGAGGGCCGAGGAGGAAACCGTGTTGAGCGAAAAGAGGAGCGCTTTGCGCCTTGATATCGAGGAGGCCGAGCTGGAGGCCCGCGTCATGCTGTTGCAGCGTGAACTGGACGCAAAGCGGACCGAGAGAGACCTGCAGGCGCAACTCGACTCCAGACGCGAGAGCCAGCAATTGCTCGGCCGCAGCAAGATGCATGAACTTCGCCTAGGCGATGCCAAAATCCCGCCGGGGACGTGAACCGATGCAGGACCGGTCCGATTACAAATTTCGACTTTACGTCGCGGGCGATGCGGCGAACTCTGTTGCGGCTGTCGCCAACCTCAATACAATTTGCCGCGAGCATTTGCCGGACCGGTACGAAATCGAAATTGTCGATGTGTTTCTTGAGCCAGGCCGCGCTTTGGCCGACGGCGTATTTCTTACACCAACGCTCGTCAAGCTTTCTCCGACACCCATGCTCAGGATCGTGGGCAGCCTCACGCAGACCCTCCCGATTCTGCAAGCTTTCGGGATAAGTCCCGAAAGCGGATCGTAAATTCCGATCATGATTCGAAACGATCAATCCCTTTCCGAAGATGCGAATGAAAGAATTGCCGCTCTTGTCCGCAGGCTCCACGAAACGGAACAGGAGCTGCGGGATTTAACGGGCGGTGAAGTGGATGCGGTGATGCATCCGACCGGCCACTCCTATCTTTTGCATCAGGCGCAGAGCCGGTTGCTTGACGCCGAGGCCGCCCAGCGGCAACTCGCCATTCGTCAGGCGGCGATCCTTAACGCGCTGCCGGCGCATATCGCTCTGTTGGACCGAGCGGGATCCATCGTTTCAGTGAACGAAGCCTGGCGCAATTTCGCTGACGATAACGCTCTTCGTCATCCGCAATATTGCGTTGGTCTGAACTATGTTGACGTTTGCCGGAATTCAGCCGATCTCGGTTCCGAGGACGCAAATATCGCGGCAAACGGGATCCGATCGGTATTAAGCGGCGAGGCCAGGTTTTTCGCGTTTGATTATCCATGCCACACGGCAATAAAGTTGCGATGGTATCGGCTGCAGACCTCCGCGTTTCAAGAAGGTGCTTCGACGGGGGTGGTGATTGCGCACATTGATATCAGCGACAGGAAATTGATCGAGGAAAATGCGCGCCAGCATGCTGCAAGACTGGCGGCTCTGGTCGAGGCGCAACAGGAACTGGCCGCCTGTGCCGACGACGCCAGCCAACTCATGGAGCGTGCTACCAATATTGCGCAGCGCCTGACCCATGCCGACGGTGCGGATTTTGAGGCGATCGATGGCAGCGCGCTGATCTTGCGCGCGGCATCCGGGATACCTTTCGGTCAAACCGGATCGGTATCGCAGCGGAATTCAAGCCTGTCGGGATTTGCAATAACTCAAAATCAGACGCTGCGCTGCGACGATATCGAGGCGGATGCGCGCGTAAATCCCGCCGCCGGTAGGGCGGTCGGGGTTCGATCATTGATCGTGGCCGTGCTGCGAAATGAGGGCAGGCCGGTGGGTGTCATCAAGGCTCTTTCCCGCGGGCCCAATAGCTTCGGGGCCGAAGATGCCGATATTCTCGAGCTTTTTGCGCAATCACTGGGAACAATTCTTCAACGCAAGCAAGCGGAAGACGAACTCCGGATTCGCCTCTCTCAGCAAGCCGCAATTGCAGAACTAAGCCACGAAGCGCTGTCTGATATCGGCTTCGCCGACCTGCTGAGTCTGATAGCCCGGTATCTCATCCAGGTTTTCCGGGTCGAATTCAGTCTCGTGGCGAAGGTTGATCCAGACCGCAATTCCATAAGCTTTGCCGCCGGCATCGGCTGGAAGCCCGGCACAGTGGTGGGCGTTTTCTTTCCGATCGGCAGGCAAACTGTAGCCGGCTACACGCTGTTGTCCGAAGGGCCGGTCATTCTAAGCAACGCACCTGAAGATCCGCGCTTCAAGGACGTGGAGGCTCTTCGAAGCCATGGAATTATCAGCGGCATCTGCGTTGCGATCCAGGGCGAGAGCGGACCCTGGGGTTCATTGGCTGCTTTCACAACGCAGCGCCGCCTGTTCACGTCAGACGATATTACGTTCGTTCAGAGCATTGCAAACCTGATCTCGGAGGCCGTTCGCAGACAGCGCGCGGAGGAGGCCATGGCACAGCAGGCCGCGCTTCTCGATAAGGCACACGACGCGATCGTCGTTTGGGGCCTTGATGACGTCGTCCAGTTCTGGAACAAGGGCGCGGAGCGCCTCTACGGCTGGACGCGAGAGGAGGCGTTCGGACGGTTTGGACATGACCTGTTCGATCGCGACGCCGGCGCTTATCGTGAGGCCATCGAACAAGTTTCCAGGGTCGGGGATTGGAGCGGTATTGTTCAGCAGCGGCACAAGGATGGAAGGACTCTCACAGTCCATGCCCGTTGGACCTTGATCCGCGATGCCAAGAACGAGCAAAAGTCAATTTTTTCGATTGGCACTGACTTTACCAGGGAAGTGTTACTTGAACAACAGCTCAAGCAGGCGCAACGGCTCGAAGCGGTGGGCGAACTCACCGGCGGCATAGCGCACGACTTCAACAACCTTCTGACGATCATCCAGGGAAATTCCGAGCTTCTGGTCGAGTATTTGGCCGACAACGAGCAGCTCCGCCTGATGGCGGATATGACGCTGACGGCTGCCAGGCGTGGCGCCACACTCATACACCGGCTGCTTGCGTTCGCACGACGTCAGCCCTTGGAACCAAAAGTCATCAACGCGAACGATCTGCTCTATAGTATGGAGTCTTTATTGCAGCGCGCCTTGCGCAAAGACATTGGGGTCAAGCTTATGACGGGCAAAGACCTCTGGGGCGCCTTGATCGATCCATCTCAACTCGAAAACGCGGTGCTGAATCTCTGCATCAACGCCCGCGATGCGATGCCGGGCGGCGGCCGGATTACTATCGAGACCAGCAATACACATCTTGATACGGATTACGTTGCTTCGCATCCGGGTGCGGCCGCTGGTGACTGGGTCATGATCACTGTTTCTGACACTGGTACTGGTATTTCGCCCGAAAACCTTGAGCACGTGTTTGATCCGTTCTTCACCTCAAAGGACGTCGGCAAGGGGAGTGGTCTTGGTCTCTCGATGGTCTATGGGTTCATCAAGCAATCGCGCGGACATGTCAAAATATATTCGGAAGTAGGCAAGGGAACAGCGGTAAAGATGTTTCTTCCCAGATCCGATTCTGCTCTCTTTATTGCGGATGAAAACGCGACCCGAGCTA
>NZ_JBEKXH010000404.1:0-6133 GCF_049512235.1 Bradyrhizobium sp.
GCGGATTTGCATGCGGACCCGAGCCGCCGACCGAAATAGCATCGAGGCAAAGCCGATGGCCAGACGACTGATCGATATCTCGGTGCCGTTGCAAAACGACGTGCCGGCCGATCCGCCGGGTATAAACCCGCTCATTCAATACCACGATCACCAGCAGAGCCTGCCGCGGATGCTGGGTTTCTTCCCGGGCCTGAAGGCTGAAGACCTGCCGGATGGCCAGGGCTGGGCGATGGAGACCGTACAGCTTTCGACCCATAACGGCACCCATCTCGACGCGCCCTATCATTATCACCCGACGATGAATCGCGGCGAGCGCGCCTCGACCATCGATGAGGTACCGCTGGAATGGTGCCTGCAGCCCGGCGTCAAACTGGATTTCCGGCATCTCCCTGACGGCTATGTGGCCACCGCCGCCGACGTTGAAAACGAACTCAAGCGCATTGGCCATAGCCTCTTGTATCTCCTGGAGCGCGGCGTGCGGCTGACCGGCATCGATGGCTGGAGTTGGGATGCGCCGTTCGTCTACACCGCCCAAAAATACGCGGAGAGCGGGGATGCCAGCCTGATCTGGGAGGGCCACAAGGCCGGCCGCCATATCGGCTACTGCCACATCGAAAAGCTGCATAACCTCGAACAATTGCCATCGACCGGTTTCACCGTGTCCTGCTTCCCGGTCAAGATTGAGCGCGCATCGGCAGGATGGACGAGGGCGGTGGCGATTGTCGAGGGGTGAGGCGAAACGCTTCAGAGCGTAGCTCGGATGAGCGGAGCGATATCCGGGTCTTGGCATTTGCGAGGGTTCCCGCATATCGCAAGCGCTCATGCGGGCTACTTGCTCAGGACTGAGATCATAAGCTCCCCTCCCTCCACGCGCATCGCGCGTGGAGGGAGGGGAGAAGACCGCAAGTGTCGCGGCTACTTCTTCGTCTCAAGAACGAACGCTGCGATATCCCGGGCGTCGTCGCGGCTGAGCGGGAAGTTCGGCATGGTGGCGTGTGGCAGGAGCAAGAACGAGGCGATCATGTCGGAGGTTATGCTCTCCCTGGCGGCGATCGCTGCAAAGGAAGGCACTCCGTTGAGTTTGCCTGGTGCTGCCCCGATCGCATGACACTCGGTGCACCACCGCTCCGAAAGCCGCCGGCCATTCTCGGCATTCTGCGCCATCGCCGCACCGCTGCATGGGAGCAGGGTAAGCACGGAGGCGAGGCATAAAACCGGCCGATACCGCGCCATCTCTCTCACCGGCCCGCTCACAACGGTTCGTCATCCCGCGTCGGGGGCTCCTGTTGCAGCGAAACGAAATCGCCGCCGCCAAGCTCCTCTTCCGGAGGCGGGTTGCTTGGCGCTTGCTCGAGGCTGTCGCGCACGTCTAAGACGCCGGGTACATTTTCTGCGGCGACGACTGCCGCCCGCCGGCTTTTGTCACTGTTGACGACGCCGCGCAGGCTCACAACGCCGTCACGGACGCTGACATTGAGCCTGTAAGGCCGCCAGCTCGCTTGCCCGATCGCAGCAGAAACCGCGCGGCGAAGGTCGTCGTCGGCGACCGACGGATTGGGAGCATGGCGGTCGAGCCCGGCGACAGCAGCAAGAAAATCCGAACGGGTGACCATGCCGACCAGGCGCTTGCCGCGCACGACGGGAAGGCGTTTGATGCCGTTGGATTCCATGATCTGCGCGATCTGATCGAGCGGCGCATCCTCGGTCACGGTCACGGGATCCGGCGTCATGATCTCTCCGACCTTGCGGCCGTGCTCATGTACGAAGTCGGATGCGATCCGATCATGGCCTACCAGGAAACCTAGCCATCGTCCGCGCTTGCGCTGGGTTCCGATCTCGGCACGGCGGATAAAGTCGCCCTCTGAAATGATTCCGGTGAGGTTGCCGGCGGCGTCGACCACCGGGAGGCCGCCGATGTGGTGCCGCAGCATGATGTCGGCGGCTTCGACGATGGTGCTGTCGGCGCCGACCGTAATCACGTCCGAGGTCATGATTTGATGCGCCAGCATCGAGGTCTCCTAGCCAGGTATCTGCAGCTATCCAAGGTAAGTGAAAGGTACGCTCTCGGATTGATCAGGATCAACCCCAGCATTCCACCGCAATAGGCTCCCCTCCCGCCGCGCGCATCGCGCGTGGCGGGGAGGGTCGGGGGTGGGGGTGGCGCGTCGTTCGCCGAAGCAGCGGTTCCTGCCGATAGACCCCCCACCCCCGACCCCTCCCCACCGCTTCGCGGGGGGAGGGGAGAAGATAACCCCAAAGTGAAAATAGACTCGGCGCCAAAATGGAGAACGCACTTTCATGCGTAATGGGCGAGCGCTGCTGGTGGGCAACTCACGATGAGGTCGGGGAGGATGCCGATATGACAAGAACTAGCCGATAGCCTTGGCGGCCTCTTTGCTCGGCTCCAGCACTGCGGCGATGGCATCGTCAATGCGCTCGAGCCAGACGAATTGCAGTTTATCACGGGCGCCTTGCGGGATTTCGTCGTAGTCGCGCCGATTGCGCGCAGGCAGCATCACCCTGGTCAAGCCGGCAGCGGCGGCGGCCACCACTTTCTCCTTGATACCGCCGACCGGCAGCACCAGGCCACGCAGCGAGATTTCGCCGGTCATGGCGGTGTCGCTTCTGACCGTGCGATTGGTGAGCAAGGAGACCAGCGCCGTGAACATGGCAACGCCTGCGCTTGGTCCATCTTTCGGCGTGGCGCCGGCCGGCACGTGAACGTGGATGTCGCTCTTCTCGAATATAGCGGGATCAATCCCGAGTTCGGCCGCGCGACTCTTCGCCAATGTCAGTGCGGCCTGTACGCTTTCACGCATCACGTCCCCGAGCTGACCGGTAAGAATCAAGGCGCCTTTGCCGGGAACGCGGGTAGCCTCGATGAAGAGAATGTCGCCGCCGACCGGCGTCCACGCCAGCCCGGTCGCCACACCGGGAATGCTGGTGCGCATGGCGATCTCGCTTTCGAAACGAGGCTGGCCCAGAACCGCGGTGAGGTCCTTGGCGGCCAGGATAACCCGGTTCGAACTGCCCTCGGCGATTTGCACCGCCGCATGACGGAATGCCCTGCCGATTTCTCGCTCGAGCGAGCGGACGCCGGCCTCGCGGGTATAGCCCTTGATGATGAGCCGCAGCGCCTCGGCATCGATCTCGGCCTGCTCCGGCCTCAATCCGTTGGCTTCCAGCTGGCGGCGTACCAGATAGCGCCGCGCGATCTCAAGCTTTTCATCCTCGGTATAACCGGGCAGGCTGATGATCTCCATGCGGTCCTGCAACGGGCCGGGGATCGTATCCAGCATGTTGGCGGTCGCTATGAACGCAACGCGTGAGAGATCGAACGGCACGCCGAGATAGTTGTCGCGAAAGGTTGAATTCTGCTCTGGATCGAGAACTTCGAGCATCGCCGCCGATGGATCGCCCTGAATACCCCGTCCCATTTTGTCGATTTCATCCAGCATCATGACGCAATTGCGTGATCCCGCTTTCTTGATCGCCTGGATGATATTGCCGGGCAGGGCGCCGATATAGGTCCGCCGGTGGCCGCGGATTTCCGCCTCGTCATGGACGCCGCCCAGACTGACGCGGACGAACGCCCGATCCATGGCGCGCGCGATCGACTGCCCCAGCGAGGTTTTGCCGACGCCGGGCGGCCCGACGAAGCACAGGATCGGCGCCTTGCCCTGCGGCGCGAGCTTGCGAACGGCCAGATATTCGACGATCCGGCTTTTGATCTTCTGCAGGCCGAAATGATCCTCATCCAGAATGCGTCGGGCCGCGGTGATATCGATTTCCTTCTCGGCCGGCAGCGCCCAGGGCAGCTCGGTCAGCCAATCGAGATAACTGCGCACCATGCCCGCTTCGGCCGCCGCCTCCGGCATTCGTTCGTAGCGGCGTACTTCCCTGCGCGCCTGGCTTTCCGCCTCGGGGGGCATCTCGGCCTTGGCAATCGCCTCGTTCAGTTCCGCGACTTCCTGCGCCTTGCCGTCGCCTTCTCCGAGTTGGCGCTGGATGGTGGCCATCTGCTCGCGCAGGATGGCCTCGCGCTGGCGCTCGTCGAATGTGGCTCTCGTCTTTTGTCCGATCTCATGGGACAGCCGCAGCACTTCGAGGCGCTCCGCCAGACGATTTGAAACCTTCTCCATGCGCAGCCGCACGTCGATGGTTTCCAGGATCTCCTGCTTTTCCTGCGGCTTGATGTCCATGTAGGAGGTGGTGAGGTCGGCGAGGGCTGCGGGCGAGGTGGTTGCCCGCAGCGCGGCAACGAGCTCCGCCGGCGCCTGGGGCAGCAATTGGATGGCTTCGATGGCCTGGCCTTGCAGGTTCAAAAATCGCGCCTCGATCTCCGGCGAGATGGTCGTGGGCTCCGGGATATTCAGCACCAGGGCCGCGGGGAAGGGCGTGCCGGGAAGGAAATCAACAATGCGGACGCGCTGAACGCCCTGGCAGATGATGTGATGCGTCTCATCCGGCGCGGTGATGTAACGGACGATATTGGCGAGCGTGCCGATCCGATAGAGGTCGTCGGGACCGGGGTCGTCGGCTTCCGGGTTTCGCTGCAACAGAATGCCGACCGGCCGCTGCTCGCGCAAGGCCTGTTGCGCGGCGGCGATCGATCTTGGCCGGCCGATCGTGATCGGCGCCACGATCCCCGGGAACAGCACGGTATTGCGAACGGGAATGATGATCAGGGCATCGCTGGGGATCGGGACAGCTTCTGCGCCAGAGATGACGCGAGAGGGAGCGGAGCCGGGTTGTTCGTTGGCTGGCGGCATGGCCGACCTCGTTCAAGACTTTGACAGGCGTAACCCAACGCAACCATGAACGGCGAAGCGGCTGACGGCGTAGCGCCCTGCCGGCAGAACGATCCGGCGCTCGAAATGACCTTGCGGCAGCTCAAGCCGGTGAATCCTTGCATTGCGTAGTTCGTCGGGCAGCACCCGGCGTCCGCTGATGACGAGGGTGCCGTTATCGATCACGGCCTCGACCTGATCAGGATCGACGCCGGGTAGCGCCACCATGATGAGGAACTCGCGGTCGGTCTCCAGCACATCGATCGGCGGTTCCCAACTGGGCTCCCGCGAGCCAGCCCTGACCTGCAGGCTGAAGAATCGCTGGCGCAATCGCTCGGTGCGTGCCAGCCGATCGATCGCCTCGGACAGCATCCAGTCGGCGGGATCATTGTTCGACATTTGCCTTCTCGCGCAATTTATTTTCAAACCCCGCAACGGCTGCTTGGAAACGCTGATGCAATCGTACAAGATCGCGGCGATAGTTCTATGCCTGCGCTATTTCGTCAACCGGCCCGATCGGGCAAGCGCGGCTGGCCTTGCTACGTTACCTAGGACGGATCCGATCGCCTACGCGCGATGATACCTGCCGCAATCTGCATGGTGGCGCCGATCGCCCAGCAGAGACTGATCAGCACCGCCGTGCCGGCCTGCGCCGTCTCGTCTAGCACAATACTGAAGACCGACACCACCGCTGCCGTCGCCGCGAGAAAGGTTCCGGCGGCGCTGAGCAGTTCCACGGCATCGGCCCTGGATCCCAGTCCGTGCCGGAGCGGCAGGTGCATGCGGTGATCTGGCGGCGCCGGAGGCAGATCGATGCCAAGATAGAAACCGGCTGCCCCGTAAAGCATCATGGCGAGGACGGCAGCTGTCGAGCCGATCAGTTCGATGTCGGCCCTGCCCACATGGGCGGCAACGAACAGCCCACAGGAGCCGCCCGTCAAGGCGAGCCCGGTGCGTTCCAGGACATGGGCGGACCGGCTGATGACGGAGCGGGTGTTCCATGGGGCACTGCGTTTGACCATTTTTTCTGACTACCAGACGGAACTGGGAGGCTATTGACAGAGATCAAGATTGCCGCTCGAAAAATGGTCGTGCTGGGGCATGGCAGGATCAGGCAGAAACACAATTTGGGATCGTGGAGACGGTCAGCTCAAGCCCGAGAACGAATTGGTCCAGAGCCTGGGGCTGTCGGCAGATTGAATACGACGCCGTGCCAAAAACAAGAGCCCCGCGCACAGGAACCGGTGTTTCGGAGCCGTCAATCCGCCCATAGAAAAATATTCCTGTTGCCTTTTTGTTCGAATCAGTCTAAGTTCACCGCTGTCTCGTTCCAAGTGGGGCGT
>NZ_JBEKXH010000405.1:0-5862 GCF_049512235.1 Bradyrhizobium sp.
TTCTCAGCGAGGTGCCCGCATGAGCGAAGCGAGATGCGGGACCTCGGAAACCCCGGATCTCGCTGAGCCTGTCATCGGGGGGCGCTCTCGCGCCGACGCGTTGGCTCATCCGGGCTACGCCAGCCGTAATGTGCTCTGATGAGGAGATGAGGCCCTCAGCGAATACGAGGTGGTTTACGCCCGATGGAAGTCTCTTCCATCGTCGGCCCGAAACGGGTATTGTCGCGCCATGACAAAACTTTTGGATGAAGCCCTTAGGGTTGCGCGCGGCCTCCCGTTGGATGCACAGGACGACATTGCCCGCATTGTTCTTCAGCTTGCCGGTAGCGATGAGGCCCCTCCGGTGCCGCTCTCAGCCGATGAGCGCGCGGCGATTGCGAAGTCGAAAGAGGCTGCGGCGCGCGGAGAATTCGCGAGCGATGAACAGGTTCGTGCTGCCTGGGCCAAACACGGACTGTGAAGCTCCGTTTCACTCTTCCGGCGCTAGCCGACCTTAATTCAATACTGGACTATATTGCCGCGCATTCACCGCAAGGCGCAAATCGTGTTCAGGGGCGTATCCAAAACATCATTGACCTGCTCTTGAGTCATCCCGATATCGGCACGCGCACGGAGGATCCAACGATTCGCCGTGTTTCGACGCCGCCTTATCTCGTTTTCTACGAGATTACCGAGACAGAGATTATCATTCACGCGGTTCGACATGCCGCTCGTGATCCTTCCGGCATGCCGGGTTCCGCGTAAAACAAGTGGCCGACTATTTCAGCCGCTTGCTGCGGATCGATCACACCCGCCGGCCTTTGCCGCGCCGCGGCCGTGGCAACCCCGGCGCTCGATACGCTGGCGGCCCTCACGATCAGGCGCGCGCGACCGGTCTTTATTAGGGCCAGCCGTCAAAACTATTGAATCGGATCTGGTTCTCCCCTGCACGCGCGATGCGGTGGGGGGAACCTGCCCCGGACTTGATCCGGAGCCTGTCCCGAACTTGATCCGGGGTCGGGGGCGACATGGAAGAGGATGGTAACTCCCGGTAACATATATGAAAGTTCGTGTCGCAGGCTACTAGAATCCGTGGTATGGTTTCTTTATGACCGAAAAGCGCAAGGGCTCAAGTATCGACGCGCCATCGCGCGTCCTCGGCGACAAAACCTTCGCGGCGATTACGGCCGTAGAGGGGTTGAAGCTTGGGAGCGCTTCGAAAAAGCGCCTGTTAGCCCTTAAGGAAAAGAAACTGACCCCTGCCCAAAAGCGAGCTGAGGTATTGCGGGCCTACGTTCAACACAAAGGCCGCTGAAGGACTTGAGCGGGTACGACATCTTTGATGACCCGTACTGCTATAAAGGCACATTCGTCCTAAAAAACTTGGCCTCAATCAAAGACGCAGCGACACTCGAAGCATTCGAGCTCGAAATGTCCACGCTGAGGGCGGAAGAACCCCTGCCCGCGGGCCTCTTCACGCCAGCGCATTACCGACGCGTCCACCATCACCTGTTTCAGGATGTTTACCGCTGGGCCGGAAAGTACCGGACCGTCCGAACGGGAAAGGCCGGAAATTGGTTCTGCTATCCCGAGCACATCGGCGGCAGCATGAAGCAACTGTTCAAGAAGGTAGTGCGCCCAGAGCTGAAGTCTGGCGCGAGCGTGGCGGACTTTCTGGACGCCTCCGCTGATTTCCTGGCTGAACTCAACGCCATTCACCCCTTTCGCGAAGGAAACGGCCGGTCCCAATTGGCTTTTATGTATCTGCTCGGGCGTCGGGCCCGCCGTCCGTTCAACCTCGAACGAATCGACCGTGAGACGTTTCTGCCCGCAATGACGGCGACGTGTCTGCGGACATCGGCCTGCCCAGCGCCGCCGAGCATTCCATCAAGGCAGACCTTGTGCTTCGGATCGCAAGGCGGGTTGAAGCCGAAGCCGTAACCCGCCGTCTTCTGTTGCGAAATGGCGGATTACGCTGCGCTCCAATCCGCCCTACGAGCTTTTTGTTGGCTGTCGGCTGGTAGGATGGGTGGAGCGCAGCGATACCCATCATTCTCAGTGAGGTCATTGCGAGGAGCCCTTGCGACGAAGCAATCCATGCTTGTGCTCGGCGAGAGATGGATTGCTTCGCTGCGCTCGCAATGACGGGGATGGAGCGCGGACCACATCACGAAAACTGATCGTTGCGGTTCTGGTGGATTAGCCGCGCGATGTGTCGCACGAAGGGCGGGGGTTCCGCAGTGCGACGGGCAACGGTTCTTATTCCGGACTGCTTCTGTGACCGTAATGCATTTTTCGTAGGGGCGACCCTCGTGGTCGCCCTCTTGCGGCATCACCCGGTCTCACCGGGGCACCCACAAAGCGGCGATTACCACGATCTGGTCCGCGCGACGCGCGCGAACCGGATGGTCTCCAATCCGCCCTACGCCGTGACCGTGCGTGATCCGCAGAACAAGCTTCCGCCGCCCGGCGTAGGTCACGTTATTCGTCTCTTAACGTACTATTCACCACTCCATCGTCAATGTAATGTTTCAGATTGTTTCTGGCCCGAAACACAACTTCCCGGGTATCGCTGGAGATGGGTCAATGGCCGTTAGCGCCCTCGGTACGATTCCTGCCGGAAGTCAGATCTCGCCCGCCAACCAGCGAATCTATCAGCAGAGCAACCTGATCGGGGACTGGAAGGGCACCTGGACGAAAAACAAACAAGCCGTCGAACTTAATGTTGTGAGCTCAACGGCGGCGCCGCGCAGGTCGAGTATACCCACAATGGCCATACCGAAAGAGGGACGGCAACCGTCACCGGCAACACCCTTACCTATGGCAATGTGACCATTGGGACACGCGACGGGAAACAGGCGGCCCTGGAGTTTTCTTTCGGGACGGCAACACAGTCCGCCATTCTGGCCAAGGCCGCCGCGCCCGCGGACCAGAACAACCTGGTAGGCAACTGGATCGGCGCCACAGCCAGCATGACCGCAGCCATCCAGGTAACTTCGATCAGTGGGCACGATGCGCAAGTCCAATACAACATCGCGGGACAAACTGGGCAGGGCACCGGAACGGCATATAAGGGAGCCGTTGAGCTCGGAAATGTGCAGTTCTCATCCAGTGATGGGCTGACCGGGACGGTGATCTTTAAGGTCGGGCATCAGACCGTGTCGCTCGCCGTGAAGAAATTCACCCCGAAAACGGCTTGAACATTTCCGAGCGCATCGATCTGGCTGCCGATCCGATCTGGTCGAGCAACTTCCTTCTGGCGTTCAAATCGGCTGTCACGAACGACAACGCCGCGATCTTTTCATTTTGCAGTCCCATGATCCTTCTCCCGGTTCCCAATTTATCATCTGCCTCGGCCGCTTCATCGCGCAGCCAGTTTGCTGCGAACCGTCGCCTGGGTGACGAAACTGTTCGGCGGCACGTTCTCCGTCAGCCAGACATTGCCGCCAATGGTTGAGCCGCGACCGATGACAATGCGGCCGAGTATGGTGGCACCCGCGTAGATGATGACGTCATCCTCGACAACGGGATGACGGGCAGTTCCCTTGATGACCTTGCCCTCGCGATCGGTCGGAAAATGCCGCGCTCCCAGCGTCACCGCCTGATAGATGCGCACGCGTTCGCCGATGACCGCGGTTTCGCCGATCACGACGCCGGTTCCGTGATCGACGAAGAAACTCGCTCCGATGCTGGCGCCGGGATGAATGTCGATCCCGGTCTTGGTGTGGGCAATCTCGGCGATCAGTCGCGCCACCAAGGTCGCTCCCATTCGATGCAGGACGTGGGCAATCCGATGATGGATGACGGCCAACATGCCGGGGTAGCCGATCAGGATTTCCGGGAAACTTCGGGCCGCCGGGTCGCCGACAAAGGCCGCGCGCAGATCGCTGACGAGCACGCCACGGGTTTCCGGCAGCGTCGATGCGAATGTCCGGGTCAACTCGATCGCATCCTGCAAGGCCTGATCGGATGATAGTCCGTCGGCGACGAACAGGCTGCCGCGCTGCACCTGCTCGAGCAGGGCATTGAGCGCGACATTCAGGGTGTTGCCGACGAAATAGTCGATATTCTCGGTGTCGAGGTCGGATCGACCATAGTGGCGCGGAAACAGCGCTTCGATGAGCCCGTTCAGGACAGTTTCGAGCGCGTCGCGGGATGGCGCCCGCCGCGCCGGGCCGTCTTGCCAAATGTTGTGGGTGATGTCGCGCGACGTCCGCAGTTCCGCGACAATGCGATCGAGACACCACCGCGACTCGGCGTTACCATCGCGATTGGCTGCGGTCCGCTCTGCTCCCTGCAATTTTGTACCGACACCCATGGCACCACTTCCGCAATTCGCGTCGTGCAAGAATGTCACACTCACCGAAGCCTTTGAATTCCAAAGCCGCCGACCGCACGGTAGGCTTATGCTCCGTGCAACGTCCTTCCAGCAAAAACCTTTCGCGCTGTTGGCTCTTTGACACCGCGATTGGCGACCATGAGATCAATGGAACGCCGCTTCCGGCCAAGGAATTTGTCTGATCGGCTCCGTCTTTCGGAGCGCCAAGGCGCTCCTCAGGCCTCCAGTCGCCAAGTTTTCCTTCCCCCGATGATGGCGCAAAAGGGGGACCTGTTTCAAAAAGACCAATAAGTTTGAAAGTTATTTTCGACTGTCCTCGTATAGTATTCCTGCTGCTCAAGACGCGAGGAGGCCCTCTGCGCAGCACTATGGCGATCGCCGTCGCGTGTCCATCGCGCCACTGTCGATGGCGATTTTCCCGTCAGCGTCGATGGCCGGCGCAGCATCACCCGCACCAAGGCGACAAAGCTCGCGACCGCCAAAGCGGCGTAGCGGCTCGCTACTCCTTGACGCAATTCCGGCTAGTTATTGGCTCAAGGGACCCCAACAAGCCGACCTCATTGACAACAGGGAATATGGATCGGTTGCCAATATCGCCCGTTCAATGAATATCTCAACTCGCAAGAACCCGCCGATCATGTCCGCGATGGCCTGGAAGGCGGCTGCCTTGCTTTTCTGCCGTCGCGCCGCAGATCAGGCCCGAATGTGAGCAGAACAGCTGATATCGTCATTGTGGGGGGAGGCGCAAGCGGCGTCCTGCTCGCCTGCCATCTGCTGCGGAGCTTCTCCGGCAACATCAAGGTGACCTTGATCGAAAAGAATCCGGCGATCGGCCGCGGGATCGCCTACGGCACGGCCAATCCGGCGCATCTCCTGAACGTCCGCGCCGCGAACATGAGCGCTTTCGCCGACGATCCCGATCATTTTTGGCGGTGGCTGCAGGCCAACAACCTCGCTACCGCCGGCTCGGATCAATTCTGCTTTGTATCTCGCCAGGTTTATGGACGTTACATCGAAAGTCTGCTTCGGGGCTTCTCCATCGGCAATGACCGGGAACTGCAGATCGTCCAGGGTGAATGCATCGCCATCGCCCCGGTCCCATCGGGCGCCGTCGCCAAATTAGCGGACGGTTCAAGCATCGCCGCGGAGATCGTTGTATTGGCCACGGGAAACGAAACCTGTCAGACCCACGCACCGGATAATTTGTATGCGAGCCCATGGAAAGATCCGGCTGCGACTGCAAGTCCGAGCGATGGCCATATTCTGATCCTGGGCACCGGGCTGACCATGGTCGACTATGTTCAATCGCTCCTGCATGGCGGACACGGCGGGCCGATCACGGCCATCTCCCGTCGCGGACTTCTCCCCATGCCCCATTGTCCGGTGGTCCCATTTCCAATTGAAAGGGCTGATATCCCTTTTGGGCGCGAAATCACCGAACTGCTGCGCTGGCTCCGCAAAATGACCCGCACCGCAGAACGGCGTGGCGGCGACTGGCGTAGCGCGGTCGATGGCATCAGGCCCTTTACCCAGGAGCTGTGGCA
>NZ_JBEKXH010000406.1:0-9700 GCF_049512235.1 Bradyrhizobium sp.
CAGCTATCGGCGAGGCGCGAATTTTTACAACGCTGCACGAGGGCATCGTGGCGGTTCGCGGTGGCGCGCTTGGCGCGCCTGCGGAGCGATGAGGGTTTCAAAGTCGGGCAGTTGCCCTCATTGAGATTGTAACAGGGGGAAAAGTGGTGGCGGGTACAGGCGATTTGGGAGGCGATTGGGGTGCGATTTCTTGTTCGCCATGCGCGGGAATCGCCGTAACGCCACGCTGCATCGGTTGCTGCGGAAGCGGTCGGGTGATATTGACTGATCCTGTACGGTGCTGCACGGTTGCATCGGAGGCACGCATGGTGAGCCCCATCTTGAATAAAGGCGCGGAAGAAGCTCGCAATCAGCTCCCGGATCTTCTCGATGCGGCCGAGAAGGGCCGTTCGACGATCATCACCAGACATGGCCGTCCGGTTGCAGCGTTGGTACCGATCGAGGCGTATGGCGCGGCCCTTCGCCAGCAGCCGCTGATTTCCGTCGCAGGATCCGGTCGCGGGTTATGGGGAAAGAATAGTACCCATACGCTTCGAAAGCTGCGTGACGAATGGAGCCGTTAGATCTTCGGGGTCTGCCGGAGGATGCCCTGGTACTCATCGATTCGGCACCCATCATCTACGTCCTCGAGCGGCACCCGAAATTCGGACCGCGCTTCAAGTCGATCTTCGAAGCCCATGGAACCGGGCGCCTGCGCTTCGCCGTAACGACCATTACTATCGCCGAGGTGCTGACCGGGCCCTTGCAGGCAGGTGATGACGCGCTGGCGCAGCGTTACCGCGCCATCCTCGAATCGTGGCAACCGATCGCGCTTGACGTCGGCATTGCGGAAAGCGCTGCGAGACTGCGGGCGTCGCTCCCCCTCAAGCTTGCAGACGCAGTTCAAGCGGCCAGCGCATTGGCGATCAACGCGGCTGCCCTGGTGACGCATGATCGTGATTTCTCACGCGTGCGGTCGTTGCGTATCATTTCTTGAAGGCATGGTGGATTAGGAAACGCTGACCTAACGCGTCACTTGACGATTGTTCCCAAACGCCATCCAGTTTGTCAGGAGTAACGACCGCTTGCTCAGGGATTCCGTTATTCAAGAGAGTTTTTACTCTAGCCTAAGCGCGGCCGGTCTTCCTGCATGACCCCATGGCATGGATTTCAGAATTTGGCGGCTGGCGTCATTTTGACGCGATGCGGAATTTGATCTATGACCGTTCATGATCCGCATCTCACCTAGAGCGAGCAGTTTCCGACATCCGCGCCAAAACAGCGTTGCAGCATTTTCATGCCTGGACGGGAGATCGTCAGGGCACGACTATCATTTTTTCTCGTTAACCAATTTTGGTCTAAACAGAATGCAGCGATCTTTGCTCCAACGTGACCTGCGAGATGCGGCCGCCTCTCGCTCCAATCAAGGCATGGACGGCAAAAAATACGTCGGCTTTTTATCGGTGCCGTGAGGCCGATCCCGAGATTGGCGAAAAACTCGCGCCCGGACTCGGTCACTTCGCCGGCATCGCCTTCGAAGACGATATGGCCGCGTTTGATCAGTGCATCCGAAATACCAACTCCAAGCACACCAGCTACATGGTCGTAGCACATGCGCGCTGCTCGCAACTCGTCGTCGACTTCTGACCTTGCGCGATGACGCGCTGGTCCACGTGACGTAAGCGCCATGATGCTCTCCAACGTCTGAGCCACCTGCGGTGACGCCAATCGGTAATATCGGTGTCGACCTTGTTTTTCGACTGCAAGGAGGTTCGAATTGAGGAGTTTCGCGAGATGTGAACTCGTCGTCTGCGGGGTCACTCGGGCGGCGAGGCTTAACTCAAGTGCGGTCAAGGCCCGGCCGTCCATGAGTGCTGCAAGAATGTTGGCCCGCGACACATCGCCAATCAAACTCGAAACTTCCGCCATCTCAGCAGCTATGCGGGGCATTGTTCCTCCTGTCATACAACGCGTGCCACGGGCAAAGGTTCGCCGGATACTTCGACCGCGGTCGAAGCGAAAGCCGGGAACGACCGGGCGTCCCTTCCTCTTACAATAGTTCGATCGCGGTCGAAGCATTTACCGGAACATGGCTGCCCTGGGGTCGTTTCATGACCACTCGTAACCTCGCACGAAAGAGATATTTCATGCCGTTGTCACCCCCCAAGCTCGACCCGAAGGAAGAGCATTTCCGCATCGCCAGCGATATCGATGGGCTGACTTTGTTTCTGCGCTACCTGCCGCCGAATACGCCGCAAGCGGGCGCGTTGAAGATCGTGCTTTACGTCCACGGCGGCTCTTTCCCGTCGGCGCTGTCGATCGCCCATCGCTTCGATGGCCGCTCCTGGCGCGATGAGTTGACCGAAGCCGGATTCCACGTCTGGGGTCTCGACTTCCTGGGCTTTGGCGCGTCGGACCCCTATCCGGAGATGGCAAAGCCTGCCGCACCCGAGAACGTCCTCGGTCGCGCCGAAGCGGCAAGCCGACAGATCGAGCGGGCTGCGCGCTTCATCTGCGACCATCATGGTGTGGCGAAAATCTCGATTATTGCGCATTCGTGGGGCACCATCGCGACCGGCCGTTTTGCCGGTCGCTGCCCTGACCTTGTCGAGCGGCTGGTGTTCTTCGGGCCGGTCACATGGCGCCAGAAGAAGGCGGAGCCTCGGACCTTTCCGGCGTGGCGCATCGTCTCGCTCAAGGACCAGTGGGACCGGTTCACGGCGGAGGTTCCTCCGGGCGAGCCGGGTGTTCTTTCGAAGAGCCAGTTCGAGGTATGGGGATCACTCTATCTCGACACAGACCCGGAGAGCCGATCTCGTTCGCCGGCAAGCGTCAAGACGCCCAGCGGACCGTGGCAGGACATTGCCGCCTCCGGCGCGGGCGATCTCGCCTACGATCCCGGCCTCATTCGCGCTCCCGTCGCGATCGTCCGTGGTGAATGGGACAGCCTCGCGACCGATGCCGACGCGCGCTGGCTTTTCGATGCGTTGAAGGCGTCGCCGATGAAACGCGATGTGAAGATCGGACGCGCCACTCATCTCATGCACCTCGAAGAAAACCGCTACGCGCTTTACCGCGAGGCGCAGACCTTTCTCGACGATTGCGACCGTCAACCTGCGCTTCGCTAGCCCACACGCCACCAAGCCAAGGAGTAGCCCCGATGTTTGCCGTGATATTCGTCGTTCAACCGAAAAAGGGTCGCATGGACGACTACCGGAATCAGGCCAAGCTCCTCAGCAAGGCAAAGGTTGAAACCATTAGCGAACTCTCGCCGGCGAAAGGCGAGAAGCCGGCCGGCACAAATCTTGCGGGCGACCTCGGGCTGCCGAAGACCGGTAGCGAGGGCGTCATCGATCAGGAGGTCTTCGAGAGCATCACCAATCAGGGCAAGCTGCTGCTTCTCGTCGCATGGCGAGATGCGACGCCGCCGGGCGTTGGAAGCCGAAGGCGGTAGCCGCGGGCAAGCTGCGCCATCGCCACGTTCGCGTCATCCGCCAGTACGGGATGTCCGATCGCCGCGAGGCGCCCCAATTCTATCCGGAGGTCAAGAAAGCTGTTCAAAAAACAGAGCGAGCAACCGCTGTAGGACCAGGTCGGGTCCGGCGACGGCAATCTCCTCGACGAGCCGAGCGCTTGCTGAAGCCTCGGACTACTGGATCGCCCGCTTTCGCGGGCGATGACAGCGGAGGCTTTGGCGATGACAGCGGAGGCTGGCGCGTGGCTCACGCGATGTCCCGCGGCACCGCCGCCACCGCCGCGCGTTCGTCGGCGGTGAGCGTGGCCTGGGGGAAGCGGATCACCGACGTCGTAGCCCTGGATCGCGAGACCGGCCCTTGATGCGGGCGGCGCGGACATTTCCGGACCTGGTGCCGGCTCGACCCGGTAGCAAATGACCCGAAGCGGAATGAGTGCGGCCCATCCCGTCACCACCTCGTGAGCTGATTTTGGAGGGATTGTTCAAAATGGCGCCACGGAGCAGCAAGCGGCATTTGTCATTTCGTGCCCTCGGACGACTCCGGCTTCTCAAGCGACGTTTCTACGATCGGAAGCATCATGCAAAAGACGGCGCCGCGAGGTTCGTTCGGCTTTGCCCAGAGCCGGCCGCCATGCGCCTCGACGATCGAGCGGCAGATGGACAACCCCATGCCCAAACCACTGGCTTTGGTCGTATAGAACGCCTCGAAGATGCGCTCGGCCTTGGCTTGAGGTAGCCCTGGCCCTGTGTCGCTCACCGCTACAAGCACGCCGTCCGACTCGGCCGCACTCGTGCTGATTAACAACTCGCGCGATCCTTCCCTGACCTCGCTCATCGCTTCGGTGGCATTCATGATCAAGTTCAGCACTACCTGCTGCAATTGGACTTTGTCGCCCAGAATGTGCGGAAGCCCCTCGGCCAGTTGCATCTTCGATAAAACACCGTTCTCAGACATCGGGACACGGGCCAGCGCTAGAATCTCCAAGATTGCCTCGTTGATTTCCAGCCCTTCCCTCCTCGCCGGCGCCTTTTTGGAGAAATCGCGAATCCGGCTCAAAATACCGGCGGCCCGCTTGCCGTCGTTGACAATGCGGTGGATCGACTGCCCGATCTTTTCAAAATCTGGCGGCTGACGAGCGAGCCAACGCACGGCCGTTTCGGCATTCGTGAGCAGGGCAGCGATCGGCTGGTTCACTTCGTGGGCAATGGAGGCCGTGAGTTGACCCATTGTGGCGATGCGGTTCGCGTGGGCCAACTCCGCCTCCGCTTGGCGCAAAGCCTCTTCGGCCTGCTTCTGGTCGTCGATGTCGGTCGTCGTTCCGACAAATCTGAGGACTTTTCCTTCCGCATCGCGAAGGACCACGGCTTGATGGAGGTGCCGGCGATAGACGCCATCCTGAGCGCGGAGAGACCGGGTTTCAAATGCAAACCCTTGTCCCGAGCGCACGCCCTTCCAAAAGGTTCTGGCTGCCATCTCCCGATCCTCGGGATGGACCGCGGTCATCCAGGCCTCAGGATTAGACCGGACGAAATCGAGAGTTTGTCCGGCGAACTCAAGCCAAACCCGATTCACGAAATCCGGCGTCCCATCAGGCTTGAGCGTCCAGGCGGATACTGGGAGTTGCTGAAGCAGATCAACTTGTAGCTGTAACTCGGCGTCGGCCCGCAGCAGTTCGCCGTAGAGACGGCTCGTCTCCGCCAACCGCTCTTCGCTGGCGCGCAGTTTCTCGCGTTCGAGTTCCGCCTCGCTGCGCAATCGTTCTTCGCGTTCCGCAGTTTCGCGGCGAAGATTGGCCATTTTGACATGGACAGCCACGCGCGCCAGCAATTCGCGCGCCGCAAACGGCTTGATGAGGTAGTCGTCGGCGTCGGCCTCGAGCCCTTCCACCCGCGACTCTTCGCCCGCCCGCGCCGACAGCAGGATGACCGGCGTGCCGGCGAGGGCTGAATCATCGCGAATCGCCCGCAACAAACCGAACCCATCGAGATGCGGCATCATGACGTCCGCCAGCACAAGAGCGGGGCGCAGTTGCCGCGTTGCTTCCAATGCCTGGCGGCCGTCCACAGCCGCGTGCAGCTCATATCGCTCGCTCAGCAAGCGTGCCAGGTACTGGCGCATGTCCGCATTGTCATCGGCCACGACGATGAGTTCGCGTTTCTCCGCCGGCTTGGGCCGCGGCGGGGAAGCAAGCGATGGCCGTTTGGCAGGCATCGCTGCATCGGCGGCCACGCCACCCGTTTCGTCCGCGGTCCAATGCCGGGCCTCTTCGACATAAGCCTCGGCCCGAATTTTGGTGGAGGCGAGCGTTGGCGCGGCCCGAATGTGCTCCGCAGGCAGATGCTCCTTGCCGCTCGGAATCGTCACGGTGAATGTGCTGCCTGCGCCAAACTGTGTCCTGGCCTGGGTGCTCTCGACGCGGTGAAAACGCTCGAAGACGTGGTCGAGATGTTCCCCGGGTATTCCCACGCCGGTGTCGCGGATCTGCAACTCCACTGCGCCGGCTGCTGGCTTCAATGCGAGAGCAACCTCGCCTGCGAACGTGAATTTGCAAGCATTGGAGAGCAGATTCAAAACGATCTTCTCCCACATGTCGCGATCGACATACACCGGATCGGCGATTGGCAGGCACTCGACTGAGAAACGAAGCCCGGCGCTCTTCATCGCCGAATCGAACGCGCTTGCGATTTCAGAAGTGAATGTGACCAGGTCAGTCGGCTGATACGAGGCCTGCAGGCGTCCAGCCTCAATCCGGGAGAAGTCCAGAAGAGCGTTGACGAGCTTGAGCAATCTGAGCCCGTTGCGGTGCACCGTGGCCAGAAGCTCGTGCCGTTCGGGACTGAGCTGCTCCCTCGCTTCCTTCTGAATTTCCTCAAGCGGACCGAGCATCAGCGTCAATGGCGTTCGGAACTCGTGGCTGACGTTGCTGAAAAACGTTGTCTTGGCACGGTCGAGTGCAGCCAGAGACTCTTCGACCCGCTTCTGGTCATCAATGTCGGTTGTCGTACCAACAAATTTGAGAATTTTTCCATCTGCATCGCGCAAGGGCACGGCCTGCTGAAGATGCCAGCGATAGGTCTCGTCCTGAGCGCGGAGAGACCTGTTTTCAAACACAAATCCGCGCCCTGAACTCACGCCCTCCCAGAAGGTCTTGATGACTCTCTCCCGATCATCGGGGTGTACCGCGTTCATCCAGGCCTCAGGATTGGACCGGACGAAATCGAGAGTTTGTCCGGCGAACTCAAGCCAAACCCGATTCACGAAATCCGGTGTTCCATCAGGCTGGAGCGTCCAGGTAGCGACTGGAAGTTGCTGCAGTAGATCGACTTGGATTTGCAACTCTGTTGCGGCTCGCTGCTGCTCACGGTAAAGGCGACTGGTCTCCGCCAATCTCTGCTCGCTGGCGCGCAGTTTTTCGCGTTCCGTCTGGTGCTCCTGTTCGAATGCGCGTGCACTGGCCAGCCCAATCGTGATCTGGTCGGCGATCCGATTTACGAATTGGCGGTAGGCGTCGTCAAAGGCTCTACCGGGATGGATTCCAGCGACGAGGAATCCGAGCGCCTCGCTGTATTCTCCCAGCCGGATCGGCACCACGCATGCTTGCCTGGGATGGTCCGGCCAATTGGGCACCGGCACGCCCGAAGCCAGGCTCCCTAGTTCGACCAGAACCCCATCCCTTGTCAGTGCAGGGTCGAATCGCCAGAGGTTCTCCGTGAGGCAGTCGATTACCGGCGGACGCAGCGCTTCGCCGGTTTCCATGCTCGCGCCTGCCAGGTACGCTTGATGCTCGGAAGGCCGATACTCATAGAGAAATGCGAAGGGAAGGCTCAGGCAGTTTTCGCCGAGTGTCTCCGCGCTGACGCGCCACACTTCCTTTTCGGTTCGTGCTGCCGCTGTTCGCGATGCCAGGTCGCGAAGCAAATGCCGGCGTCGATCTTCGAGCACCCGTTCCGTCGTCTCCAGCACGATGGCCAACGCGCCGCCGACGCGACCATCGTCATCCGGAACCGGGTTAGTTGAAAACGCGACGTAGACCTCTTCGAGGTAGTTGCTGCGCTTATAAGGCAGTAGAAAGTCGCTAAGCAAGTCGGCCTTCCCTGTCCGCATTACCCCTTCGAAGAGGGGCTCAATCGAATGCCGCACCTCGGGAAAGACGTCGAAAACACGACGACCCAGCGCCCCAGGGTGCCTTGTTCCAGCCAGCTTCGCATACCCGTCATTGTATAAAGATGCGTAGTCTGGCCCCCAACAGATGTTCATCGGATAGGCCGAGGCCAGCATAATGCGCACGGAGGTTCGCAGAGCTTGCGGCCATTGCTCCACCGGGCCGAGCGGCGTTGCCGACCAGTCGAGCTCGCGCATGCGTGCGGCCATCTCGCCGCTGCCGGCGAAGACTGATTCGATCAGTTGCTGCCTGTCGCTCGGGTTCATCCTAAATCCCTCGACTTGAGTTCGCGGGCGAGGCGATCAACGGTGGCGGGTATCGGTTGCTCCGAGTTGGGAGCACAACCAGCACGCCGCTACGTCCGCCTCCTGCGGAGTCATGCCACCCTCTGCAGAAGGCTGGTCCGCTATCCTCCGACAAGACCTGAAGGCCGCCCATTCCGCCCGCGCTGAACCAGGAAGATAACCCCACTCGCAAGCCTCGCCGTTAAGCCGGAAGTGGCGTTCGGCTGGAAAACGACAACCGACCGCACGCAGGACCAAAGGGTATCCTGCCTCGTTTGCCGAAACCAGAGCGGATGTCTCTTGTTGGCACATCGCGTCATTAAGGGCATGGCCGTGGCTTCGTGCGGTGATCGGCGCTAACGTCCCAGGCAGCATGGACCACGTTGGAGGTAGAACATCATGCGCGATGCCAATGCCCTCGTCAGCACCGGGCAGCTTGCCGCCATCCTCCGTGAACCGGATCTCAGGATCTATGATTGCACGACCTATCTGGAGCCGCCGCCGCCCGGCAGCGACGAACCCTATGTTGCCGTCCCGGGTCTCGCCTCGTTCGAGGCGGCCCATATTCCCGGTGCGGATTTTCTCGACCTGCAGGGCGAGTTTTCCGATCCCGAGACAAGGCTCCGCTTCATGATGCCTCCCGCCGATCGGCTTGCCGCGGCCTTCGGTCGTCACGGTCTGGGCGACGGCACCAAGGTCGTGCTCTACAGTATCGGGACGATGATGTGGGCGACGCGGCTGTGGTGGATGCTGAGGTCGATCGGCTTCGACAACGCGGCCATCCTCAATGGCGGCTTCGACAAATGGCGCGCCGAAGGGCGGCCCACCGAAAGCGGCGCCGCTGCGGGCTACAAGCCGGCGCGGATGGTGGCCAGGCCAAGGCCGGGCCTTTTCACCGACAGGCACGCCGTGAAGGCCGCGATCGGGCAAGTGGACCGCATCACCGTCAACGCCCTTGGACCGCAGTTCCACCGCGGGTTGGAGCCAAGTCGATACGGCCGGCCAGGCCGGATACCCGGCAGCGTGAACGTGCCGGCGGCCGGCCTGACGGATCCCGCAAGCCGTGAATTCCTGCCGCTTGATCAGGCGGAGCAGAAGTTCGTATCCAACGGCATCACTGGGGATAAGAACGTGATCTGCTACTGCGGCGGCGGCATCTCGGCGACCATCGATCTGTTTCTGCTGCATCAGCTCGGCTACGACAAACTGAGCCTTTACGATGGCTCGATGGGAGAGTGGGCCAGGGATCCCACGCTGCCGATCGAGACGGATTGAATTTTCCGCACTGAGCAGGCCAGATTGTTTTGCTGGCTCCGGCGCCGGTCCCAACGCAATGTTAACTTGAGCCGGCCAAAGCGGAGCATGCGTGTAATAAGCCCAAATGCTAGAGTGAACAGATGAGACATCCTTCCCGCTCGTTCGGGCTGTCCACCTCAAGGCCGCCGACGACTTCGGCAAGAGAGCGGTTGCCGCGCTTCTCGCGCTTTCTGGCATCGGCAGCCAGCTTGTTTGCCTTGATCGCAGCCACTCGTTCCGGCATCTCAAGCTCGCTGAGCGATTCGCTCGAGCACCAAGTAAAATTGACGCCTTGGCGGAGGCTTCTCGCTTCGTATTCCTTCGCCTGCTCGAACAGATCCGGATGCTTCTCCTTCAACCGAACCCATTCGATCTTCTGCTGGTAGAAGCAGAAGAAGCAGCCAGACCGGCTCCGGCCCCATTCGGTATACGTCGGCATGCCCAGGCCGGATTCTTCGAGAATCCGGACGATATCTGTCCTGACAAGGCCATCCTCACGGAAC
>NZ_JBEKXH010000407.1:0-5832 GCF_049512235.1 Bradyrhizobium sp.
CATTGCAGGCGCCAACTGCCTGCGTTCGGGTTGCCGGGTTCCCGGCCGCGAGTTCCCGGGTTCCGCGGCGCTTGCGTTGGTTGCGAACGGGCGTCCCGACGCGCGGGCCCGGCATGAAATCGGCGGAATAAATTCCGCCGCCCTAATCCTCTTCCGGTCCGGCTTTTGGCCGGCTGGAAGACCCCGCCGCCCATCCGGGGCGGACGGAGGAAGAAAGAGGCCACGATGGCACAAACGTTCACCGGTCGTAAACGGGTCCGCAAGTCCTTTGGAAAAATCGAGGAAGTCGCAGAGATGCCGAACCTCATCGAGGTTCAGAAGGCGTCCTACGATCAATTCCTGCTGGTCAAGGAGCCCCATGGCGGGCGTCCCGACGAAGGTCTGCAGGCGGTGTTCAAGTCGGTGTTCCCGATCTCCGACTTCTCCAACACCGCCCAGCTCGAATTCGTCCATTACGAGTTCGAGCCGCCCAAATACGACGTGGACGAATGCCGCCAGCGCGGCATGACCTATGCGGCACCCCTCAAGGTGACGCTGCGGCTCATCGTGTTCGATATCGACGAAGAGACCGGCGCGCGCTCCGTGAAGGACATCAAGGAGCAGGACGTCTACATGGGCGACATCCCGCTCATGACCAACAACGGCACCTTCGTCGTCAACGGCACCGAGCGCGTCATCGTCTCGCAGATGCACCGTTCGCCCGGCGTGTTCTTCGATCACGACAAGGGCAAGACCCATTCGTCCGGCAAGCTTCTGTTCGCCGCGCGCGTCATTCCCTATCGCGGTTCCTGGCTCGATATCGAATTCGACGCCAAGGACATCGTGTTCGCGCGCATCGACCGCCGCCGCAAGATTCCGGTGACCTCGCTGATGTTCGCGCTCGGGCTCGACGGCGAAACCATCCTGTCGACGTTCTACAAGAAGATCATCTACAAGCGGGCCAAGGATGGCTGGCGCGTGCCGTTCGACGCCACCCGTTTCCGCGGCTACTCCACGATCAACGACCTGGTCGATGCCGACACCGGCAAGGTGGTGCTCGATGCCGGCAAGAAGCTGACCGTGCGCGCCGCGCGCCAGTTGCAGGAAAAGGGCCTCAAGGCGCTGCGGCTGTCCGATGAGGAACTGGTCGGCAACTATCTTGCCGAGGATCTCGTCAATCCCAAGACCGGTGAAATCTACGCCGAGGCCGGCGAGGAAATCACCGAGAAGTCGCTGAAGTCCCTCAACGAGCATGGCTACAAGGAACTGCCGCTGCTCGACATCGACCATGTCAATGTTGGCGCCTATATCCGCAACACCCTGCACGCCGACAAGAACATGACGCGTGAAGACGCGCTGTTCGACATCTATCGCGTGATGCGTCCCGGCGAGCCGCCGACCATCGATTCGGCCCAGACCATGTTCCAGTCGCTGTTCTTCGATTCGGAGCGCTACGACCTGTCCGCGGTCGGCCGCGTCAAGATGAACATGCGCCTCGAGCTCGACGCGCCCGACACCCACCGCACGCTGCGCAAGGAAGACATTCTCGCCGTCATCAAGACGCTGGTCGACCTGCGCGACGGCAAGGGCGAAATCGACGACATCGATCACCTCGGCAACCGCCGCGTGCGCTCGGTCGGCGAGCTGATGGAGAACCAGTACCGAATCGGCCTGTTGCGCATGGAGCGCGCGATCAAGGAGCGCATGTCCAGTGTCGATATCGACACCGTGATGCCGCAGGACCTGATCAACGCCAAGCCGGCGGCCGCCGCGGTGCGCGAATTCTTCGGCTCGTCGCAATTGTCCCAGTTCATGGATCAGACCAATCCGCTGTCGGAAATCACCCACAAGCGCCGGCTCTCGGCGCTGGGCCCGGGCGGCCTGACCCGCGAGCGCGCCGGCTTCGAGGTGCGTGACGTGCATCCGACCCATTACGGCCGGATCTGCCCGATCGAGACCCCGGAAGGCCCGAACATCGGCCTGATCAATTCGCTGGCGACCTTCGCGCGCGTCAACAAATACGGCTTCGTTGAAACGCCCTATCGCAAGGTCAAGGACGGCCGCGTCACCGACGAGGTGATCTATCTGTCGGCGATGGAGGAGGGCCGCTACCACGTCGCGCAGGCCAATGTGGCGCTCGACGCCAAGAGCCGCTTCACCGACGACCTCGTGGTCTGCCGCCATTCCGGCGACGTGGTGATGATCACGCCGGACAAGGTCGACTACATGGACGTGTCGCCGAAGCAGCTGGTTTCGGTGGCCGCGGCGCTGATTCCGTTCCTCGAGAACGACGACGCCAACCGCGCGCTGATGGGCTCGAACATGCAGCGCCAGGCGGTGCCGCTGGTGCGGGCCGAGGCGCCGTTCGTCGGCACCGGCATGGAAGGCGTGGTCGCGCGCGACTCCGGTGCCGCAATCGCGGCGCGCCGCACCGGCGTGATCGACCAGATCGACGCCACCCGTATCGTTATCCGCGCCACCGAGGATCTCGATCCCACCAAGTCGGGCGTCGATATCTACCGGCTGATGAAGTACCAGCGCTCCAACCAGTCGACCTGCATCAACCAGCGTCCGCTGGTGAAGGTCGGCGATGTCGTGCGCAAGGGCGACATCATCGCCGACGGTCCCTCGACCGACCTCGGCGAACTCGCACTCGGCCGCAACGTGCTGGTCGCGTTCATGCCGTGGAACGGCTACAACTTCGAGGATTCGATCCTGCTCTCGGAAAGGATCGTGAAGGACGACGTCTTCACCTCGATCCACATCGAGGAATTCGAGGTCATGGCCCGCGATACCAAGCTCGGACCTGAGGAAATCACCCGCGACATTCCGAACGTCTCGGAGGAGGCGCTGAAGAACCTCGACGAAGCCGGCATCGTCTACATCGGCGCCGAAGTCCGGGCCGGCGACATCCTGGTCGGCAAGATCACGCCGAAGGGCGAAAGCCCGATGACGCCGGAAGAAAAGCTGTTGCGCGCCATCTTCGGCGAAAAGGCGTCCGACGTTCGCGACACCTCGCTGCGCGTGCCCCCCGGCGTGCAGGGCACCATCGTCGAAGTGCGGGTATTCAACCGGCATGGCGTCGACAAGGACGAGCGCGCGCTGGCGATCGAGCGGGAGGAAATCGAGCGCCTGGCCAAGGACCGCGACGACGAGCAGGCGATCCTCGACCGCAACGTCTACAGCCGCCTGGCGGAGCTGTTGGAAAACCGCCAGGGCGTTGCCGGTCCGAAGGGCTTCAAGAAGGACACCAAGATCACGCGCGCGGTGCTCGACGAGCATCCGCGGTCGCAGTGGTGGATGTTTGCTTCGTCCAACGACAAGCTGATGGCCGAAATCGAGGCCATGCATAAGCAGTACGACGAATCGAAGCGGGGCCTGGAACAGCGCTTCCTCGACAAGGTCGAGAAACTGCAGCGCGGCGACGAATTGCCGCCCGGCGTGATGAAGATGGTCAAGGTCTTTGTCGCGGTGAAGCGCAAGATACAGCCCGGCGACAAGATGGCGGGCCGTCACGGCAACAAGGGTGTGGTTTCCAAGATCGTTCCGATCGAGGACATGCCGTTCCTCGAGGACGGCACCCATGCCGATATCGTGCTCAATCCGCTGGGCGTGCCGAGCCGGATGAATGTCGGGCAGATTCTCGAGACCCATCTCGGCTGGGCCTGCGCCGGCCTCGGCAAGCGGATCGGCCAGACCGTCGATGCGTATTATGCCAAGCAGGACATCAAGCCGCTGAAGGAGACCTTGAGAAAGATCTATGGCGACGAGGAAACCATCAGGTCGCTCAACGACAGCGAACTGATGGAGCTTGGCGGCAATCTCCGCCACGGCGTGCCGATCGCAACCCCGGTGTTCGACGGCGCCAAGGAAGCCGACATCGAGGAGATGCTGAAGCTCGCCGGTCTCGACGCCTCCGGGCAGTCCACCGTCTATGACGGCCGCACCGGCGACGCGTTCGACCGCAAGGTGACCGTCGGCTACATCTATATGCTGAAGCTGCATCACCTCGTCGACGACAAGATCCACGCCCGGTCGATCGGACCATACTCGCTCGTGACCCAGCAGCCGCTGGGGGGCAAGGCGCAGTTCGGCGGCCAGCGCTTCGGCGAAATGGAAGTGTGGGCGCTCGAGGCTTACGGCGCGGCCTACACGCTGCAGGAAATGCTGACCGTGAAGTCGGACGACGTCGCCGGCCGCACCAAGGTGTACGAGGCGATCGTGCGCGGCGACGACACCTTCGAAGCCGGCATTCCGGAATCGTTCAACGTATTGGTCAAGGAAATGCGTTCGCTCGGCCTCAACGTCGACCTGCACAATTCCAAGATGGGGACCCCGACGTCGGAAGCCGCAGAGTAATTTTTTGGAAGGGCGGCGCAAGCGCCGCCCTCGCCACCGTCATCGTCCGCCAGCGGCGGCGGTGACTACTGGTGCTCCGCCGCGGCGGAGCATGACAGAGCGAAATGTTTGAGCCGGCGAAGGTCGGCAGACGGAGAAGACGATGAATCAAGAGATCATGAATCTTTTCAATCCGACGACCCCGGCTCAGGTCTTCGACCAGATCCGGATCTCGATCGCCTCGCCGGAGAAGATTCTGTCGTGGTCCTATGGCGAGATCAAGAAGCCGGAGACCATCAACTACCGCACCTTCAAGCCCGAGCGGGACGGGCTGTTCTGCGCGCGCATCTTCGGACCGATCAAGGACTACGAGTGCCTGTGCGGCAAGTACAAGCGCATGAAGTACAAGGGCATCATCTGCGAAAAGTGCTCGGTCGAAGTGACGCTGTCGCGGGTCCGGCGCGAGCGCATGGGCCATATCGAGCTGGCCGCCCCCGTGGCGCATATCTGGTTCCTGAAGTCGCTGCCTTCCCGCATCGGGCTTCTGCTCGACATGACGCTGAAGGATCTCGAGCGGATCCTGTATTTTGAATATTACGTCGTGCTCGAGCCGGGCCTCACCGCGCTCAAGGACCGTCAGCTCTTGTCGGAAGACGAGTATCTGAAGGCGCAGGACGAATACGGCCAGGACAGCTTCACCGCCATGATCGGCGCCGAGGCGATCCGCGAGCTGTTGAAGGGTCTCGAGCTGGAGAAGCTCGAGGCGTCGCTGCGCGTCGAGATGCAGGAGACCGAATCCGACATCAAGCACAAGAAGCTCGCCAAGCGCCTGAAGATCGTCGAGGCCTTCCGTTATTCCGGCAACAAGCCGGAATGGATGATCCTGACCGTGGTGCCGGTGATTCCGCCGGACCTGCGTCCGCTGGTGCCGCTCGACGGCGGCCGCTTTGCGACCTCGGATCTCAACGATCTCTACCGCCGCGTCATCAACCGCAACAACCGCTTGAAGCGGCTGATGGAGCTGCGCGCGCCCGACATCATCATCCGCAACGAAAAGCGCATGTTGCAGGAGGCGGTTGACGCCCTGTTCGACAACGGCCGCCGTGGCCGCGTCATCACCGGCGCCAACAAGCGTCCGTTGAAGTCGCTCGCCGACATGCTCAAGGGCAAGCAGGGCCGTTTCCGTCAGAACCTGCTCGGCAAGCGCGTCGACTATTCCGGCCGTTCGGTGATCGTGGTCGGTCCCGAATTGCGCCTGCATCAGTGCGGCCTGCCGAAGAAGATGGCGCTCGAGCTGTTCAAGCCGTTCATCTATTCGCGGCTCGACGCCAAGGGCCTGTCGACGACGGTGAAGCAAGCCAAGAAGCTGGTCGAGAAGGAGAAGCCGGAGGTTTGGGACATCCTCGACGAGGTGATCCGCGAGCATCCGGTGCTGCTCAACCGCGCGCCGACGCTGCATCGCCTCGGCATTCAGGCGTTCGAGCCGGTCCTGATCGAAGGCAAGGCGATCCAGCT
>NZ_JBEKXH010000408.1:0-5817 GCF_049512235.1 Bradyrhizobium sp.
AGGCCCATCCGCACATGCTCGGGTCGGGCTTGAATGAGCGCGCGATCCGCCCATCGCCTTCGCCGCGGGACCAAGGCCTGCCTATTCCATTCACTTGTCAAACAGCCGGACGCGCAATTCGCCGCGCGCCCCTGAAGGCGACTGCGAGACGACCGCCACCCGCCCGCGACCATCATTCCGCAATGTCTTGGGTGTAGTATTGTTTGGGTGGATCGCGAAGCGCGATATTTTTGCTTGTCCCCCTGGACAGGTTTTTGCCGCGGCCGCCCGTCGGGCAAATCACTGCGCCACGTCGCCGGGTTGCAGGAAGCGGCAGCGGGGACCGGCGCCGAAGCCCATCGGGCGGTTGGGCGGTGCACGCGAGCTGCGGCTCGGCATGCCCAAAATATCGAAAACAACCCATGCAAAGTAATACCAACGGTCCTTGGCAGTGACCATCCACCGTCATGGCCGGGCGTAGTCCCGGCCATCCACGTCTTTGCTGCGTCGGCAGAATAAGACGTGGATGCCCCGCACCGAAGGGGCTTCGGCGCCGCAGGCGGGACGAGCCCGGGCATGACGAGTCAGGAGTTGCGACCGTTGGTACCGTTGGTACAACATACTGTCGCCGGCATAGATGCTTTGACCGATCCCGCGGGAGTCTTTTCGCGCGTGAGGCGCGCGGCCCGGAGCGGCGGATTGCGCCGGAGCCTGTCATCGGGCCGTGCGTTGGCGGACCCGGAGGGCTCCAATCCACCCTACCCGCTCAGCCGGCTTTGAGAGGAAACCGGGCTCTTTGCAGAGGTTCGGCGAATGTGAATATCATCCGTGACCGGAACGCCGCGGGGCTTTCGCAAATCAAGATGGAGCGGAGCGCTCTCGAATCCGGAACGAATTTGGGGCGGTCCAGGAGGTAATGTTCCGGCCGTCTCGTCCATGCAGGGACCTCAAGGCCCCAGCGGCGAGCGAGATGTTCGCCGACGGCGCCAATCCATGCGTCCTGCGACGGATTCCCGATGATCGGAGGAATGTCTTCGATCCTCCCTTGCTGCCGTTTCTTGTCCGGATGATCGAGATAGAATGTGTCGACGAACTCGTCAATGCAATCGCCGAAATTTTTCTCCCCTGAGATGGCGACCGACGCAGCCTCCTTCAATGTCATGGGCCGGCTCATCGCGGTTTCCTTGCCTGGATGGCTTCGATAGCTTCAGGGATCCGGGCAGCAGCCACGGGGTCGAGCCTTTCATTCGGGAAGAATGATGCAAAAAGATCGTTCAACTGGACCGCCGTTTCAATTTTTGCTTCGACTGCCAGGCCCACGATGTCGCTGAAATCCTTGTCGTCGTAGCTTTCGCGGACAAGGGCCTTTAGCTTCATCGCGATGAGGTATTCCGGCTTTGCCAGGAACACCCTCAATCCGGATTTTTGTCCCTTGGGATAATCGCCGAACAGCACGAAGAATTCGTCCCGTTCAGCTTCCGATGTGAAACCTCCAACTGAATTGTTCAGCCATCCGTCCGGTAGCCGAAGCTCGATCGCCGCGAAGGCGGCGGCATCCTTTACCGAAGCTTCCGGCTTTCCAAAGGTAGCGTCGACGTCTTCGGTCGATTTGCGCCATGGAAAGTGCAGCAGTATCGCAGAACCGCCATACACCGCGATCTCTCCGACCGTGTTCCGTTCGCGAAGATAGCGACCCATCACGTCAAACGCCTTCGTGATGGTTTCGATGTTCATGTCTTTTTGCTTCATGCGACAATCAATATACCGCCAACGTTCCAATGTCAGATTTGACCGAAATCCAGTTAACGAGGTGCCCGGCCGGAAATCCACCTTTCGGAATGTGTTACCTTATCCCGCCAACAACCTTCCGGGAATTCGTGGCCTATGCCAAGGCCAATGCGGGCAGGCTCAATGTCATGGAAAGTCACTATTTTTCAGGATAGGGTGCTTTCGGAACGAAAATTCGTGGACAGGATCGAATTTTCATGGGAACCGCCCCTGGTATCGTTTTACAGAACCAGTAACGGTTTTTGACGGGCTCCGGCGACACCAAGCTCGAATTTGAGACCATCCGGAAGCGCCTGAGTGCCCTCGGCGTGCGACTGATGGCGAGGCCGCGGGCGGCGTAAGCTTGTCCGGGGGGCAAACCTTACCTTGGAAGCAGCTGCTGCAAGTCCGAATTGGGGTCAGAGTTTCGCCGAGCGCGCCGAGAGGTCGGCAATAAAGCGCAGAATTACTGTTTTCTCTGTGATGCCGGCCTCCGTGACGATCATTCCGGAGAAGGAATGCCCGACCAGCACAGTCGAACCATCGCGGCGCGCGAGTTGACCACCGTGAGAGCGAGTTCGAGCTAACCTTTGATCACCGTTACCGGCGGAACCGGCAAGATGATCTCGGAAGCGATCTTCCAATCGCCGCCGACCTTGAGCCAATCAACGATCATCAAAAATGGCTTTGGGGTGCCGTCCTGACCGGCATAAGAAACCGTAATCGTCACAGGCACATAGGATTCGGCCAACTGGCGCGTCAGTCCCACGACCCTGGGTTTCGACAGGTCAGGCGCGAGTACGACCGGTCCCGATGCGGCGATGTCGCGGAGCTTTTCGAAAGAAATTCTGAAGGAGACACGCGCCGCTCTGCCGCTCGGCTAATTGGCTGTTGTTCAATTTCGGCGCCCGGATGCACTGCGCGTGTCGCGGCGTCACCTAGCGCCGGCTCAGGACAATGCTTCGGTGCCGAAAATCCTGGATCGCTTCTTCTGATATCTGCAGCTCTTTTAATATTTCCTCGTTATGCTCACCCTGGAACGCAGGCGCACCGGGGGGCGGCAGCTCCGAGCGGCTGAAGATCCAGGGGTTGCCGGGCATCCGCAAAGTGCCACCGCCGCGATCGTCGACGTCAACGATCGCGTTCCATTCCCTGACCCACTCGGACCTGGCGAACTCGTTGACCGTCCGCACGCGGCCGACGGCAAGGCCCGCTTCGCTGACTTGCGCCTGCAACTGCTCGAGGCTGTCGAAGGTCGCCAGCCAGGCCCGGACCTCGGCCAGCAGAGACGCCAGATTTTGCCTCCGCAATTTGGCCGTCGCGTAGCGCGGATCGCTCAGAAGATCGCTCCGCCGCATCATCGCGCAGTAACGCGTGAACATCGGCGAATAGATCGGGCTCGCGGCGATGGTCAACCTGGTGCCGTCAGCCATTTCGAAAATATGGGATTCATTGGCCGACAGCGCGATCGGCTCACCATCCGTGTCGATTTCCGATAGCATCGCGCCGGCGCGCTCGTTCACCGACAGCATGGTGGCGGCCATCGACACGTCGACATGCTGGCCTTCGCCGGTGCGGTTGCGGTGCTGCAAAGCGGCGAGCACGGCAATGACACCCTGCAACCCGGTATAGACATCCGCATGGCTGCAGGAGTCGCCCCGCGGTTCCGACAGCGCTTCGCCGAAATGTTCCTGAACGATGGCCGTCAGGCCGGTCTCGGCCTGAACCGTGGGCGCAAAGGCAGGCCGGTTCTTCCACGACGTGGATTGCCCGTACCCGCTTAGGGAAACATAGACGACACGCGGATTGAACGCCTTGACGTCGTTGTAGCCGAAACCGAAGCGCGCGAGTGTGCCGGGGCGAAAGTTTTCGACGATGACATCTGCGTCGCGGCAGAGCTGCGCGACGATCTCGCGCGCTTCCGCGTAATTCAGATCCAGGCTGAGATTCCTCTTTCCCGCGTTTTGCTGCACGTAATAGAGGCCGATGCCGTTGACGTGGGGCAGGCCGACGCGCCCCAGGTCGCCGGCCGGCGGTTCGATCTTGGTCACGTCGGCACCGAGATCGCGCAGCGCCTTGGTGCAGTGCGGGCCTGCCAGCACGCGGGTGAAATCGACCACCCGCAATCCCTCGAGCGGAGCAGCGGACATGATCAATCTCCCTGGAATATCGCGGTCGCGGGACCCGTCGCAAAGAAGGCATCGGCGCCACGCTGCCGATCCCTCGCCTTCCAGATGGTATCGTTGATCTCGACCTGGCGTGCATCGGCAGCGCCGATTCCGCCGCGCGCCTCGAGATTGGCCTGCAGCTTGATGCCCCTGATGACCTGTGTCGGTCCCGCGGCAAGCTGCCGAGCCCAGGTCATCGAAGCCGAAGGCAGTTCGGATTCCGGCACGACGAGGTTGATGATGCCCCAGCGTTCGAACGCTTCCGGGGTGTGGCGGCGTCCAAGCATGGCGATTTCCTTGGCGCGCGCCACGCCGGCCCGCTGCGCGAGCCGTTGTGTGCCGCCGAGCAGGGGCAGCAGGCCGACCGCAACCTCGACCTGGCCCAGGAACGCGGTATCCGCGGCAAGGATCATGTCGCAGGTCAGCGCCAATTCGAGGCCGCCCCCGAGCGCGCCGCCGTTCACGGCCGCGACCGTCGGCACCGCCACGTCCTCGAGATCCTGCAGCATAGCCTCGAGCTTCACCTGGTCGGTGTGAATGCGCGTGCCCGTTCCCCATGACCGCATCTCGGCGCCCGCGCAGAAATGCCGCATCGAGCTGCGAAGCAGGATCGCGCGGCAACCATCCGCAACCACCGTGCGGTAGGCCGCGACGAGGTCGTTGATGAGCTGGTCGTCGATCAGATTGTGCGGCGGCTTCGCCAGCGTGACCACGCCGACCTTGCCATCGATTTCGTGCGTGACTGTCGTCATCCCTATCCCTCGTTTCGTCGAATGCGGCCGGCAACCCTGAACGGGCATGTCGTTCGGCCGATGGACGCTTCCTCGTTGACACCGGCCCTTGGGGCTATCCGTTACGGGTTGGGATATTGGCTCAGCGCGCGGAGGTGACAACGTCAAGCTCTGCCAATTATGATGTCGAAAGCTGCCAAAGCGATTGGAACTCCCAAATAAGGGACGTCAATCCGCGCCAGCAAGGCAGGGAGGACGCATGAAGCCGATCAAGGTCGTGACGCCGTTCTCGGGCGACCCCGAGGCTCCGACGCAGAATCTCCTGGGTCTGGCCGCGTTGGCTGCGGAACTTGCGGCGGAAGGGATCTCGGTCCGGGATTTGTTTGCCCGAACCGGCGTCGATGCTGCTCAGCTCGAAGATCCGCAGGCCCGAATTTCGTACCGGCAGCGGCTGGCCATCTACCGCAACGCCATGAAGCTCGCCAAGCGATCGGATATCGGGCTGTTGGCAGGTGCCCGGCAGCGGATCAGCGACTACGGGATCTACGGCTATGCGATGGTCTCCAGCCCCACCTTCGGCGATGCGCTGCTGTTTTCGCTCGATCATGTCACCATGGCGGGACCCGCGGTGCGGCAAATCAGCTTCCGGATCGAAGCCGGGAAAACCGCGATCCTGCGCAGCCACGGTCTTGACACGCTGGGCAACCTGCTGCCGTTCGCCGCCGAATTCTGGCGAAGCTCGATGACCGTGCTGTTCAGCCGTGTCCTCGAATCGCCGTTCCCAAGCACGCGGATGATATTTCCGTTTCCAGCCCCCGCGCATTGGCGCAACTACGAACGCCTGTTCAACTGCGCGATCGACTTCGACGCCGACCGCATGGAATGGCATTTCGACGCGAAAGTGCTCGATCTGCCATGCCCGAACGCGAACCCGATCACCGCGAAAATATGCCAACAGGTTTGCGACGTGGTCCTGACCGAGCGTCCCGGCGAATCCGATCTGGTTCGAAAGATTCGCGTCGCCTGCCTCAACAGCCCCCACCGGTTTCCCGCCGCCGCCGAGATCGCATCCGAACTCGGCCTCTCCTTGCGGACGTTCCACCGCAGACTCGCCGAGGACGGACTGTCTTATCAGTCCATCGTCGACGGGATGCGCCGGTCGCTGGCCACCG
>NZ_JBEKXH010000409.1:0-5805 GCF_049512235.1 Bradyrhizobium sp.
CATGGTGGGCACGGCGCCAAGAGCGCCTTTGCCACCCCACGCACTGCAGCTCAGACTTCCTGCTCCGGGGACTTGGCGCCCGCGCCGGAATCGCTCACGCCGAGATCGTCCATCCCCAGATCGGTCAGCTCGCATTCCAGGCATTCGACGTCCAGCCGCAGCGCGCCGCCCTGGCTGAACAACAGCACCGCGCTGCCGCCGGGCGGCTCGCCGGGATGAAACTCGATCCCGAGCAGTTCCAGCGCGGCGTCGTCCGCCCGGCCATCGATGTTACGCGACTTGCACGACAATACCCGGTCGAAGCGCAGCGCCGCGATCAGCCGGCACGGCGAGGTTTCGCCCGTCAGCGTCTGTTCCCAGTCGAGCCGGCTCATGCCGATCACCAGCCGCTTTTCGCCTTGCCGCCAGATGATGTCGGCGGTCTTTACTCTTGCGTCCTGCACATGCGCCGAGATCACGGCGAGATCGTCGGCATCGAGCGCCATCAGTTTGAGCTTTGCCATCACCGATCACACCCCCGGTGCTTCAGTCGCTGATGCGCTCGATCGAGGCGCCGCAGGCGGAAAGCTTTTCCTCCAGCCGCTCGAAGCCACGATCGAGATGATAGACGCGGTTGACCATGGTCTCGCCTTCGGCCGCAAGCCCCGCGATCACCAGCGACACCGAGGCGCGCAGATCGGTCGCCATGACCGGCGCGCCGCGCAGCCTGGCGATACCCTCGATGGTGGCGGTCTCGCCGTCGAGATGAATCCGCGCGCCGAACCGCGCCAGTTCCTGCACATGCATGAAGCGATTCTCGAAAATCGTCTCGGTGATCTCCGAGCAGCCCCCGGCGCAGGTCATCAGCGCCATCAGTTGCGCCTGCAGATCGGTGGGAAAACCTGGAAACGGCGCGGTCGAGACCCTGACCGGGCTGATGCCCGTGCCATTGCGGGCGACGCGGATGCCTTCATTGTCGGAGCTGATGGCGGCCCCAGCCTGCATCAGCACGTCGAGCGCCGATTGCAGCAATTCGGGGCGCGCCCCCGAAAGCTTGACGTCGCCGCCGGTCATCGCCACCGCCATCGCATAGGTACCGGTTTCGATGCGGTCCGGCAGCACGGTGTGGCGCGCGCCGTGCAGCCGGCGCACGCCCTCGACGACGATGCGCGGCGTCCCCGCGCCCAGGACGCGCGCGCCCATCTTGTTCAGGCAGAGCGCGACATCGGCAATTTCCGGCTCGCAGGCCGCGTTATCGATGATGGTGGTGCCGCGGGCGAGCGTTGCCGCCATCATGGCGACATGGGTGCCGCTCACCGTCACCTTGGGAAAATCGATCGCCGCGCCCTTGAGGCCACCTGGCGCCCGCGCCACCACGTAGCCGCCGTCGATGGCAATTTCGGCGCCGAGTTTTTCCAGCGCCATGATCAAGAGATCGACCGGCCTGGTGCCGATGGCGCAACCGCCGGGCAGCGACACCCTGGCCTCGTGCATCCGCGCCAACAACGGCGCGATCACCCAGAAGCTCGCGCGCATCCGCGACACCAATTCGTAAGGCGCCGTGGTATCGACGATATCGGCCGCCGAAATATGCAGGGTCTGGCCGCGATATTCGTGGTCGCCGGGCCGTTTGCCCACCGAGGTGATATCGACGCCGTGATTGCCGAGAATGCGCTGCAGCTGGGCGACGTCGGCAAGCCGCGGCACGTTGTCCAGGACCAGCGTTTCCTCGCTCAACAGGCCCGCAATCATCAATGGCAGCGCGGCATTTTTCGCACCCGAGATCGCAATGGTGCCGTTGAGCTTGCGGCCGCCGACGATGCGAATGCGATCCATGCCGATTCCTGCTTTTTGCCGGGGGAAGTATAGGGCGAACAAGGCCCGGATGGCAAAAGCGTGAAATTTGCGGCTATTTGATGGGATCCCGCCAATTGCAATTCGATGGCCGAATAATCCAGGAAATCATCGTGCACGATTTCGCGCAGCTTGGCGTGCAATTGTCCGCTCGGGCGGCGCCCGACCGCGAGCACGCTTTCCACGCCGGGATCGCGCAGGCATTCGCGCAAGCAGCCCTGCCCGACCATTCCGGTGGCGCCGAACAGGATGACTTTCATCCGTCGAGGAACGCGGGCAGGCGACAAGCTTTTGCCGGTCGAACGCGCATCGATCAGGCGTAGCCCGGCGTTGGGCGAAATCGTCTTGCCGCGCCGATGATGACGATCACGAAGAAAGCCAGCACGATCCCCTGGATCACCAGGAATGGCGGCTCGCTTGGCGGCACGCTGGGGGCCAGCGCGTGCAACGGCCCGATCTTCAGAAAAGCCTGGATGACCAGAACGAAGATGTTGAGATACAGCGACAGCATCGCGGTCACCACATAGATCGCACGCCACGCGCCCGCAAGCTTCATGACGTAAAGCGCGACACAGGCGATCGCCAGCAGCACCAGCGAAAGAATGCCGATCATATGCGAGGGCAAGAGCTGGGTGAACGGAAACAGGAAGCCGGTGGCGCTGGTCAGAATCGTGAACAGCAGGAACAGCGCGGTCAGGCCCTGCATCCGGTTGGAGCCGAGCAGGCCGATCATCACGATAATGCCGGCGACGATGGCGACCAGGCTGATGATCACATGCAGCGCGGTAAAGGTGGCAAGACTCATTCCGAGGATCATATTACATTCCCTCTCATCGGATGGATGAAAGGCTACGACGCCGCAGGGGAAAATGCCATACTTGCGTCAGCTCCGGCGTCAAATTCAGCCCGCGGCGGGGGTCCAAAAATGCGGCGCGCGATGCCTCCGTTTCTGGCATGGTGGTTGCCGGAAGGAAAACGGACCTCAATAATAGCGCGGGATCGGACCGTCATGGGGGGTCTTTCGCTGCGACAGATCGAACAGCACTTCGTCGACGTAGCACCAGCCCCATCCCTCCGGCGGATCGTAGCCCTCGATGACTGGATGTTGGGTGGCCTGGAAATGCTTGGTGGCGTGCCTGTTGGGAGAATCGTCGCAGCAGCCGACGTGACCGCAGCTGCGGCAGATCCGCAGATGCAGCCACTGGCTGCCGCTCTTCAGGCATTCCTCGCAACCCAGCGCGCTCGGCTTGACGTCGCGGATGCCGGCAATATGGCTGCATTGCTTGGCCATGCCCTGTCTCCATCTCCTGCCGCTACAGCGCCGGTTTCGCCGCGCCGCCAAGAAAGCCATGTAACGCCGCCACCACCTGGGCGCCCTCGCCGATCGCGCCGCCGACCCGCTTGACCGATCCCGAGCGCACATCGCCGACCGCGAACACGCCGGGCACCGAGGTTTCCAGCTGGGTGACCGGGCGCCCCTGATTTTGTTCCGACTGCGCGCCGGTGACGACAAAACCGGCGCGGTCGAGCGTGACGCCGCAGCTCTCGAGCCAGCCGGTGGCGGGATCGGCGCCGACGAACAGGAACAGATTGCGGATCTCGATGGTGGTCGCTTCGCCGGACAAGCGGCTGCGCCAGCGCACCCGCTCGAGCGAAGCGTTTTCGGCGCCTTCGAGGCCGACCACCTCGGTGTTGAACATCAATTCGATGTTCGGCGTGGCTTCGATGCGCTCGATCAGGTAGCGCGACATGCTGGCGCCCAGGCCGCCGCCGCGGATCACCATGTAAACCTTGCGGGCATGGCCGGACAGGAACACCGCGGCCTGGCCGGCGGAATTGCCGCCGCCGACCAGCACGATGTCCTGCGCCGCGCACAGCCGCGCCTCGATCGGCGAGGCCCAGTAGAACACCCCGCGGCCTTCGAACCGATCGAGATTGTCGATCTCCGGCCGCCGGTAGCGGGCGCCGCTCGCGACCACGATGGAACGCGCGCGCAACGCCGCGCCGCCATCGAGCGTCAGCGCGAAGGCGCCGTCGGTGCGCGCGCAATCGAGCGATTTCACCTCGACCGGAATCATGATCTCGGCGCCGAACTTCTGGGTCTGGCTGAAGGCGCGGCCGGCCAGTGCCTGGCCCGAGATTCCCGTCGGGAAGCCGAGATAGTTCTCGATCCGCGCGCTGGCGCCGGCCTGCCCGCCGTAAGCGCGCGAATCCAGCACCACCACCGACAGACCTTCGGAGGCGGCATACACCGCGGTCGCAAGCCCCGCCGGACCGCAGCCGACGATCGCCGTATCGTAGATCCTGTTCCCGGCCGGGCCGCCGATCATGCCGAGCGCGCGCGCCAGTTCGGTCTCGCCGGGATTCTTGAGCACGGTGCCGTCGGCGGTCACCACCAGCGGCCAATCCGAGGGCTGCGGCGAATAACGTGCAATCAGTTCGGCGGCATCGTTGTCGCTTTCGGGGTCGAGCAGATGATGCGGAAAGCCGTTGCGGGTGAGAAATCCCTGCAGGCGGACGACGCCGCTCGAATTCGAAGGCCCGATCAAAACCGGCCCGCCGACGCCGCCCTGGATCAGGCTGACCCGGCGCAGGATCAGGGCGCGCATGATGCGCTCGCCGAGATCGGCTTCGGCGACCAATAGCGCGCGCAGTCTATCCGGCGGGATCAGAAGGGTTTCGACCTCGCCCTCGGCATGGCCGTCGACCAGCGCGATGCGGCCCGAGAGCTGGCCGATCTCGGCGGCGAATTGCCCCGGTCCCTGATCGATCACCGGCGACACATGCCCGAGGCCATCGCGCTGGGTGATCGCGATATGGCCGGACAAAACCACGAACATGCCGGGCCCGGGCTTGCCGGTTTCGAACAGCAGCTCGCCGTTCTTGAAATTGCGCAGCTCGCCGAACCGGCGCATCCGCGCGATCTCCTGCGCCGTGAGCGTCGGGAAGGTCTGTTCGAAACGGACGAACACGCGCGCCGGCACGGCGGTGCTGCCTTCGGTCGCGGGGGCCACGGCGATCTCCCTCTCACATCACAACAAGCTAGCCTAGCAAAAACCTGCCAGCGACCGAACCCGGCTATTCGCCCGGCTTTTTTCCGCTGCCGTCATGTGGGGAGAGGTCATCCCGATTGGAAGGTGCGCCCGCAGCATCGCCGCGCCGGCGCGCCTGCGATTTTCGCCGCTTGAGATTTTCGCGCAAAGCCTGCTTCAGCCGCTCCCGGGCCGGATTTCTGTCCGGATTTTTCGGTAGCCTTGCCCTTTGCGCCTCGCGGTCCGGCTTGTCGTCCGTCATCGTGAACCCGTCTCAAATGTGTCATGCTGGCCACGGAGGATACACCGGGCGGCCAAATCCAGTCACTGGCGGCATTGCCGCAACCTATTCGGACGGCTGGCATCGCCTGGTCGAAAAGCACGATGCTTCCATCCCGCGGCAGAGGTCATGATTCGCGCGATCAAGACACCGGTTGAGCTGGGCGGCCAATTGGCGAACCGGATCGGGCGGTTGCAGGCGGCAAGCCGGCCTCCAGCGCCGAAGATGGCCGTCTTTGACGGCGTTGCAGGGCCGCCGACCGCTTGCGCCAGCGGGGGCCTTGTGGCAAGGATCGGCCCGCTCTAGGGCCCTTCAGGCCGATTCTCAAGGTACCGGGCGCGCTGCCGTAGCTCAGTGGTAGAGCACTCCATTGGTAATGGAGAGGTCGACAGTTCAATCCTGTCTGGCAGCACCAGTTTCTGCCCGTAGGATGGGTTGAGCCCTTCGCGAAACCCATCTCTTTTCTTTCGCCGGCGGAGAGAGACGGGTATCGCTTCGCTCCAACCATCCTACGTCCTGATGGCGAGCCGGCTTTTGCTGTGCAGCGAGTAGTCCGCATGAGCGCAGCGATACGCGGGACCACCGCAAGCAAGGAAGCCCGGATGGCGCTTCGCTCATCCGGGCTACGCGTGCTCATGAAGGTTTTTATTCATAAAGCTT
>NZ_JBEKXH010000410.1:0-5793 GCF_049512235.1 Bradyrhizobium sp.
GGCGCGAACACGCCGGCCACCGCTGCAAGACCCAATCCGATGCCGAAGGCTGCGGCCGAGACCCGATCGACATCGATGCCGGTCGCAAACGCCTCGTCGCGCCGCGACATCACCGCACGGGTCAGGGTGCCGAGCCGGGTACGGTACAGATAGACATACACCAGCGCGATCGCGATCAGGCTGGTAATCGCCGCGATCACCCATGACGCCGGAAATCCCTGGCCAAAGATCTGGACCGGCCCGCTGCCGCCGGGCTTGCCGCCGAACAGCTTTATCTTGATGGTGGAGAACACGGTACCGAGGGCGCGGCTCTGGATCGAGCGCTCGCTGGTGCCGAAGAAAATGGTCATGACGGCCTCGATCACCTGCGACAGACCGAAGAACAGGATGATCGACAGCATTTCCGGGTTCACCGAGCCCTGCAGCCGCGGCACCAATACCCAATAGAGCAAAAGACCAGCCAGCACGAAGAGTACGAACGCCAGCGGCACTGCGAACAGGGGATCGATGCCCGCCAGGGTCACGACGCCAAACGCTGTGAACGCGCCCAGCATCAGGAAATCGCCATGCGCAAGGTTGACGATGCGCATGACGCCGAACACGAGATTGAGGCCGATCCCGACCAGGCTGAAATACAGACCGAACAGCACGCCGGCGACGAGCGCGTAAGTCAGCATCAGCGCCTCGCCTGCCGCACCGGGTTCTGCGATCGCATCATGGACGCGGATAGACCGGCTTGCCGGTGGCGGTTTCGTGCGGATAGATCGAGACGAACTTGATGTGTTCCTGACCGTCGAGTTCGAGCTGGCCGAGCGGCGTCAACTCGCCGATCTGGCCGCCGGTTTCGTCAAGCGCGAAGGTCCCATCCAGCGTCTTGAGCTGTCCGGACAGGCTGAACACCGCGCGGCGCAGTTCGAGCTGCTCGAGGCTGGTGGCGACCGATAGCGTCTTCTCGATGACGAGCCCTGTGGTGTATCCGGCCGTGGCATTGAAGCCAAACTCGATCTTGCCATCAGGATACTTCTTGTCCCAGGCCGCCTTGTAATCCTTCATGTTCATGCCGAAATTGACCGCATAGTCCAGTTCCGAGGGCGGCACATAGGTGAAGACGTGCTCGAGGGCCTTCTCGCCGACGTTCTTTTCCAGGAGCTCGGTCTCGATGCCGGCATAGATCGAAAACAGCATCTTGAACTTGACGCCGACATCCTGAACATTGCGCAAAAACGCAATGTCGTTCGGCGCGTATCCGAAATGGATCACTGCGTCCGGTTCAGTGTTGTTGATGTTGTTGATGATGACGGTGTAGTTGGTGGTTTCGGTCGGAACGCCCTGATCGTAGACGATCTCGATCGGCGCGCCGGAGTCCTTGACGAATTTGCGGAACGCGTTGGCCTGGGTGCCAGTGAATTCGTTGGTCGAGTAGAGAATGGCGACTTTCTTGATGCCGAGCCCCGGGCCGTCATGCGAGATGAAATCCGCCACCGGCTTGGGCCAGACGGTCGAGACCGGATCGGCCATCAGCGCGATGTAGGGATTGTCCTTGGAGAAGAAGCTGGCGCCGGTTCCGGTCTGGTCGAACAGGAACACCTTGCGGTCGCGCGCGATCGCAACCGCGGGCGCGGTCAAAACCGAACCGGAGTCCGCGACCAGGAGGTCGACCTTGTCCTGGGTGATCAGCTGGTTGTAAAGCGTGGACGCGGTCGCGGTGTTGCTCTGGTCGTCATAGGCGACAAGCTTGACGGGAATCTTCTTGTCGAAAGCCTTGACGTAGACGCCGCCATCGGCGTTTTTCTGGTCGGACCAGAGTTTGAGCGCGCTGAAAACCGGCATCGAAATCGAAGCGTAGCGCCCCGATGACGCATAAAGCGTACCGATCTTGATTTCGGCCGGCGCCTCGGCAGCCCAAGCCGGCGCGGCGAATGCAAAGGCCGCCGCCAGCACCGCGCCCGTGATCCTTGACATCAATTCCTCCCGGTTTTCTTTGTTCTCGCCGGCAATCTACCGCGTCGAGTCGTGGCGACACAAGCGCTCCGGGCCAAGCAATGGCGCGTGTGCCGGAACAGGCGGCATGCCACAGCTCGGCTGGACCGTTGACGCCGGGCCGTCCAATGTCGCATCAAGATCGGAACCAGCGGGCCGAAGACCCGCCCAGGAGGAATTGACCGATATGGCGGAACCCGCACGAGCGAAACCAAAACCAACACCGGAAACCCAGCATTTCTGGGATGGCACCCGGGCCGGCGAATTGCGCCTGCAGCGCTGCGACGCCTGCGCCAACGTCTATTTCCCGCCGCGCCCGTTCTGCCCGGCCTGCGCTTCGCGCAAGGTCAGCCTGTTCAGGGCCTCCGGCAAGGCCAGGCTGTACAGCTACGTTATCCATCACCGCCCGGTGCCGGGCTTCACGCCGCCTTACGCCATTGCGGTGGTCGAACTGGACGAAGGTCCCCGCATGATGACCAATATCGTGGATTGTCCGCAAACGCCGGAAGCACTCGAGCTCGACATGAAGCTGGAAGTCGTGTTCGAAAAGCTCGACGACAACATCTGCCTTCCTTTGTTCCGTCCGTCGAAGGGTTGAAGATCATGCGCAGGAACGAGGTTGCCGTTGTCGGCGCCGCCGAAACCACCGAACTCGGCGTCATTCCCAACGTCTCGCAGATCCAGTTGCACGCCGACGCGGCGTTGAACGCGATCGCCGATGCCGGCCTGAAACTGTCCGATATCGACGGTCTGGCCACGGCGGTCGAGACGCCGCAGCAGATCGCGCACTATCTCGGCATCACGCCGAGCTGGGTCGACGGCACCTCGGTCGGCGGCTGTTCGTTCATGCTGCATGTCCGCCACGCCGCCGCCGCCATCGAGGCCGGGCTGTGCAGGACGGTGCTGATCACGCATGCCGAAAGCGGCAAGTCGAATATCGGCCGCACCCCGCGCATGATCGGTCCCGACAGCCTGAACGGCCAGTTCGAGCTGCCTTATGGCGTCTCGACGCCGGCCAGCATGTTTCCCATTCCAGTGCTGCGCTACATGAAGAGCCATGGCATCACCCACGAGCAGATCGCCATGGTCGCGGTGGTGCAGCGCGAGTGGGCCGCGAAGAACCCGCGCGCCACCATGAAAGCACCGATCACGGTCGCGGACGTGCTGAACTCGCGGATGATCGCCTATCCGTTCCGCATCCTGCAATGCTGTCTTGTCACCGACGGCGGCGGCGCGCTGATCCTGGCCTCGGCCGAGCGCGCCCGGGATTTTCCGAACAAGCCGGTCTATATCCTGGGTACCGGCGAAAGCGTGGAAACGCCGATGGTCAGCCAGATGCAGACCTTCGACAGTTCGCGCGCGTTTCGCGTCGCGGGGCCGCTGGCCTTCCGGGAGGCCGGCATCAGCCACGCCGATGTCGATCATTTGATGATCTATGACGCCTTTGCGCATCTGCCGCTCTACGGCCTCGGCGATCTCGGCTTCATGCCGCACGAAGAAACCGGAAAATTCATCGCCGACGGCAACACCCGCCCCGGCGGCAAGCTGCCGCTCAACACCAATGGCGGCGGCTTGAGCTACATGCACTCCGGCATGTATGGCATGTACGCGCTGCAGGAAAGCGTGCGGCAAATGCGCGGCACCGCGCCGGCGCAGGTTCCGAACGCGAAGATCTCGGTCTGCCATGGCGTCGGCGGCATGTTCGCGGCCAGCGGCACCATTATTTTTACCAACGAACGGTGAGGATGAAGTTAGGAAGGCAAGCTGTTTGCGCTCCCTCTCCCCGCTCTTCGGACCGCTCTTCGCGGGGAGAGGGCTGGGGTGAGGGGCTTCTCTCAGCAGGTCGGACTCGCGGAGAGTCCCCCTCACCCGGATCGTTAAAGCGATCCGACCTCTCCCCGCAAGCACCCCGCAAGCGGGGAGAGGTGAACACCGCCCGCATCCAGCATCACAACGGCTCAAAACGGAGGCATCATGGCCGGCACCAAATCACTGCAGGACAAATCCATCGTCGTCACCGGCGCGGGCCGCGGCATCGGCCGCGAGATCGCGCTATTGTGCGCGGCCGAAGGCGCCAAGGTCGTGGTCAACGATCCCGGCGTCGCCGCTGACGGTTCGGGATCGAGCGCCTCGCCCGCCGAAGAGGTAGTCGAGGAAATCAGGAAGCGCGGCGGCATAGCGGTTGCGAATTTCGAAACTGTCGCGGAGGCCATCCCGGCGAGCAAGATCGTCAAGACCGCGGTCGACAGCTTTGGCAGGCTCGACGGCGTGGTCAACAACGCCGGCATCCTGCGCGACGCGATCTTCCACCGCATGAGCATCGACGCCTTCGAGTCCGTCATCAAGGTTCACCTGATGGGCTCGTTCTACGTTTCGCATGCCGCCGCAAGGCTGTTCCGCGAACAGGAAAGCGGCTCATTCGTCCACTTCACCTCGACATCCGGGCTGGTCGGCAACTTCGGCCAAGCCAATTATGCCGCGGCAAAACTCGGCATCGTCGGGCTGTCAAAATCGATCGCGCTCGATATGAACCGCTTCAATGTGCGCTCCAACTGCGTCTCTCCCTTCGCCTGGAGCCGCCTGATCGGAACCATCCCGACCGAGACCGAGGCCGAGAAGGCGCGGGTGGCGAAAATTCAGCAGATGGGGCCGGAAAAGATTGCGCCGATTTGCGCTTTCCTGCTCAGCGACGCGGCGAAGGATGTCACCGGGCAGATTTTCGCGGTGCGCCTGAACGAGATATTCCTGATGAGCCAGTCGCGCCCGCTGCGCTCGATCCACCGCGGCGAAGGCTGGACGCCGCAGAGCATTGCCGAGCACGGCATGCCGGCGCTGAAATCCTCGTTCTACAAGCTCGACCGCTCCGCGGATATTTTCAACTGGGACGCTATTTGAGCTGGGCCTAAGGCACCATTGCAATGGCCGGCCCCTGGATCTCCCGGACCATCGGGCTTTTCTGTTTTTGAGGTAATCGTCAGGCCAATCGATGGCGTCCCGGCCGCTATCTGTGGTTGTTCTGGCTTGCTTATGCCCTATTCTAGGCGCAAGATTTCCTCCCTGCAAAAAAATCCATGGGAGGAAATCATGACGACCCCACAGAATGCCAGCGAACAAACTGCCGCCGCCGAAGGGCTGGACCGCCGCAAACTCCTGCGCGGTGCGGCAGGTCTTGCCGCCACTACCATGATCGCAACCGATGCCGTGGCGCGCGATTTCGGCCCGGGGGCCGAGCCACAGCGCTATCCCGACCCCGATATCGTCGTCATCAATCCCGAGCGCTTCAAGGCCAAGGTCGGTAACACCACCATCAAGCGTCTCTATACCGGTTGCCTCTGGGCCGAAGGACCGGCCTGGAATGCCCAGGGCCAGTTTTTGGTGTGGAGCGACATCCCCAACAACCGTCAGCTCCGCTACCTCGACGATGACGGCCATATTTCAGAGCAGTTTCACAAACCCTCGAACGAAGCCAATGGCAACACCTACGATTTCCAGGGGCGGCAGATCAGTGCGCAGCGGACTCAGCTGGTCCGCTTTGAACACAATGGCAACCTGACCGTGCTGGCCGAAAAAGCGGGTGACAAGCCGCTTAATGGACCGAACGATATGGTGGTTCATCCCAATGATGGCTCGATCTGGTTCACCGATCCAGGTTATGGCGCGATCAATCTCTACGAGGGCCTCCACACCCATACCGGCTCGAACCAGCCCTACCAGAAGGAAGCGGTCTACCGGGTCGACGGACAGTCCGGCCAGGTCACCAAGGTCGCCGACGAGCCGTACAAGCCGAACGGTATCGCGTTTAGCCATGACTAC
>NZ_JBEKXH010000411.1:0-8164 GCF_049512235.1 Bradyrhizobium sp.
GCGGCAGGCGGTTGATGTCGACCAACTCCGAAGGCGTCTCGACCTGCAACTTCATCAGGTCGAGCAGGTTGGTGCCTCCGGCGATCAATTTGGTGCCGGGTTTGGCGGCGGCCGCGGCGGCCTGCGCCGGCGAGGCAGCGCGCGCGTAAGTGAAAGCCTTCATGATGGGATTCCTGCTGATTGCTTGATTGCCGCCACGATGTTCGGGTAGGCCGCGCAGCGACAAATATTCCCGCTCATCCGCTCGCGGATTTCGACATCGGTCAGCTCGGCTCGAGGATCTGCCAGATCGGCGGTCGCATAGCTCGGCATGCCCGCGTGGGCCTCGCTCAGCATACCGACGGCGGAGCAGATCTGGCCTGACGTGCAGTATCCGCACTGAAAGCCGTCGTGCTCGACGAAGGCGGCCTGCATCGGGTGCAGATCGCCACCCTCCGCGAGTCCTTCGATCGTGGTGATGGACTGGCCGTCGTGCATCGCAGCCAGCGTGAGGCAGGAATTGATGCGGCGGCCATCGATCAGCACCGTGCAGGCGCCGCATTGTCCGTGGTCGCAACCTTTCTTGGAACCGGTGAGCGCGAGATGCTCTCGCAACGCATCCAGCAGCGTGGTTCGCGGATCGAGATTGAGGACATGGGAACGGCCGTTGATTTTCAGTTCGACGGTCGCGGAAGGGGTGGACGGATCAGCATCGATAGCGCGGGCCAGTGCTGCATGCGGCAATCCGGCCAGCAGCAATGCGGTGGCTCCGGTCTCGACGACGGTGCGTCGGGTCACCTCGATTTGGAAACATTCGCTCTCGTTCATGACGGCTCCAATTATCTGCGGTTCCAAGGCACGATGTCGCGTCGATGCGCCCTTTATTGATGCGGACCCGCCTCGTCATCGCGGGATAGCCGACAAGCACGCTACGTACGAGAGATCTAGGTCAAGGTCGGAGCGCCAGCCACTAAATTGGCGTTTAGGATATTCACTTGGAATTGAAGCGGCTCGCCGGAACAGCTAACGTTCGCTTTTAATAGCGAGACGCGCGTTGAACGATTGCAGGTCGATCACCGCTCGCCGATGAGTCCCGCTGCCGATCTCTTCGATGTCGTCACTCGCCGATACCTTGAACTCGATTCGCTTTCCCTCGACCTTTATCACCTCTGCTTCCGCACGAACATTGTGGCCGACAGGCGTGGCTGCGAAGTGCCGAACATCTATTTCGGTACCGACCGCGCTCTCACCTGGCTCCAGAAACGGCTTTATGGCATTGAGAGCAGCGTTCTCCATGACCAGGATCATGACGGGGGTCGCCAACACCTGCGGCAGCATCGCGTCCTTGAATTGATTGGCGAGATGCTCAGGCAGCACACGCAAGGTGAACGTTGCTTTCGTTCCCAAGGGTATTTGGCGCATTCAGGTGCCTCCTGCCTCGCCTTATCAACTTAACGAGGTTTGCAGTTTGCAGATGGGCAGATTGCCTGCCGAATGAATATCCAATTGCCATAAAATATAATTTAGCGTTCTAAACCGCAATTTAATTGTGGCGGCAGGCGATCTTCCTATTTTCCAGCCTACCGTGTCGAGGCGAGGCATGGTGCTTGCCGACAGACGAGTTGAGGATCCGCTCAGCACGCCCTCGCATGCGGTAAGAGTTGTGATCGATAAGTGATGGGTGGATTTATGGCGACGAGAACCAAGTTGGCCGGCGCATCCGTCGGCATCTTTCTGGCGGCTGGCATCCTCGCGGCGGCGCAAGCTTCCGGTCAAGCGCAAGCGTCCGGCCATGTCGGTCCGCCGCTGGAAACCGTGAAGGCGTTCGGCGATGATTTCCGGCTCGTCGGTATCGGTGTGTCGGCCGAAGGCAGGGTATTCGCGACGGCGCCATCCTCCAATATCCGCTCGCGCTTCAGCATGATCGAGGTCGATCCCAAAACCGGCGCGGTCACACCCTATCCCGATGCCGCCTGGAACAACTTCAGCGAGCAGGGGGATGGCAAGTCGGAATGGATTTCCGTGCAGGCGCTATGGGTCGACAAGTCGGATCGTCTTTGGGCACTCGACTCGTCACTGTCGAAAGTCGATCAGGAGCGGCTGCCGCCGAAGCTGGTCGAGTTCGACCTGACTACCAACCGTGTGATCCGGCAATATGATTTCACGGGCGTAGTCTCGGCGAAAGACTCCCTGAACGATGTCCGCATCGATACGGTGCACGATTACGCTTATCTCACCAATGCCGGGAACAAGGGCAGCCTGGTGGTGCTCGATCTGAAGACGGGGAAAGCCCGGCAGGTGCTGGGCGGTGACCGATCCACTTTCGCCGATCCCAGCCAGCACCTGATGATCGGCAACGAGGCTGCGCTGCGGCCGGACGGCTCGGTGTTGGCGATACAGGCCGATGGAATCGCGCTTTCGCCGGATGCACAGTGGCTCTACTACCGGCCACTGACCGATCATAATTACTGGCGCGTGCCCACGTCAGCCTTGCGCGATGCCAGGCTTTCGGACGCGGAGCTGGCAGGGAAGGTCGAGTATCTCGGCAGTTCCGTGCTCAGCGGCGGGCTGATCATGGAGGCCGGCGGCACGCTTTATGGCGGCGATCTCGAACACCGCACCGTGGTTGCCCTCACCATGGCGCAGGATCACAAGCTGAGCTCAAAGGTCTTCGTCAGCGACCCCTCGAAGCTTTCCTGGGCGGACGGTTTTGCGATCAGTGGCGGTTACCTCTACATCGCCGATTCTCATCTTTGGGAAGTGGCATTCAAGAACAATCTGCCGCGCTCCGGTCCCTTCACCATCTTCAAGGCCAAGCTCCCGCATTGAGCGCGACACGGAACCATGCGGAACATTTGCCGGAGAACGCAAATGACGATCATGAAGCAGCAGCGCCAATCAGCGCTGCATCTGCATGATCTGATCCATCGGCATCATGTTGTGGTTGAGATTGGCCATGATCCACAGCGATCCGCCGATCACCAGGAATACGATCAACAGGCCGAAGGCGAGCGCCAGCACGTTGTTGGTGTTGTCTGCCCCCGTCGTGATGTGAAGGAAGAACACCAGATGCACGCCCATCTGCGCGATCGCCAGCACGATGATGGCGACGGGAATGCTGGGCTGCCAGACGAGGTCGGTGCCCGCGATGAAGAACGACGTTGCCGTCAGCAGAACAGCAAGACCAAGTCCTACGACGTATCCAATCAGCCTTGAGCCGATGCTGCCTTCCTCTTCATCGCCGGGGGCAAGGTCGGCATGATCGTGAAACTCGCTCATACGGCGCTCCCCAGGAGATAGACCACCGAGAATACCCCGACCCAGATGATGTCCAGCGCGTGCCAGAACAGCGCGAAGCAAAGCAGGCGGCGCTGGATATCGGCGCGGAAGCCCTTGGCGAGGACCTGCGCCATCATGGTGAGAAGCCAGAGGATGCCGGCCGAGACATGCATGCCGTGGCATCCGACCAGGGCGAAGAAGGCCGACAGGAAGGCGCTCCGGGTCGGGCCGGCGCCGCGCGCGACCAGGCTCGCGAATTCGCGTCCCTCAAGCGTGAGAAATACAAGCCCGAGAACGCAGGTCACCGCCATCGCCGCCTGAAACCAGCGTTCGTTGCGGACGCCCGCCGCGATCGTGGCAAGGCCGCAGGTGAAGCTCGACAGCAAAAGGCAGCCGGTTTCGAGGGCGACGCTCCTCAGGTCGAACAATTGCGCGCCGCTGGGGCCGCCGGCGGTCTGCCCCAGCAGCACCGCGTAGGCCGCGAAGAAGCACGAGAACATTACGATGTCGCTGAGCAGGAAGATCCAGAAGCCGTAACCGGTCACGATTCGTTTCGGAGCCGGGCCATCGTGGGCTATCCCGACCCCTTCCATGCCGCGCAGCTGGTGCGGGTCGCCATGCGCGAAGGCCAGGGTGGCGTCGGTCATCCGGCGCTCCCCGCAAGGCTTAACGCGGCGCGCCGTTCTTCCAGATTGGCGCGGTCGATGCGCGCGACCTCCGCCGCCGGGATGACGTATTCGTCGTGGTCGCGCCAGGCGAATGCGACGAATGTCGCAAAGGCGCCCACGCCGCCCGCGACCACCATCCACCAGATGTGCCAGATCAGCGCAAAGCCCATGATGGTGGCGAAGAACGCGCACACGAAGCCGGTCGGCGAATTGCGGGGCATTTCGACGTCCTTGTAGTCCGGCGCACTGATGTCAAGGCCCTGCTGCTTGGCGTGGGCCTTGATCGCCCAGTAGGCATCTTCGCCGCTCACGTCGGGCGGAATTGCGAAGTTGAAGACCGGCGGCGGCGATGCGGTAGCCCATTCCAGCGACCGCCCGTCCCAGGGATCGCCGGTGCGGTCGCGCAATTCCGCGCGATGGCGGATGCTGACCACGAGCTGCGCTATCTGGAAAATAATTCCGATCAGGATCAGCACGGCGCCTCCGGCGGCCACGAACAGCCAGGGACGCCACTCCGCGACGTCATAGTGCTGCATGCGCCGGGTCATGCCGAGAAAGCCGACGGCATAGAGTGGCATAAAGGCGACGTAGAACCCGACCAGCCAGAACCAGAACGCGGCCTTGCCCAGCCCCTCATGCAGGCGGAAGCCGAACGCCTTCGGGAACCAGTAGGTGTAGCCGGCGAAGGCCCCGAACAGCACGCCGCCGATGATCACGTTGTGGAAATGCGCGACCAGGAACAGGCTGTTGTGCAGCAGGAAGTCGGCGGGCGGCACCGCGACGAGGACGCCCGTCAGTCCGCCGAGGATGAAGGTGACCATGAATCCGAGCGACCACATCATCGGTGTCGTGAAGCGGACGCGGCCGCCATACATCGTGAACAGCCAATTGTAGATCTTCACTCCCGTAGGTACCGCGATGATCATGCTGGCGATGCCGAAGATGGCGTTGACGTCCGGCCCGGCGCCCATGGTGAAGAAATGATGCAGCCACACCATGAACGAGATGACGCAGATCGCCATGGTGGCGAGCACCATCGAGCGGTAGCCGAACAGCGGCTTGCCGGAGAAGGTCGAGACTACTTCCGAGTAAATCCCGAACGCGGGCAGGACCAGGATGTAGACCTCCGGATGGCCCCACGCCCAGATCAGGTTCATGAACATCATCATATTGCCGCCGGCTTCGTTGGTGAAGAAATGGAAGCCGAAATAGCGGTCCAGGATCAGCATCGCGAGCGTCGCGGTCAGGATCGGGAACGCCGCGACGATCAGGAGATTTGACGCCAGCGTGGTCCAGCAGAACATCGGCATGCGCAAATAGGTCATGCCCCTGGTGCGCAGCTTCAGCACGGTGGTGACGAGATTGATGCCGGCAACCAGCGTGCCGACGCCCGAGATTTCCAGCGACCATAGATAATAGTCGACGCCGACGCCCGGCGAATAGGTCAGTTCCGACAGCGGCGGGTAAGGCAGCCAGCCGGTGCGCGCGAACTCGCCGACCACCAGCGATACATTGACCAAGAGCGCGCCGGTCGCGGTCAACCAGAAGCCGACCGAGTTCAGGGTCGGGAAGGCGACGTCGCGCACGCCGAGCTGCAGCGGTACCACCAGGTTCATCAATCCGATCACAAACGGCATCGCGACGAAGAAGATCATGATGGTGCCGTGCGCGGAGAAGATCTGGTTGTAGTGCTCCGGCGGCAGGAAGCCGTTGGAGTGGAAGGCGAGCGCCTGCTGCGCGCGCATCATGATGGCGTCGCTAAATCCGCGCAGCAGCATCACCGACGCCAGCAGCGTGTACATGACGCCGATCCGCTTGTGATCGACGCTGGTGATCCATTCGCGCCAGAGATAGGGCGGGATCGCGGCCCAGCTCAGTTTACCGAACATGGCTTGCTCCACTATCGGGCTTCGCCAGATTGGTCGTCAATTGCGGCCCCGGTCCCGGCGCGATCTGCTGGGTTGCGATTTTGCTAAACAGCTCGGGATCGGCGAGCCGATAGCTTGCCTTGGTCGTCTCGATCGACTGTAGCGCCAGCTTGGTGTAGCTGTCCGCGTCAAGGACCTGATCGCCACGCGCCGTGCCCGCGACCCATTCGGGGAACGCAAGCGGCGAAATGACGTGAACGTCGAACAGCATGTCCGGAAAACCGTCGCCGCTGAAATGCGCCGATAGTCCCTGAAGATTACCCTCCTGATCGGCGCGCAGGTTGAGCCGCGTGACCATGCCGTTCATCGTATAGATCATGCTGCCGAGCTGCGGGATGAAGAAAACGTTCATCACGCTTGCCGATGTGAGCTCGAAGTGCAGCGGCGCACCGACCGGCACGGTCAGCGTATTGACGGTGGCAACCCGTTGATCCGGATAAATAAACAGCCATTTCCAGTCGAGCGACACCACCTGGATTCTGATCGGACTTCCGGTGCCTGCGACCGGCGCGGCTGGATCAAGCTGATGCGCGCCGATCCAGGCGACGCCACCAAGCAGGATGACGGTGAGCGCCGGTATCGACCAGACCACAAGCTCGATGCGGCCGGAATGAGCCCAATCGGGACGATAGACGGCGCGGGGATTGGACTGCCGAAACCAGAATGCGAACGCGAAAATGGTGGCGATCGTCGGCAGCACGATCGCCAGCATAATCGCGATGGAATCGATCAGGATGGTTTTGTCGGCGGCTCCGATTGGACCCTGTGGATCAAGGATATTCATCGCCGAACCGGAAAAAAATGAACCCACTATTACGAGGCCGGTGCGGGTCGGCCACGGGCACCATTGAATTCTACAGAAGCATCCGGTGCGGCCGTCCAGCCCAAAACACTTATACCTAAAACTTGCAGAAGCGAGGAAGATCACAAAAGTTTTTTTTGAGTTGAAGTCGCGCGGCCTGCTATGCTTGAATGGTACCGTCGACGCTGGAGCTTTGTGTCGGCTTCTGCGTTCGATTGTTCGGGAAAGGGTCCTATGAAGGGACGGCCCCTGACGAGGGTGCATCGGCGGGATCTGCTTCGCCTTGTGACGGCTGGCGCTGCGGCCGCGGGGACGTTTGGGCGGGTCGCGGCGGAGCCCGCGAGCCGCGCTGAAAAGCGCAGAGCCCGCTACCAAGCCAATTCGACCGAGGTTCAGGAATTCTACCGGGTTAATCGTTATCCCGTCCGCTAGGGGGATGCGTGGTGCTGGTCAAGAAGTCAGGGCGTGATCGGGGGCGGGGTACATTTGCCACCGCACTGGTGGAGGAATCAAGCAGCGGCTCGGATCGCCGCACCTTCCTGAAACGTTCCGGCCTGGCCGCGGGGGCGCTGGCGGCGCTCGGTAGTCTGCCGCTCGGCGGCATCCGCAAAGCCGAAGCCGGTCCGCCGCCTCCCGCGGGCGCTGCGGTCGCAACCCGCAAGAATATCTGCACCCACTGCTCGGTCGGCTGTTCGGTGATCGCCAAGGTCGCGAATGGCGTTTGGATCGGTCAGGAACCGGACTATGACAGCCCGATCAATCGCGGATCGCATTGCTGCAAGGGCGCGGCGGTCCGCGACGACGTGCTGAACCAGCGCCGCCTGCGCTACCCTGTGAAGCTCGTGAACGGCCAATGGACGCGGCTCTCGTGGGACAAGGCCATCGACGAAATTGGCGACAAGCTTTTGGAGATTCGCGAGAAATCCGGGCCGGACTCGGTTTACTGGCTGGGTTCGGCCAAGTTCACCAATGAAGCCGCCTACCTCAATCGCAAGCTCGCCGCCTTCTGGGGAACCAACAACTCCGATCATCAGGCGCGCATCTGCCATTCCACCACGGTCACCGGGGTCGCCAACACCTGGGGCTATGGCGCGATGACCAACAGCTACAACGACATTCGCAATGCCAAGACCATTCTCGTCATGGGGGGCAATCCGGCGGAGGCGCATCCGGTTTCGCTTCAGCACATCCTTGAAGGCAAGGAACTCAACCGCGCCAATATGATCGTGGTCGATCCGCGAATGACACGGACCGCCGCGCACGCCACCGAATATGTTCGCGTGCGTCCGGGTACCCATATCGCCACGATCTATGGAATGCTGTGGCACATCTTTGCAAATGGCTGGGAGGACAAGGAATTCCTCAGCCAACGGGTCTACGGCGTCGACGAAATCCGCACGCAGGTGGCGAAGTGGCCACCCCATGAGGTCGAACGCGTCACCGGCCTGCCCGAAGCACAGGTCAAGCATGTCGCCGAAATCTTTTCCAAGGAAAAGCCGGCGACGCTG
>NZ_JBEKXH010000412.1:0-5769 GCF_049512235.1 Bradyrhizobium sp.
CAATTTCCCCACGGCGCGCATGCATTTGTTCGTCACCTCGAAGAGTCTCGCGCAGCTCTGACGGCCTTCTCGACATTCTACACTCGGTTCGGCGCGCATCGGCACCAACCCGGAGCAACTGTTCGCAGACTTAGCGATGAAGCCTCCCGAGACGTCACTTTCAACGACCATGGCCTTCGCGAAACCCGGATGGATGCGCCGAACGTCCTACTTCTCCCCAGGCGCGAGCACGACGGCGGCCTCGGTTGTCAGCAGCCGGAAAGTAAAGGTCTCCTGCAGGTACAGTTCGACGATCGTCTTGGAATGGCTCGAGTAACCAATGGAGATGTCCTGCCCGATATCTAACTGGAAATCACCGCCACGGGTTGTAAGCACGAAGCCACCTTCGATGGCTGGTGCCCAAACGATCTCTCCATCGACAAGACGCTGAACATGTTGAAGGATAGGATACCCTTCGTCGCTGCCCCCGCTGACGGCCGTGTATGCCTCTGCACCAAGCAAGACGGCGTAGGGGCCATTGACGCCAGCGAGGCGCAATTGACTTATAGCCTGCGCCACCGCGCCCGGATATCCCCTCACATTGGAAGGGAGCGTCAATGCCGGATTGCTGCTTCCTTGCCGGACGCCCTGAATCCCCGCTGCGGCGTATCCGTCGAAGACGGAGCGGTCTTCGGCGAAGGCGATTTTGCGGGCCGCTTCCTTCACCGGCGACCAGTCTGAATCGGTTGCGCCGCGTTCGACGTCGTCAATCGCCTGGCGTGCGAGTTCGAATGGAACGCGCAATTCGACCAGCGCTCTCGCCTCGCGTTGTGTGGCCTGGATCCCCTCGCCGGGCGCCTGGATCTGGATGAGGTGACCGGTGCCGACAGCGGAGAGTTCGAGACCCTTCGGGCCCAGCACATCCACGACCCGCCGCGCCGCCAAGTGGCGCTTGAGGGTGCGGGACGCCTCCTCTTCGATTTGAGCCCAAGCCTTGTCAGAGACAGGGGCGAGTTCCCGATGGAGATTATTCATATCCTGCCTCTTTTTTTAGAGAACCAATACCGAGTGAACCGTCGGGCCGAGACAGTCGCGATTTGGACTTGTTCTCGGCCGCAGGCGCTTTCGATGTCGGGCCGGCAGTCGATGGAGCCGCTTCCCCCGTCGCAACATCCTCCAGAAACGTCGCCGACGGCACAAAGAACAGGTTGCCCGTCACGGCGCGGCTGAAGTCGAGCAGCCGGTCATAGTTGCCCGGCGGCCGGCCGACAAACATGTTCTCGAGCATTTGCTCGATCCTGCGCGGGGACCGGGCATAGCCGATGAAATAGGTGCCGAACTCGCCCTTCCCGACATCGCCGAACGGCATGTTGTCGCGCACGATCTCCAACTGCTCCCCGTCCTCGATGATTGTCGTCAGTGCGTTGTGGGCCGAGGTTGGCTTCACAGCATCGTCCAGCTCGATGTCGGAAAGCTTGGTTCGACCTATGATGCCTTCTTGTTCCGCGACGGGAAGCTCATTCCACCGCGCCAGATCGTGCAGATATTTTTGCACGATCACGTAACTTCCCCCAGCGAAGGCAGCGTCCTCTTCGCCGATGATGGTGGCGTCGACCGCAGCCTGATCCGTTGGGTTCTCCGTCCCATCGACGAAGCCGATCAAGTCCCGATCATCGAAATAGTTGAAACCGTGCACTTCGTCCGCCGTGGAAACGGAGCCGCGGAGCCGCGACATGATCTGTGTCGCCAGCTCGAAGCACAGATCCATGCGTGTGGAGCGGATATGAAAGAGGATGTCGCCCGCTGTTGCGACAGCGTGATGGCGGCCGTGGATCTCACGAAACGGGTGCAATTCCCCCGGCTTCGGTGCCCCGAAGAGCCTGTCCCATGCCTCGGAGCCGAACGCCATGACACACGACAGCCTTCCTTCGAGATCGCGGAAGCCCACTGCACGCAGCAGAGCGGCCAGGTCGCCACACATCGTCCGCACGGCGGCTTCGTTTTCCTTTCCGGAGTTCACGGTCACGACGATAAAAATAGCAGCGCGCGTGAGCGGCGCGACGACCGGTTGCGGAATCGCGAATGGCACGCGCTACTCCCTGCTGATCTGTTCGAGAACAGTCTATCGTGCGGCTTTCGAAGAGTAAATTTGCACGTCGATCGAATTGCGAATGCCACCCCCAGGTCGGCACGTGGTCCGCCATCGACTTATTCCGGCCGTGAAGACCAGAAGCCGGACACTGGCAATCATGTCCGATCGCGCTACGTTTGCACCGTGAGATCAATGGTTTAATCTTTGTGGCGCGATAATCCCACTTCCTTTTTGGAACGTTTGCCTGGTACGCCAACCTCTTCCTCTTCATTGCGGTCGTCCGGTTGGCGCTCGGTCTGGCGACGTGGCCGTTAAGCGATGTGGTGGGCCTTACGTTAGCGCTGACGTCTTTTCGCTCGGTAAAGTTGATCACAAGTTTCCGATACGGGGCGGCGCGCGCAAGGACGTTGCGCGCGCCGTCACTATGCGTTGCTGCTACTCCGCCGCCGCGTTGAAGGTCGCCTGGTCGGATCGCTGGCCCTGGTTATCCAGCCCGGCAAAGCGGCACAGCGCGGTCGCCATCTGGGCCCGGCCGCTGACGCCGGTGAGCACCACGTCGACCATGGCGAAGGACGAGTGGAAGTGGCCACGCGCCTTCAGCTGTTCGACCGGGACGCCGGCGGCCTGCATGGCCTCGGCATAGGCAATGCCCTCGTCGCGCAGCGGATCGAATTCGCAGGTCACGACATAGGCGGGCGGCAGCCCGGCGAGCTTGCCGCGCAGCGGCGACGCGCGCGGATCGGTGCGGTCGGCGGGCGAGCAGTAGATGTCCCAGAACCAGAACATCAGCGAGCGCGTCAGGAAATAGCCCGTCGCATTGTCGTTGTAGGACGGACGGTCGAAGCTGCAGTCGGTGACCGGGCAGACCAGAAGCTGGCCTGCGATCTCAGGACCGCCGCGGTCGCGTGCCAGCTGGCAGGTGACGGCAGCGATGTTGGCGCCGGCGCTCCAGCCCGCGACCAGCACGGGCCCGGGCTTCCCGCCGAGTTCGGCCGCATGTTCGGCGATCCAGCGGGTCGCAGCAAAGCCGTCCTCCGCCGCCGCCGGGAAGCGATGTTCGGGCGCATGGCGGTAGCCGACACTGACAAAGATCATGCCGGTCCGTCGGCACATGTCGCGGCAGAACGGATCGTCAGAGAGCTCGTCGCCCAGCACCCAGCCGCCGCCGTGGAAATAGACCACGATACCGTGCGGTCCCGGCGTTGCCGGACGATAGAGACGGTAGGCCAGCGGACCATCGGGGCCGGCAAGCGTGCCGTCCTTGACCTCGCCGACGGGCCGTCCGGCAGGACGGCTCTTGTTGAACTCGCCGATGAAGTCGCGCGCGCCCTGCGCGCCGAGCGACTCGATCGGCGGCAAATTCATCTGCGCCAGCATGCCCAGCGCCAGCCGCACGTCCGGCTGCAGCCTCACGATCTCGCCGTCATTGCATTGCTCGGCCAGGTTGGGACCGGAGAGGCGGAAGCCCAGCATGCCGCGGCTGACGATCTCGTTGCAGATGCTGCGATAGGGACCGACACCGCCGGTATAGGGCATCACGCCCTGCGGTTTGCCGGGGACGTTGGCGCCCGTGTACCAGGTATTGGCGAGCCGATGCAGCGTCAGCGTCGCACAGTCGGCCATGTGCCGGGCCCAGCCGGCCTGCGCCGTCTCGGTGGCCTCCGCGGTGGTGAAGCCGGCCTCGCGCAGCGCGATCAGGCGGTCTACCACCCAGTCGACATGCTGCTCGATCGACACCGCCATGTTCGACAGCACCGACGGGCTGCCGGGGCCTGTGATCAGGAACAAATTGGGGAAGCCGGCCACCGTGAGGCCGAGATAGGTCTCCGGGCCGTGCGCCCAGACATCGGTGAGAGACTTGCCGCCGCGGCCGGTGATCGGATGCACGGCCTTGACCGCGCCGGTCATCGCGTCGAAGCCGGTCGCGAACACGATCACGTCGACCTCGATGCTGCGATGATCGGTCTTGAGGCCGGACGGCGTGATCGCGGTGATCGGCTCCTTGCGCAGATTTACCAGCGTGACGTTGGGGCGGTTGAAGGTGGCGTAGTAGTTGGTATCGAGACAAGGTCGCTTGGAGCCGAACGGATGATCGTTCGGGCAGAGCGCTTCCGCCGTTTCGGGATCGCTGACGATCGAGCGGATCTTTTGTCGGAATAGCTCGGCGAGGAGGGCGTTGGCCTCAGGATCGGTGCCCTGGTCGGCCCACAACTGGGTCAGCATGCCGACGAGATCGCCGGCGGCCCAAAGCTTCTCGAAACGCTCGCGCCGCTCGGAATCGGAGAGCTGGAAACTGAACTCGGTGGCCGGCGGCAGCGGCACCCCCGCCATCGACCAGCGCGCCTGCTCGCGGAAGGCGGCGCGGTCCTGCTCGAGCTGGGCGACGCGGTCCGCTGGTACCGCGCCATTGTGGGCGGGCAGGGCGAAGTTCGGCGTGCGCTGGAATACGGTAAGATGTGACGCCTGCTCTGCTATCCGCGGGATCGCCTGGATTCCCGATGATCCCGTGCCGATCACCGCGACCCGTTTGCCTCTGAGATCAACGCCGTGATGCGGCCAGCGACTGGTGAAATAGACTTCGCCCTTGAAGTCCTTCACGCCATCGATCTCCGGCGGCTTGGGCGCGGAGAGACATCCCGTGGCCATGATGTAATGGCGGCAGGAGACGTTGGCGCCATTGCTGGTCGTCAGGAGCCAGCGCGCGGTGGCGTCGTCCCACGTCGCCGCGACGACCTTGGTGCCGAAACGGATGTCGCGCCGGAGGTCATAGCGGTCGGCCACAAAGCCGAGATAGCGCAGGATCTCAGGCTGGGTGGCGTATTTCTCCGTCCACGTCCAGGCGTGCTCCAGTTCCGGATCGAAGGAGTAGCTGTAGTCGACCGTCTGAATGTCGCAGCGGGCGCCGGGGTAGCGATTCCAGTACCAGGTGCCGCCGACATCGTCGGCCTCATCCATCGCCACGACACTAAAGCCCGCCTTGCGCAGGCGATGCAAAAGGTAAAGGCCGGCAAAGCCGGCGCCCACTACTGCAACATCGACATGTTGCGTTCCGCCCTGCGTCGCTTGCGACGCCGGTGCTGCGACCATTGTATCCGATGCGGGGATTGCATCCGGCATGCCACTTCCTCCCATGATGTTTATTTTGACGCGACGCTAACGCTGCGCGGGCAATTTGTCATCAGATCAAATTAGTTGCGCGTTCGGCATTTTTTTTTGCGACGGACGCGGCGGGGCACGGCGCTGCAGTGCGGCGAAGCGTCAGGGATGCTGACTCAGCACCGCGACAACAACGTTCCAGCCGACCGCAAAGCCGCCGGCGGGCTTCCGGCCCGCCGAATGAATTTCCGATTCAATTGTCAAACAGCCAAGGCAGGAATTCTCAGACCGTCATTGCAAGTCATTGAGACGCGCAAGCACGGGCGCCCGATGACAGGCTCCACGAAACAATCGAACTTTGGCGCCGCGAAAGACCAGGAAAAACCCATGGCCCCATCGCCTCCCGCCCTGCAAGCTTCAAACGCGCGTTTGCGCCTCGCGGCGCGATGCGCCCGAGGGTTTGCCAGAAACTCTCGCCCTGCAAACAGAGGGCGTGGGGAATGCCGGATGCCCAGTGGCACCCGCAGCCTCGCGTGCAGAAAACGGCCATCACGCACACGAGTATTCACAGCGAGGCACCGGAAAACACCCGGCATTCCCGC
>NZ_JBEKXH010000413.1:0-5717 GCF_049512235.1 Bradyrhizobium sp.
GGTGCTGTTTGGCGACATGAACGAGGCGATGAAATACATCAGCTGACCGATGCTTGCGAACGACGCCTGGCCGGCGGCTGTGCCGGCCAGTATCATCCGGCTACGCCAATGGCGGGCCTTGCAACAATAAATCCGTGAGGGACAGGAGACGCCATGTACAGGACCGCCAAGGGTGAAGAAATCTTTGTCATCGACGGGCATACCCATTTTTGGGATGGCAGCCCGGCCAATCAGAAGAATATCCACGGCAAGCAATTCATCGAATGCTTCTATGCCTACCACTCGAATCTAAGTCCGCCGTCGGAGAAGTGGGAAAAGGAAAAGTTCGAAAAATACGACGCCAAGACGATGTTCGACGACCTGTTTGTGACCGGCTATGACGACATGGCCATCCTGCAGCCGACCTATCTGACGGATTTCTACAAGAACGGCTTCAACACCACCGAGCGCAATTCCGCGATGAAAAAGAACCATCCGGACCGCTTCATCCTGAACGGCGCCTTCGATCCGCGCGACGGCAGCAAGGGCCTGGAAGACCTGCATGCGCTGTCTGAAAAGTACAAGCTCCAAGGCGTGAAGCTTTATACCGCGGAATGGCGCGGGGAATCCAAGGGCTACAAGCTGACCGACAAGGCGTCCTACCAGTATCTCGAGGCGGCGCAGAAGCTCGGCATCAAGAATATTCACGTTCACAAGGGCCCCACCATCATCCCGCTCAACCGCGATGCATTCGACGTCGCCGACGTCGATGACGTCGCGACCTCGTTCCAGGATTTGAATTTCATCGTCGAGCATTGCGGCCTGCCGCGGCTCGACGATTTCTGCTGGATCGCGACCCAGGAAACCAACGTCTATGCCGGCCTCGCCGTGGCCTTGCCCTTCATTCACACCCGGCCGGGCTATTTCGCGCACGTTATTTCCGAACTGCTGTTCTGGATCGGACCCGACAAGATCCTGTACGGCAGTGATTACGGCATCTGGACGCCGAAATGGCTGATCGACAAGTTCATGGCCTTCGAGATTCCCGCCGACGTCACCAAGGAAACCGGCTCGGTGTTGTCGATGGAGACCAAGACCAAGATCTTGGGCCTCAACGCGGCGCGGCTCTATGGCATTGATGTCGAAGCCCAGAAGAAGAAGATCAGGGCGGGCGGCGGATATGCGCATTTGCCGGAAGCCGTGCATGCGCCGCGGTAACGGCCGATGACCGCGCGTACCGAAACAGGCATAGCGGAGCCGGACCGGCGGATCGATGATCGGCAAGCCCAGGTGTGGGCTTGCCTGCAGGCCGTGACGGATCCGGAACTGGACGAGTCGGTTGTCGAGTTGAACTTCGTCACCAGAGCCGATGTGGACCCCATGAACCGGGTCCACATCGAATTCCGCCTGCCGACCTATTGGTGCGCCGCCAATTTCTCCTTCCTGATGGCGGACGACATGCGCCATGCCGTGAGCGCGCTGGACTGGGTCGAAGGCGTCGATGTCGTCCTGGGCGAGCACATGTTCGCCGACAAGATCAATGCGGGTCTCGCCCGGGGGCTGTCGTTTCAGGAGACGTTCGGTGCCGAGGCCGATGGCAGCCTGGACGAGCTGCGCCGGACATTCCTGGTCAAGGCGTTCCAGCGCCGCCAGGTCGCGCTGCTCAACCATCTCACCGGGACCGGCCTTGCACCCGCAACGATCGTCAGCCTGACTCTGGCAGAGCTTCGCTGCCTGCCGGTCGACGATGAGGGCGAAAAGCTGGTGCGGCGCTATCTTGAGCGCCGGGCCGTCGTCGGGCCGATGCGGGCGGATGCGCCTGCTTTCATCGATGCCGAGGGCGCGCGGTTGAAGGCCGATGGGCTTGGCCGCTATGTTTCGGCTCTCAGGCGCGTCGGCGTCAATGCCGAATTCAACAGTGCCCTGTGTCGCGGCCTGCTCTCCGTGCGTTTCGATCTCGAAACGCCTTTTGTACCGAGATCCCGAACCGCGTTGCCGTCGCCGGGGACGCCGACAATTGCTGATGCCACACCGCCCGTGGCGAACGTTCACGCCAGCCAAGGGTAAGGACATCCTATGCCGAAAATCATGCTGCACGACGAGGCGGCGCGCGCCGCGCTGGGACGGGGCGTCGCCAAACTGGCCAAGGCCGTACGCGGCACGCTGGGTCCGAAGGGGATGAACGCGATCATCGACCGGCCGATCGGAACGCCGATCGTCTCGCGCGATGGCGTCAGCATCGCGAGCGAGATCGAGCTTGAATGCCCGTTTGAGAACATGGGGGCGCAGGTGCTGCGCGAAGTGTCCAAGCAGACCAATGAAGTGGCGGGCGACGGCACCACCACGGCCACGGTTCTGGCTGACGCGCTGGTGCAGGACGGCCTGAAGTGCCTCGCGAGTGGCGCTAATCCGGTTGAACTGGTCGCAGGCCTCGAACTGGCGGTCACGGAGACCATCGCCGTGCTGAAGCGCTCGGCCGCTGCACTGCAGGGGTCCGCCGGACTGCGCGCGGTTGCAAGTATTGCCGCGAACGATGTCGCGCTTGGAGAAATGGTCGCCGAAGCGTTCGAACGGGCCGGAAATCACGGTATTGTCGCCGTGGAATACGGCAACACCGTTCAGACCACCCTGGAAGTCGTCGAAGGCATGGCGTTCGAGCGCGGCTATCTCTCGCATCACATGGTGACAGATGTCGAGAAGATGCAGGTGGTGCTCGATAATCCGTTCATTCTGATGACCGACCACAAGATCCAGACCGGCGATCAGCTCGCCGGTGTGATCTCGCTTGTTCAAAAGAGCGGCCGGCCGCTGCTGATCATCGCCGAGGACGTCGCACCGTCCGTGATCATGCAACTGCTGGCGCACCGCGAGAAAACGAATTTCAGGGTTGCGGCGATTCATCCGCCCGAATTCGGCCATTGGCGCAAGGCGATGCTCGAGGATATCGCGATCACCACCGGAGGCCGGGTGATTTCGGCCGATCTCGGCGGCCTGCTCGAAAAGGCGGAGCTGCGCGATCTCGGTTCTGCCCGTCAGGTACGTATTTCTTCTTCCAAAACCCTGATCACCGCAGGGGGTGGCGATCCGAACAAGATCGCCGCGCGCCGCGAGCAGGTCATGCGGCAATATGATGCCGCGCCGGAGAATATCGAGCGCGACAAGTTTCAGGAGCGCATCGCCAAGCTTTCCGGCGGCACGGCGATGATCCTCGCCGGCGGGGCGACCCCTGTGGAGCAAAAGCGCCGTACCCAGTTGATCGAGGATGCGATCAACGCCACCCGCGCCGCGATCGAGGAGGGCATCGTGCCGGGCGGCGGTGTAGCGTTGCTGAAAGCTGCGCCGAAACTCGATGACTTGATCAAGGGATTGACCGGCAGCACCCGGCAGGGGGCGGAACTGCTTCGAGGCGCGCTTAGCCAACCGCTGTTTCACATTGCCTCCAACGCCGGCCTGAACGCGCAAGCCGAGGTGACGAAGGTTGCGAACAGCGCCAACGGGCACGGACTTGATGCACGCAACGGCGCATCCGTCGACCTGGTCCAGGCCGGCATCATCGATCCGGTCAAGGTCTGCTACTGCGCGGTCCGCAATGCGGCTTCCGTTGCCGGTCTGATCCTGACGACGCAAACCCTGATCGCCAAGAAGCCGGATGACTACGACCCAACGGCGGGACCAGCCCGGGGCGGCGGTGCCGAACGGCTTTGACCCGGGCTGGCGTTATCGCCGGGTTTTGTCGCCGAACGCCCGGTAGATGGGGTTTGGTACGCCGATCGACCGATCGCCGCTCGATCTTGTCCAAGAGAGAAATCGCTGTGTCCAGGAGAGAAATATCGGTTTGCAGGCCTGGCCTGGAGGTGTTCGACGCTCGATCTTCCGCACTTGCGCGATGTCGGGCGTGGTCCTAGGTTCGAACTCGGCGTGGAGTTCGCGCCAAACTGCTTGGGAGAATGGAATGACCTGGAAGACTCCTAGAATTGTCGAAGTGCCGGTGGGCATGGAAATCAACATGTACGCCTGCGCAGCGCGCAAATAGAGCGCATTGGAACGGCCCGGCTCGATCGGCAATTCTTGCCTCGAGCCGGTGCAGGCGTTCTGCCGACGATGCGGGAGAGCCTGCGCCAGCAGGCGTATAAGGCTGATATCTCTCGTCCGAAGCGAAGTTCTATTCGCAGGGAAAGTCCGGGGACAGGCCACCGTGCTGCGCTTTGTGAATCGCAGACGGAACGACTCCGAAATAGTTCCGGAACACGCGGCTGAAGTGCGACGAGCTCGAAAAGCCCCACGAAAATGCGACGTCCGTGATGGTTTTTCCGGCCTGGGTCTGAAGCTCCTGGCGGCAATTCTGCAACCTTGCGTGCCGGATATAGTCGCTGATGGTGGTACCGCGGTCGCTGAACACCATGTGCAGATAGCGCTTGGTGCAGTTCAGCGCCGCCGAGATCTGGTCGATGGAGAGATCCGGGTCGCGCAGATGTTCGCGGATGAAGAACTGCGCCCGGATATACATCGCCTCGGGGCCGACACGATCGAACATCGCGTCGGGCTCGCGCAGCGGCAACAGCAGGAGGTCGATCAGCGCATCGGCTACCCCGATCGCGTTGTTCGGCGATAGTTTGGTGGCTTCGTCGAACGCGGCATGGACAAAGTTGTAGGCGATCCGGCCGGTACCGGTTCGCGCCGAGAGTTTGCATGCCGACATCTTCGCCGAGCGGAAGCCGCGTTCCTGCAGCAGTTCCTTCGGCACGATGACGACCTCGTGTCGCGTCAGCGCCGGGCTGACGATCGTGTGCGGACAGGCTACATCGTAGGCGAGACAATCGCCGGGCATCAGCTCGATGCGGCGGCCGCCCTGCTCGAAATGGGAGATCCCGTAAGTCTGAAACAGTATTTTGACGAACGGATGGGCGCCCGGTTTTGCCCGCGCGGCGGTATGCGCAAGCCGATGCTGGCTCGCCTCGATCTGACAGAGCTTCAGCTTCGAAACCGTCGTATAGTTGATCCGGCCTTCGAACGACGAAGCCTCCAGCGGATCGATGTCGAATCGGCCGCACAGATCGGTCAGTGCATCTGACCAACATTGGATCTGCTGCTTCGGCGCCAATCCGGAAGTGTTGAGTGAGCGGACCGTGTCGGACATTTAGCCACCGATTCGAGATCAAAGCATGACCGCTTGCCGCGAGAGGCCCCTGGTCATGATGGAGCGACCTTTACCTCATTTTGGGCGATCATTTTACGCGATCATTGGGGTTTGAGCAGCATTCCTCCTCACACCCCCTTGATAATCCTCCGACTTAGCTTCGGCGCCGTCAAGGGAAACCTCATCCAATGGGTCGTTCGGGCACGACCGGCCGATGGAGCGGGGCAGAACCGGCGCCGGCTAAAAAGTTCGTCCTGTTTCGCTTTCGCGCAAACGCGCTTCCCTCTTGGGCAAGTTTCCCAGTTCCGAACCGGGTAGGCATACCAACGAAGAAAACTGAAAAGTGGCCCGTTTTTGCGGAACCCTTCGCTCGCACCTGGAGGAAACGAATGAAAAAGTTTTTAGTCGCTACGACTTCGATCTTCGGCCTGTTGGCCATCCAAGGTTACAGCGCGCGCGCGGACGAGGCGCTGGACAAGGCGGCCAAGGATCCCAAGCAGTGGGTCATGCAGGCCGGCGACGACGCCAATACGCGCTATTCCAAGCTCCATCAGATCACCTCCGCCAATGTCAAGAAGCTGCAGGTCGCCTGGACATTCTC
>NZ_JBEKXH010000414.1:0-5710 GCF_049512235.1 Bradyrhizobium sp.
AATCGACCCCATCCGCCCCACTCGCAGGCACATCGCGATTTCACCGCATGGCGGCTTATACGCGATGTCTTCGCTGTGCGGGAGCGCCGAGGCGACCCGCGAGTGGTTCCGAGCTTTCGCTGCACATTCCTTCCTGACATGCCATCCTCTCCGACCCCGGGGAGTTCGACATCGCGTCGTCCAAGTTTGCGATGCCGACATGGTCTTCGCCACACCCTAACCGGCTCGACACTCCCAAAACCCCACGATCCGTTTCTCGTGGGCTCCAAATTTCGCGGCTTCACTGATTCACAATTGCTACGGCCTGTCAGGTTGCTCGCCTCCCTGGACGGATCTGACTGAAATAGCTTCAGCCACCGGAGGCTTTTACGTCCAGCCCGTAGGGCGGATTGAAGCCAAAGGCGCAATCCGCCATCTCTTGTCTCAGCACGACGGCGGGTTACGGCTTCGCCTCCAACCCGCCCAACAATCCACCCGTCACGCATCGAGCCCCCGCGCGGCGGCGCGTTGCGCGGTACCTACCCTCCCCTGGGGATGGCTCTCTCGACAAGCAGCCTAACCCGACTTATCTTGGTGCCATGAAAATTGTTAGCCGCACCCTGGAAATCGACGCCGGCACCGACGCGCGCCTTACCGAAATGGCGGCCGAGCGCGGGCAGGATGTCGCCGCGGTTCTTGCCGAGGCGGTGGCCCTGCTCGACTCCGTCGTCGATCTGGCCGGCCCCGATATCGCCGAGGACCGTCGGCGGCTCGATGAATTCTCAAAGACGCACAAGGCCGTTCCGTTGGACAGCGTCAAGGCCTGGGTCGCGAGTTGGGACACGACGGACGAACTGCCTCGACCACCGCCGCATCGCATTGGATGATCGATTTTTCACCCGATGCGCTTGCGGACATCGAGCGATTGCGTACGTTTCTCGATCAGGCCAACCCCGGTGCGGCACGTCGCGCGATGGGGGCCATCTTTACGGCGATTGAGCGGCTGCAGGAATTTCCCGATCTGGGCATGCCGACCGGCGATGGCGATATTCGCCAGATCGTCGTTCGGTTCGGCGCTGCGGGCTATATCGTGCGATATGCTGCAATCGCCGAATCGGATGGCATCCTCATCACGCGCATCTGGCACGGCCGCGAGGCACGGACTTAGCCCGTAGGATGGGTTGAGCCCTTTGCGAAACCCATCGCGGTTTGCCGCGTGGCGCGATGGGTTTCGCAAAGGGCTCAACCCATCCTACATCGGCTATTTCAGCGTGATCGCCAGCCCGCTCAGATCCACGTTCGCCATCAGCCCGACCTGCTGGCCGGACAGCTCCAGCACGGCGCCCTTCTGGTTGGTCAGCACGATCGCGCGCGCGCCGCCTCCGACCGCAAGGCCCGCGCCAGCCGCGCCATAGACGCCGGCGATGTCCGAGGGCTGGTTGATGTTGTGCACGCGGCCGCGCAGTACCGTCTTCGATCCGCCGAAGACGAGGCCGTAGTCGAGCCCGCCGGCCGACAGCCCGTAGCTCCTGCCGCGAAAATTCAGCGTGCCGCTCCCGCCCGAACCGCCGATGATCCATCCCGCCTTGTAGATCGTGAGCGAGACGGTGCCGCTTTCGGCACGGGAGGCGGAGGGCAGCGTTGCGCCGGCAACAGCCGTCAACGCGAGCAGCGCGGCGCGAGTGGCGGATGACATCTTCATTGGCAGTTCTCCCTTGGATTTCAGCGAACGGACGTTGCGGCGCAGAGCGAGTCGCGCTTTACTGATTGTAACCTACGGGCTGGGCGGCCAAAGTCTATTCGTGCCCGGCGCGATCCGCGCCGCCAAACTGACGCGGACAGCGCGGCTTCGTAGCCCGGAGCGCAGCGATATCCGGGTATAGCTGACGCGCATGTCGCTGCTTATGCGGGCTACGTCACTGAGGCAGCTTGACGAACTACCGGCTGGCGCGATCCTCCCCTTTATAGCGGCTGCGCGGCAGATTACGGTTCGCGCTGATCCGCCCTACCCAAAAATAGGTAACAGGAAACTTCCATGGCCCTTCTCGAATCCCATATCGCTGTCATCACCGGCGCGGGCTCCGGCATTGGCCGGGCGATTGCATCGGGCTACGCCCGCGAAGGCGCCGGCGTTGTGCTGCTCGATGTCGACGACGAGGCGGTAGCCGAGGCGGCGCGGGAGATTCGCGATGCCGGTGGGCGCGCGGAAAGCTTTGTGCTGGATGTAACGCAGCGCGACGACTGCGTGGCGACGGCAAGGCAAGTCGCCGACAACGTCGGGCCGGCCTCGATCCTGGTCAACAATGCCGGCATCGCCCGCCGCAATGGAATGCTGGGCGCGCGCGAGGCCGTGATCAAGGATTGGGAGGACATCATCGCCATCAACCTGACCGGCGCCTTCAACGTCACGCACGCTTTTCTCGGCAGCCTGCGCGCCAGCAAAGGCCGGATCGTCAATATCGGCGCGATCCAGTCCTTCATGCATCTGCGGACGCCGAGCTCGCCGGCCTATACCGCCTCCAAGCACGGCGTGCTCGGCCTGACCCGCGCACTTGCCGCCGAATGGGCGGGGGCGTGCGTGTCAATGCGATCGGACCATGCTTCATCGAAACGCCGCTGAACGAAAAGATCCGCGCCGCCAATCCGGATCTGGTGAAGATTTTCCTCGATCACACCCCGCTCGGGCGCGCCGGCAAACCGGAGGACATCGTCGGGCCGGCGATTTTCCTGGCATCCGATCTGTCGGCTTTTGTCACGGGATCGATCGTGATGGCAGATGGGGGATATCGGACGATTTAAGCGCGGCCTTTCGACTTGAAACCGTCACGCTTTTGCCGCATCAATTGCAGGTCCGCAGCATCACGAATGACGGACACCGCCGCCGCGCCACGCGGCGATGGCTGGCCAACATTTTCTGACAGGAGATTCTTCATGCGTCGTACTAATGTCCTCTGTGCCGCCGCCGGCATCGTTGTCTCGGCCCTTGCCGTCGTCAGCCCAGCGCAGGCCGGCTATTATCTGATCCGCTGGGACAACACCCACGTCTGCCAGGTCTGGAGCGAGAGCCTGTCGTTGAAGCCGTTGCGGTGGCCGTCGGATTACGAGGTCGTCAGCAAGCCGCTCCCGACCTTCTCCGCCGCAATGGATGTGAAGGAGAAGATGCGGCAGCAGGGCCACTGCACCTGGTAAAAGTCGCCGTCGCTCGGAGGGTGGCGGCGCGGAGCCTGGCGTCGGGCGCGCATTGGTGCGAGCCGTTTGACTGGAACCCGCCCTGCCATCTTCCCGTCACTCCTCCGCAAACGACTTCTTGGCACGCGCCACTCCTTGTGCCCGTGCCCGTGAGCACCACCGATTTCACCTCGCCGACGGGATTTTCGATCATGCCCTTGTCGTAGAGGCGGCCCAGCACATCCCAGTCAAGGCCTTTCCAGGCCCGGCTGTGGTGGTGAGAGGAAACAGCCATGGCGCTTCTTCGAAACCACATCGCTGCCATCACCGGCGCGGGCTCCGGCATTGGACGGGCGATCGCATCCGGCTATGCCCGGGAGGGCGCCCGCGTCGTGCTGCTCGACATCAACGCGACGGCGGCGGCCGAGGCGGCGCGGGAAATCCGCGATGCCGGCGGCAAGGCGGAAAGCTTTGCGCTCGATGTGACCAGGCGTGACGACTGCCATGCGGTGGCAAGGCAAATCGCCGACATCGCCGGGCCGGTCTCGATCCTGGTCAACAATGCCGGCATCACCCGCCGCAACGGCATATCAGGCGCCACCGAGGCCGTGATCAAGGATTGGGAAGACATCATCGCCATCAACTTGACCGGCGTGTTCAATGTCACCCATGCATTTATGGACAGCCTGCGGGCGACAAGAGGGCGCATCGTCAATATCGGCTCGGTGCAGTCGTTCATGCATCTGCGGACGCCGACTTCGCCGGCCTACACCGCCTCCAAACACGGCGTGCTCGGCTTGACCCGCGCGCTCGCCGCCGAGCTCGGCAAGGACGGCGTCCGCGTCAATGCGATCGGCCCGGGTTTCATCGAGACGCCGCTGAACGAAAAGGTCCGCGCCAGCGATCCCGGCCTGGTAAAGATCTTCGTCGATCACACGCCGTTGGGGCGCGCCGGCAAACCGGAGGATATCGTGGGGCCGGCGATTTTTCTCGCCTCCGACCTGTCGGCTTTTGTCACCGGCTCGATCGTGATGGCGGATGGGGGTTACCGGACGATTTGAGTGGGGCCAGCAGAACCCGGCGCCGGGCATTGGCACCGGCCTCAAACCTGCAAGAACTGACCGCGGTGAATTGACAGCGCGGACTTGCATCGCCACCCTGCGTCAAAAATCGATCCCAGGGAAGCGCGTCTCGCCATGTCCAACGCCCCGCATTTTGACATCGACGTGGCCGCCTTCTGGGCCGATCCCTATCCCGATCTGGCGCGGATGCGGAAGGACGCGCCGATCGCATTCGTGCCGCAGTTCGGCTCGACCGTGTTCACGCGGCGCGACGACATCTTCAGCCAGGAAAAGCGCATCGAGGTGTTCTCCTCGCACCAGCCGGCCGGGCTGATGAACCGCCTGATGGGCCACAACATGATGCGCAAGGATGGCGAGGCGCATATGAGCGAGCGCGCCGCGATGTTTCCTGCGGTTTCGCCGCGCACCGTGCGCGACACCTGGCGCCGGGCCTTTCAGGCCCATGCCGACCGCATCCTTGATGCGCTGGCGCCGATCGGGCGCGCCGACCTCTGCAAGGCGTTCGCGCTGCCGCTGTCGGCCGAGTGCCTGAAGGGCATCACCGGGCTGACCAATATGCGTTTTGAAGACATGGACGCGTGGTCACAGGCCATGATCGACGGTATCGCCAACTACGGCGGCGACAGGGAGGTCGAAGCCCGCTGCCACGCCGCCACCGCCGGTATCGATGCCGCGATCGACGACATGATTCCGGTGGTGACAAAACATCCCAACACATCGATCCTCAGCGTGCTGTTGTCCTCCGGCCAGCCGATCGACAGCGTGCGCGCGAATATAAAACTGGCGATCTCAGGCGGACAGAATGAGCCGCGCGACGCCATCTCCGGCACGATCTGGGCGCTGTTGACGCATCCCGAACAGCTCGCGCTGGTGCGCAACAGTGAGGCAAAATGGATCGACGTGTTCGAGGAATATGCGCGCTGGATCGCGCCGATCGGCATGTCGCCGCGGCGGGTGGCAAGACCCTGGTGCTATCGCGGCGTCGATTTCGAGCCGGAGGACCGGGTATTCTTCATGTTCGGTTCGGCCAATCGCGACGCGGCCTGCTTCGAGGATCCCGACCGGTTCGACATTACCCGCGATACCCAGAAGAGCATCGCGTTCGGCGCCGGCCCGCATTATTGCGCCGGCGCCTTTGCCTCGCGCGCGATGGTCGCCGACGTGGCGCTGCCGAGCATTTTTGCAAGGCTGAAGGGCTTGCGGCTCGACCCGGCAGAGCCGGCGCGGATCGGCGGCTGGGCCTTTCGTGGGCTGCTCAATCTGCCGGTGATGTGGGACGCGAGCTAGCCGCGCCCGGACATCAAGGGCTGGGATGGCGCAGCCGCCTTTCTCGCCCACACGCAACCATCAGGACAAGTACGACAATTGATGTCGATCAATGGCCACGGCGCCGCCGGCTCGATTGATGCCGTCATCGAAGGTCTGCTAAGGAACGTTTTCGAAATCATCTTGGAGTTGCGCACGTGGCGGATGACACGGTC
>NZ_JBEKXH010000415.1:0-5702 GCF_049512235.1 Bradyrhizobium sp.
CTGGTCGCGATCGCGATGTCGGGACTTTTCGTGCGCGCCCTCACGACAGGCGAATGGCCGGGCGCATTGTTTCTGGTCGGTTTTGCCGCGCTGTTTGCCTGCCAGGTCGGAGGATTTGTCCGGCGCAACCGCCCGCGGGCCTACACGTACGATGACTTGCCGGCGGCGTTGCTGCCGTAGCTTAGCCAATCTAATGCCGCACCACCAGCACCGAGCATTTGGCGTAGCGCACGACATGGCCGGCGTTGGAGCCGAGAAAATAGGTCCGCATCGCCGGCCGGTGCGATGTCATGACGATCAGGTCGGCCTTGACGGCGGCGGCCTCTTCGAGAATCTCATGATAGATGCCGCCCTGCCGAACCACGCTGGTGATCCGCGATGGCTCGATGCCGGATTCCTGCGCCACGATGATGAGCGCCTCTTCGGAGCTCTGGCGCTGCTGGGCGTCGAAATCGGCGGGCACATATTCCGCCAGCATCACCGGCGTCATCGGCAAAACGTTGAGAAGCCGCACCGCGCCGTGCCAAGTCTGCGACAGCGTTGCCGCGGTGGCAATCGCAGGCTTCGCCAGATCGGTATCGGCGAGGTCGATCGGCACGAGAATGGACCTGAACATCTATTCGCCTCCGTGCTGTCAGACCAGCCTAGCATGACCGCGGCCTGGCGGACCACCTTGCGGCCTCAGTCGTCCAACATCTGCTTCAGAAGCTTCGGGCTCACGAACCGCGCCAGCCGTCCGCGGCGGAATGCCACATCTTCCCAGTCGTCGACAGCGAACTCGAATACCGCCAAACCCGAAGTCGGCAGATTGCCGGCCAGCGCCTTGCGGCCGGCGTCGTCGCCGCTACCGCCGAGAGCCAGCGCCAGTTCGTGCATGGCGGGGTTGTGTCCGACGACCATCAGGACTTTCGGATCGGCCGTTGATGCGGTGCGGATCGTCCGCAGCAGCTGCGAGATGTCGGCGGCGTAAAGTTCCGGCAAAAGTTCGACCCGCGGCTCCCGGTCCAAGTCCTTAGTCCTCTCTTTGATCGTCTCTTTGATCGCCTCGTGGACGATTTCCCAGGTTTGATGCGCCCGGATCGCGGGCGACACCAGAACCAGATCTGGTAAAGGCGGGTGTGCCCCCATAAAGCGGCCGATCTCTGCGGCGTCAATGCGGCCACGGTCGTCGAGCCGGCGGTCCTGGTCGCGGCCTGAAGCCGCGTCGGTCTCGGTTTTGGCATGACGCAGCAGCATCAAACGGCGCATGGCGCAATCTCGATTCGCTTCAAGTCCGCGGATGAATATACAGGCTGGCGCTCCGCCGTGGTGGTCCTTCACGTTCTCTTCACCTTCGCACTTGGTCCGTCAAGAGAACTTCTGAACCAGAACCAAACTGGAACCAGCATTTAAGGGTGCCCTTTTGCATCCGGACTTCGCCGGGGATCGCGGGATAATGATGGGCGAACTTCGGATCCAGCAGCCATCGCGAGGTGACAAGCCTCCGACCGGTCCATAAGAAGACGACATGAGCGAGGCTTCCATACAAGCGGCCAGCCGGCCGACAATGCCGGATCGTGCGCGGCTGTCGTTCGATCTCGATGTCGACATCGCCATTGTCGGCGCGGGTCTCGCCGGCCTGACGGTCGCGTTGGAGGCCGCGCGGCTCGGCGCCAGCGTCGCCGTGCTCGAAGGTCGGCATGTCGGCTGGAATGCATCGGGCCATCAACTCGGCACGGTGATGCCCGGCTTTGCGCTGCCGATCGGCGATTTGATCGCGCGCATCGGCTTTGAAGACGCCCGTGAACTCTGGGCGCTGTCCAGGCAGGGCGCCGAATATGTGCGGGCCAACGCGTCAGAAGAATCAATTCCGGGTATTGCGCTGAGCGAGGGCGCGCTCGAAGTGTCCAACATCGAGGCCGGCGATGCGTTGATCAGCCGGCTGCAAATGCTCGGCGAGGATTTTGAGACCGAAGTGGAAGGCTGGCAGGTCGAGCGCGTGCGCGACCAGCTCAAGACCGATCGTTATTTCCATGGCGTGTATTATCCCAGGGCCTTTCAGATCGATGGCCGCAAATACGTCCATGGTCTTGCGGCGCTGGCGCGGCGGGCGGGGGCGCGGATCTTCGAAGACACCCCGGTCGTCAGCGTCGATGCATCGGGCATACGCAAGCGCATCGTGACGCCGTCGGCGCGGTTGCGCGCCTCGCACATCGTGCTCGCCGGCAACCTCCATCTGGGCGCGCCGTTGCGGCGGCTGTCGGAGACCCTGCTGCCGGTCTGGCGCTACGCGGCGGTGACCGCGCCGCTGGGCGAGCGCCTCTCCGAGATCGTGGCGTTCAGGGGATCGGTCACCGACAGCGACGGCATCGATCATTTCCGTGTGGTACAGGGCGACCGGCTGATGTGGGCCAGCCCTGAAACCACCTGGGAGGCGCGGCCGGAACGTTTTGCCGGCGCCATTGCGCGCAGGATCCGCACCATCTTCCCGCAGCTCGGGCGGGTCGAGATCTCGGAGGTCTTTGGCGGCGCCGTCGGACTGACGGTGCATGGCATGCCGCAGATAGGCCAGTTGCGCCGCGGCTTGTGGGTCGCGAGCGGCTTCGGCCGCCGGGGTTTGAACACCTCGGCGATGGCCGGGCAGCTGGTCGCGCGCGGCATCTTGTGGGGCGATGAACGCTGGCGGCTGTTTTCGCCGTTCGAACTGGTCTGGGCGGGAGGTGCGACCGGCCGCGTCGCCGCCTACGCCATCGGGTTGTGGGGACGCGGCAGCTCGGCCGCCACCGGCGCAATGGCCCGTTACCGGGAGCGCGCGCGACGGGAGGAGCGGCTTCGGGAGGCGCGTTTGGCCGAGGCCAATCGTGCGGCCGGACTGCGGCCGTCGCGGCCCCGCCCGCCGCCGGCCGGTTCGCCGTAGGGGCGAGCCTCGTGGTCGCCCTGCTTCGGCCGGCCGCGAATCCAACCCTTTCATCCAAGCGGCGAAGTCCGGTGCGGAACTCGCAAGAAAGTGAGAAAATCGCTTCAGATCGGTGTAACTTTCGCTGCCATCAACCCGTATTTGGGGGCGAACCATCCGATATGCCGCCGCCACGGAGACCATCATGATTGACCGCCGCATCCTGCTTGCATCTGTCGCCAGCCTGTTCGGCCTTGCCGCCTTCCGCTGGCTGCGGGCTACCCCGGCAAGGGCCGCCGAGAAATTCGAGATCGAAAAGACCGATGCGGAATGGCGCGCGCAGCTGACGCCGCAGCAATATGAGATCCTGCGCCAGGAAGGCACCGAGCGCCCGGGTACGAGCCCGCTGCTGGGCGAGCACCGCAAGGGTATCTTCGCCTGCGCCGGCTGCGACCTGCCGCTGTTTTCCTCGGAGACAAAATACGAAAGCGGCACCGGCTGGCCCAGTTTTTATCAGCCGCTCGAGAACGCCGTCGGCAAGACCGAAGACCGGACCTTCGGAATGCTGCGGACCGAAATTCACTGCCGCCGTTGCGGCGGCCACCTCGGTCATGTCTTCGACGACGGGCCGAAGCCGACCGGCCTGCGCTACTGCATGGACGGCTTTGCGCTGGTATTCCATCCGGCCGCGCCGTCGGCGACCTGAACGACCGGTTTCGGCCGGCAATTGTTGCCCGCCCGGCAATTCCGCCCCGGTCCTTCGGACCGGGGCTTTCTATTCAAGGAACTGATATCTCTCAACTTTCCATATTGGCACAACGCTTGCGAGCGTCTTCCTCGATGGCGGCCGTGGTGGCACAGACCAACCGGCTGCGCGGATCTGATGTGGAGACGGTGTTATGGGTATTTTCGACGCGCTGAATACGGCGGTAGGTGGTCTGCAGTCGCAATCCTTCGCCTTGCAGAACATCTCGGGCAACATCGCCAATGCTTCGACCACGGGCTACAAGGGTATCGACACCACTTTTGAGGATCTGATTCCGGATGCGACCTCGCCGAGCCGGCAGGTCGCGGGCGGTGTGACCGCTTTTGCGCAGCAGACCATTACCACCCAGGGCACGGTCTCGACCACGACGGTTGCGACCAACATGGCGATCAACGGCGACGGTTTCTTTTCGGTGCAGCAATCCACCGGCGAGACCGACAACATCCCGATCTTCAGCGGCACGACCGACTATACCCGCCGCGGCGATTTCCAGGTCAATGCCAACGGCAATCTGGTCAATGGCGCCGGTTATTATCTGATGGGCGAAACCGTCGATCCGAAGACCGGTAACGTCACCGGAAGCGTGCCCCAGGTGCTGCAGTTCCAGAACAATTTCATTCCGTCGCAGACCACCACGTCGATCAATTATGCCGCCAACCTGCCATCGACCCCGACCACAATCTCCAGCCCGACCGCGACGGCCGGTACGATTACCGCCCTCGGCGGCCTCAATCCGCTCGATTTCAGCCAAAATCCGACCCTCACTGCGGCTACCGGTTATACCGATGCCACGACAACAGGCACCGCGGTATCCAACGGGCTGGGGGCAACGATCACCACAAGTACCAAGCTTTCCGGCGGGGCAGGCGACAATTTGAACCCGGGCTTCGCGGCCGGCAACACGATCGACATCGACGGAACCACCTACACCTTCGTGAATACCGGCTCGACCGCCGGCACCACAGGGACAAATATCGATATCAGTGACACGGTTGGCACCTTGCTCAACACGATCGGCGCGGTCACCGGGGTGCAGCCGGTCCTTACGCCGGGCGCAACCACGGGCACGATCACGCTGCACACGGGGACGGCGGCCAATCTCGCGATCACGGTCACGCCAAGTCCGGGCGTTGGAGCGACCGCCTTCGCAGCGCTCGGATTTGCCGGCGGCGTGGTGAACTTGGCGCGTACCGCAGTGCCCTCGCCGCCGACGGGAGTGGTAGTCGCCAACGACGAACAGACCTTTTTGAACGAATCGATCAGCGGCGGCGCCATCACCGCCTATGATGCGACGGGTACCGCGGTCAATCTGCAGCTGCGATGGGCCAAGGTTGACAGCGCGGGGCTGGGCGGAACGCACGCCAATACCTGGAACCTGTTCTACCAGTCCGCTCCGAGCGCCACGGGCACCAATGCCGAGTGGACCAATGTCGGCACCCCCTTCACTTTTAGTTCCTCGGGCACGCTGACCAGTCCGGCGACGCCTGCCGTCACCATCCCCAATGTGAAGGTGGGTACCCAGACCCTCGGGACCATTTCGTTCAACGTGGCAGCCGGCAGCCTCACGCAATATGCCTCGACCAGCGGCACCGCCACCATCAATGCCGTCACCCAGAACGGTTACGCCGCCGGCCAGTTGCAATCGGTCGCCATCAACAATAACGGCATCGTCGTGGGCGCGTTCTCCAACGGGCAGAATCTCGATCTCGCCTCGGTCACGCTGTCGCACTTCAACGGCACCAACTATCTGCAGGCGCTGGACGGTGGCGCCTATGCCGCCACCTCGGAATCGGGGGCGGCCATTCAGGGCGCCTCGGGCACCATCAGCGGCTCGTCGCTGGAGGGATCTAACACCGACATCGCTTCCGAATTCACCAAGCTGATCGTGACCCAGCAGGCTTATTCGGCGAACACCAAGATCATCACCACGGCCAACACCATGATTCAGGATCTGCTGAACGTGCTGCGTTGATCGATTTGCAAGAGGTCGGCCCGGTCGACCAGAGGAAGCCATCATGAGTTTGGGTTCAGCTCTCGCCATCGCAATGTCCGGGTTGCAGG
>NZ_JBEKXH010000416.1:0-5697 GCF_049512235.1 Bradyrhizobium sp.
AGTTGGCGGTAGCTGGATTGACCTTCGCCAACTGGTCGCTGCTTCTGGTCCTTGGTTTGCTACTCGTGTTTGCTATTGTTGTGGCCTACCTTGGTTGGACCTCCGCCGCAGGTACCGATGTTCCTGCGTCGGGCTATCTCGCCATGGGACTCGGGGTCATTTTTTCGCTCTTGGTTGGCGTAGGGCTGATGGCCTTGCTGTTCTACAGCAGCCGCCACGGCTACGATGATTCACCCGAGCTTGAGCGAATTGACGCAAACGAGGATGATCCAGTTGCGATTGCATCGAGCGTGGGAGAGTTGCCTGCTTCATTCGAAACCAGGCAAGACTAATCACTCTGCGTGACGTGCGAATGGGCGCGTGCGGGTGAGCGGATGGCCTTCCTGACAGGAGCAAGTGCATGAATAAGCCGATCTTGCACAACCCTTTGGAGAGTCTGCTGGTCGCGCCTGGGGCGCGCCAAGACGGCTTGCCGGTCGCGGACCGGCGTGCTGCCGACGTCGAGATGGCGCGGGTACCTGAGACTGCGTCGGACCCCTCACGATCTCGCGTCGGGATTCCTCAAGCCATGGCCAGGAGCGCGATCTCGGAGAGCATGCCGGCGATAGCGCTGCGCGATCAGGTCGTGTCCGACAGGCCGCTCGCGGAAAGACCGCTCGTCCCCAAACCGCGCGAAGCGAGTAAGAGCAAGGGCCGGAACCTGCGCGCGCGACTCCCCTTCGATCGCGTCGCGCTGCTGCTGCAGGGCGGCGGCGCGCTCGGCGCCTATCAAGCGGGTGTCTATGAGGCGCTGGCCGAGGCCGGGCTTCATCCCGACTGGGTCGTGGGCATCTCGATCGGCGCCATCAACGCCGCGATCGTCGCCGGCAATGCGCCGGAGAGGCGCGTCGACAAGCTGCGCGGCTTCTGGGAGGAAATCACCGCGCCTGCCATGGGCTTCGACGCCGGCGTGGTCGGCCTCTTCGGACGAGGCGAGGCTGCGCGCGCGTTCGCCAATCAGGTCAGCGCCGCCATGGTTGCCTCCGCCGGAGCGCCGGGCTTCTTCGGGCCGCGACTGCCCAATCCGTGGTTTCATCCGCCCGGCACGATCGAGGCGACGAGCTACTATGACACGCGGCCGCTCAAAGCCACGCTCGAGCGCTTCGTCGACTTCGACCGCATAAACTCTGACAACAAGGATACGCGCCTCAGCCTCGGCGCCGTCAATGTGCGCAGCGGCAACCTCGTCTATTTCGACAGCGGGACGCAGGTGATCGGACCGGAGCATGTGATGGCCAGCGGCGCGCTGCCGCCCGGCTTCCCCGCCATCGAGATCGAGGGCGAGCATTATTGGGATGGCGGCCTCGTCTCGAACACGCCGCTTCAGTGGCTGGTGACGAACACGCGCGTGACCGGCCAACGGTTGCCCGACGCGCTGGTGTTTCAGGTCGATCTCTGGAGCGCGCGCGGCGAGTTCCCGCGCAACCTCGCGGAGGTCACGACCCGGCAGAAGGAAATCCAGTACTCGAGCCGTACGCGCGCCTTTACGGATTTTATCAAGCGCCTGAAGAAGGTGGAATACTCGGTAGCCATGCTGCTGGATCAGCTGCCGGACGAGTTCAAGCAAAGCGAGGAGGCGAAGTACCTGGCCTCGGTGGCGCAACGCCACGCCTATAACCTGGTGCACCTCATCTATCGCCCGAGAGGCTACGAAGGCGACTCGAAAGATTATGAGTTCTCCCGGCTGTCCATGGCGGAGCATTGGCGTACGGGCTACCACGACACCATGCGCACGCTGCGCCATCCGGAGGTGCTCGAGCGTGCCGGCAATGGCGAGGAGTTGACCATCTTCGACTTTGCCGGTGACGGCAATTGAGCGGCTGGCCGCGACAGGCGTCACCCTTTTGACAAACCGATATCAGGAGCTTGAGCCATGAGAGAAAGCGACGTCCGTGAGCGAGCGTTTGCGATGCCGTTGACGAGTCCGGCCTATCCGCCGGGGCCCTATCGCTTCGTCAATCGCGAGTATCTCATTATCACCTATCGTACCGACCCGGAGAAGCTGCGCGCGCTGGTGCCGGAGCCGCTGGTGCCCGACGGCGGCATCGTCAAATACGAGTTCATCCGGATGCCGGACTCGACCGGCTTCGGCGACTACACCGAGACCGGGCAAGTCATCCCGGTCACGTTCCGCGATCGCAAGGGCGGCTATTCGCACTCCATGTTTCTGAATGACGATCCGCCGATCGCCGGCGGCCGCGAGCTGTGGGGCTTCCCAAAGAAGCTCGCCGATCCTACGCTCCACGTCGAGATCGACACTCTTGTCGGCACGCTCGACTACGGCAAGAAGCGTGTTGCCACGGGATCGATGGGCTACAAGCACAAGGCAGTGGACCCGCTAGCGGTGAAGGCGTCGCTGGCCGCGCCGAACTTCCTGCTCAAGATCATTCCCCATGTCGATGGCACGCCGCGCATCTGCGAGCTGGTCGAATACTACCTCGAGGACATCACGGTTAAAGGCGCATGGAGCGGGCCGGTGGCACTTGAACTGCACTCTCACGCGCTGGCGCCGGTGGGCGAACTGCCCGTGCTGGAGATTCTGTCGGGCGTCCATATCATCGCCGATCTCACCCTCGGCCTCGGCAAGGTCGTCCACGACTATTTGCGCTGACAGGAGAACCGCTATGCGCCTCAGCAACCGCGTCGCCCTGGTCACTGGCGCTGCCAGTGGCATCGGCAAGGAGATCGCCCGCACCTTTCTGCGCGAAGGCGCCAAGGTGGCCATTGCGGATTTGAACCAAGCCGGCGCGGACTCCGCGGCGGCCGAGCTCGGCGGGGCGGAGCGGCGCGCCATCGGCGTCGCGATGGACGTGACCTCAGAGCAGCAGGTCGAGGCCGGCATGGCCAAGACGGTCGAGACCTTCGGCCGCCTCGACATCCTGGTTAGCAACGCCGGCATCCAGATCGTGGCGCCGCTCGACCAGTTCGAATTTGCGAAGTGGAAGCAGATGCTGGCGATCCATCTCGATGGTGCCTTCCTCACCACGCGTGCCGCGCTGCAGCGGATGTATCAGCAAGGAACCGGCGGCAGCATCATCTACATGGGCTCGGTCCATCCAAGGAAGCCTCGCTGCTCAAGGGGCCTTACGTGACGGCCAAGCACGGCCTCATCGGGCTCGCCGAAGTCGTCGCCAAGGAAGGCGCCAAGCACCGCGTGCGCGCCAACGTCATCTGCCCGGGCTTCGTGCGCACGCCGCTGGTCGACAAGCAAATTCCCGAGCAAGCGAAAGAGCTGGGCATCTCCGAAGCGGAGGTGGTCAAGAACATCATGCTCAAGGACACCGTCGACGGCGAGTTCACGACAGTCGAGGATGTCGCCGAGGCCGCGCTATTCTTCGCCGCCTTCGAATCGAACGCGCTGACAGGGCAGTCGCTGGTCGTGAGCCACGGCTGGTTCATGCAATGACGCCATGTCCGTTCGGCGCCAGCCGAACGGATAATCAAATGTCGGGCACGTCGCTGGACCGAACTCAGGAAGTCCACATGAAAATCGAGGTGATTGGTGGCGCGGGGCTTATCGGATCCAAGCTCGTGCCTCTTTGTTCGATTCGCCTTAGCAGCCTCTCGGGCGATAGATGAGGTGCACGAGGTTACAGGCGTCGCATTGCGCGACCGAGGCCAGGAACATCGCTTCCTCGCTTTGCTTTAACTCCTTCCGAGGATAACCATGACCGAACACGTTAAAGTTTTGCAGACAGCCCGTGAGCAGATGGTGAAGGCCCGGCGCGATCTAGCAAAGGTCCTTGCGGAGCCCTATGATCCGCGCAATACACCGCAATCTCGAACGACATTGATCGAGGTCGAAAACGTGATTCACCAGATCGACGAGGCGATTGCGGACGAGTGGAAGCTCGCTCCAACGGCTCGGACAAAAGAACTTTCAGCCGACGACCCATACGGTGACGGCTACCAATAGTTTCAGTGCGGCTGATTGTGGCTTACGTCGAATCAGCCGGCGCCATTTGCAGGCAAGTCAAAGCTGAACCGGGCGCCGCCGAGGGAGGAATTATTGTCCGCTCGGATGTGTCCGTCATGCGACTCGATAATCGACCGGGAGATCGCCAGGCCGATGCCCATGCCGGTTTCCTTGGTGGTAAAAAAGCCGTCAAAGAGACGAGGGAGATGCGTTGGATCAATTCCCGTCCCGCTGTCCTCGATCATGAAGCACACCGTTTCAAGGTCCGACAGAATGGCCCGAACAAGAATCTTTCGGCCCCCGGACCGCGCCATTGCCTGGACCGCGTTGATGGCCAGGTTCACGATCACCTGCTGAAGCCGGGTGCGGTCACCGACGACCCGGGGAAGCCCGGGTGCCAGGTCGAGAGAAATGGAGATGTCTTTCGATTGGAATTCGTGGCGAAGGAACAGCATCGACTCCTCGACAATATCGGCGAGCGATTGCGGTGTTGGCTGCCGTGCTCGCCGGGTGGCCATGGCGCGGATTCGGTTGATGATTTCGCACGCTCGCCGCGCATCGGCCACCACGCGCTTTGTAAGTTCCCGGACCTGTTCGACATCGAGGTCGGGTCGGGCGAGGCAGCGCAAGCTGGTTTCGCCGTTGCAGATGATGGCGGCAAGTGGCTGGTTGACTTCGTGCGCAATCGAGGCCGTCAATACACCTAGGCTCGTGATCCTTGCCTCGTGCGCGAGCTCAGACCGGGCCTTGCGCGGTGCCTCTTCCGACACGCGGCGCGGCGTCAGATCCCGAGCTCCGCCGATGTGCTCCCATCGACCCTCCCCGTCCCGGCTCCCGTGAGCGACCGGATGCAGGTATTTGCCCGAGCAGGCCGGCATTGGCAGCCGGCGCACCCATTTGCCTGAGAATTTTTTCGAGAAGCGGCGGAGATCGGGGTGGATTGCTTCGGTGGTTACTGTCGCGCGCATCGGTAAATCCCCGGATTGCGTAGTTAACGGCCTGTTGCAGCTCGTTCAAAAGCAGGCCTTCCCAAACCGACTCGGCGATATCCGCCTGTTGTCGCGAACGTTTGCACGGAGGCGGAAAAATTGCTCGTTATGTGTTGTTGGTCGCTGTTAGCGATCGCTAGCGGCTCTCACATTGGCGATCGCCTGGAAAGCCCTGCTTTCCGGGACGATTACAGTGTGATACTACCTCCAACCGTGGCAACTCGCGCAAGCCGAAGCCAATACCTGGAAGCCGGTATTCTCCTCGCGGTCCGCTCCGGGCGACCACCCCGTGGCGCCGTTCAAGGAGGCCGGATCGGGGGACAACACGGGCGGCGAACTCGGATCGTTGCGCCGGAACTTTCCTCAAATATCGGGTCAGCACGACGATGTCTTCGGAGGATATTGACGAAGACTGAGATCGATCGCCTCGGCCATGCTACCCTCGGCGCCACCTGGTCGACCGGAAGTCCCGTGATCCTAACCGCGTGCTTCTGAGCCACCACGGGCGTCTGAGTGCCTACCCAAATGTCGCAGCCGTCAGGAAACGCTCGCTCGCTCAACAAGATGCGCGCGCGAGGGTGCAGGGTCAAATGGATCGGCGAAATATTGTGTTTCGTTGACCACCAGTCCTTCGCGGAATTCCATGATGCTCACTGCATAGGATGGTTTGCCGTCATAGCTGAGTACGAATTCAGTCACCCAAAGATCGCCGCTGCCGATAATTCGCCGGACCCTAAAACGCTTCTTATTTGG
>NZ_JBEKXH010000417.1:0-5695 GCF_049512235.1 Bradyrhizobium sp.
CGAGCGGGAGGTTGAAGCCGCGCCCGCCGGCGCCTTCATCCTGATCATGACCCATTCGCATCCGCTGGACTATTCGATTGCGGCCGCCGCGCTGCGCCGCCCGGACCTGGGTTTCGTCGGCCTGATCGGCTCCGCCACCAAACGTGCGCGATTCGCAAGTCAGGCTGCGAAACTGGGCATCGGTGCGCCGCAAATCGCGCGATTGATCTGCCCGATTGGACTGCCTGACATCAAAGGCAAGGAACCCGGCATCATCGCGGCCGGGGTTGTGGCGCAACTGCTGATCGAAAGAGAGCGCGCCAATCGGGAAACGCAGGCAACGCCGCCGTAGCTAAACGGCCATGCCGCTGCTGGTATGACGGCAGAAACGACACAGCCGCTTATCGGGGTACAATGACGTCAAATGATGCCTGCGATTGCTCGCCATCTGCGTGGCTGCTGAACCGCGCCACCATGCGATCCAATTGCCAAAGCTCGACATCATGATCATCGGCCCATTGCAGGGCCAGATCGATGGCAACGTCATCGTCAGCACAATCGACTTCGATTTCGCGGACGAGACGGCCGGAACGCGCAATGATATAGAGGCTGTAGTCCTGCACCGATCTGCTCCATTATTATGGATACCAGCATGCGTTGCCTTCGGGCGATTGCGTTGATTTGGCTCAAAGGGCCGCGTGGCCGACGACACAAGTTCCAATGGTCGCCTCTGCGATATCCGCGTGGCTTGCGGGCTTGCCGGGTGCTACTCTGACATTGTAGCCTGTGATCTGGGACCTCAAAAATTGATGGCGAAAATCCTGGCCCTGGTCGGTTTTCTCGCAAGCCTTGAGCCGGCATTGGCACAGGACGCCCTCAAGGTCGCGCCGACGCAGCTTATTCTGCAGGTCACGACCGATCCCCCCGGCGAACTATGCCGCCGCATCGACACCTCAGGTCCAAGATCCCTTGCGACGCTGTCCCTGCACCGGACCTTCCATGATGACTTCGACGAACACCCATTGTTGAAAGGCAGGTGGGTGCCGCATTACGCCGGCGGCGCCGCCTGGCCGCAAGCGCGTTATTGGGGTGGAGATGGCTCCGACCTCAAACGGAAAGACAGCTATAACGGCGAACAGCAGATCTACGTCGATCCGCATTATGGCGGCCGGTCGACTACACCGCTCGGGCTCGACCCGTTCAAAGTCCGGGACGGCGTGCTCTCGATCGTTGCAACGCGTACGCCCGCTGCGCTGAAACCGGTGCTTTTCAATAATGAATACGTCTCGGGCATCCTCACAACCCAGGGCTCGTTTTCACAAAAATATGGATATTTCGAAATTCGCGCGAAGCTCCCGGTTGGGACCGGGGTATGGCCGGCCTTCTGGATGCTCGCGGATGATGGCGGCTGGCCTCCGGAAATCGACGTGCTGGAAGGACGCGGGCAGCGCCCCGACGACCTCGTCATGACGACGCATTGGCGGCTTCCGGCCAATGGCATGGTGGAATCCTGCGGGTTTGACTTCTCATTGCCGGGCGCATCGAACGAATTCCACGACTACGGCACGCTATGGACGGCCGATCGCCTGATCTATTTCATCGACCGCAAGCCGGTGTCGGATATCAAGGTGCCGGTCGGCTTTCACGATCCGATGTACATGATCGTGAACCTGGCGATGGGCGCGAAATATTTCGGGGGCGTCGGATTCGTCGACGCCGAATCCCCGGTTACGGTCGAATTCCAGATCGACAGGGTTTCCGCCTATCAGATCGATCCCTCCTGATCATCATGACCGTTCGGAATGAAGTATGCCGATAGAACCAACTCTGACGGGAGAACTCGATGTTCGGTAGGTTCTCGCGTCGGCATTTTGCCAAGCTTGCGGGCTTTTCCACCCTCGGCATGGCGGCGACGCCTGCAATGCCGGCGGACAATGAAGCCAAACCGGCGCCCGACCGACACGCCCCCTATGGTTTCCCGACTGGCTTTCTCTGGGGCACGGCCACGTCGGCCTATCAGATCGAAGGCGCGGTCGATGAAGACGGCCGAGGCCGCTCGATCTGGGATATTTTCGCCCACACGCCGGGCACGATCGCCGATCACTCGAACGCGGACCGCGCCAATGACCACTATCATCGCTACAAGCAAGACGTTGGCCTGATCCGGGAGCTTGGGGTCAAGGCCTATCGCTTCTCGATCGCGTGGCCGCGGGTATTTCCCGAAGGCACCGGCAAGCCCAATCCCAAGGGCCTCGACTTCTACGATCGCCTGCTGGACGAACTTCTCGGGAACGGCATCGAACCGTTCGCGACGCTGTATCATTGGGATCTGCCGCAGCCGCTCCAGGACAGGCTGGGCGGATGGCGCTCCAGCGAGACGTCGAAGGCGTTCGCGGACTATGCGGGCTATGTGGCGGAGCGCTTAAGCGATCGCGTCAGGAACATCTTCACCATCAACGAAGCCGGCAGGTTCGTCAACTTCGGTTATGGCTGGGGTATTGATGCCCCCGGCCTCAAACTGCCGCAGGCCGAACTGAACCAGATCCATCACCACGTGGCGCTGGCGCATGGCCTTGCGGTGCAGGCGATCCGCGCCAGGGGGCGTGCGGGGACCAGGGTCGGGGTCGCGGAGAACATCGCGGGCTGCGTGCCCGCGATCGAAACGCCGGACAACATTCGCGCGGCGGAGATCGCGACGCGCGAGTTCAACGCCGGCTTCCTCAACGTAATCCTGGAGGGCAGATACACCGACGGCTTTCTCGCCTATACCGGTGCGGACGCCCCCAAATATACCGCCGACGAGCTCAGGATCATTGCCTCCCCGAACGATTTCGTCGGCCTGAACATCTACACGCCGCAATATTACGTGGTCGCATCCGACCGCACGCCGGGTTTCAACGTGCTGCCGTTCCCCGCCTCGTTTCCGCACATGGCATCCGAGTGGCTCAGGGTCGGCCCGGAGGCCCTCTATTGGGTGCCGCGACTGGCGGCAAAGATCTGGAACATCGATACGATCTACATCAGCGAGAACGGCACCTCCTCGACCGACAAGGTGGCGGCCGACGGCAACGTCTATGACACCGACCGCATCATGTATCTGCGCAACTATTTGACGCAATTGCAGCGCGCCACCGCCGAGGGCGTGCCGGTTCGCGGCTATTTCCTGTGGAGCCTGATGGATAATTTCGAGTGGATTTGGGGATTCGAACAGCGCTTCGGCGTTTATCACGTGGATTTTGACACCCAGCGCAGGATCCCGAAGCTCAGCGCCTCGTTCTATCGCGACGTCATCACGCGAAATGCGGTTTGATCTTGAGCCGTCGGATGTTGGCGATCAGCTGCCCCGCAGCCGCCGCCTGCTCCAATGCCGGAAACGATCGAGATACAGATAGACGACGGGTGTGGTGTAGAGGGTCAGGATCTGGCTCAGGAAGAGACCTCCTATGATCGTGATGCCGAGTGGCTGGCGGAACTCGCTGCCTTCGCCCATTGCGATGACCAGCGGCACGGCGCCAAGCAGGGACGCCATGGTGGTCATCATGATCGGCCGAAAGCGCAGCAGGCAGGCCTCAGAGATCGCATCGGCCGGTGACAGACCGCGCACGCGCTCGGCGTCGACCGCGAAATCGATCATCATGATGGCGTTCTTCTTGACGATGCCGATCAGCAGGATCACCCCGATCATCGCAATGATGTCGAACTGGGTGTGAAACAGCATCAGCGCCAGTATAGCACCGACGCCGGCCGAAGGCAGCGTGGACAGGATCGTCAGTGGATGGACGAAGCTCTCATAGAGCATCCCGAGTGAGATGTAGATCGTCGCGAACGCCGCGAGGACGAGAAACGGCTCGCTGCTGAGCGATTCCTGAAAGATCTTGGCGGCGCCCTGGAACGAGCCATGGATCGCCGAGGGAACCCCGATCTGGTTCATGGTCGCCTCGATCGTCGCAACCGCCTCGCTCAGCGAGACGCCGGGCGGGAGATTGAACGAGATGGTGTTCGCGGCCAGCCCGCCCTGATGGTTGACGACGAGCAAGGTCCGGCGCTGTCCGAACCGGGCGACGCTCGACAGCGGAATCATCGTCTCCTGGCTGGTACTGACCGCCGTCCCGGTCGACGATACGCTTTTGCCGGTGGCGCCGATCGCGTTGGTCGCGAGATTGCGGACGGTGCTGGCCGCGACCGAATTGACCGACAGGCCTTGCGTCGATGACACGACAGTTCCGGCCACGGCATTGGTCGTCTGCGAACCGCTCGCCGTTCCGCCCGAGGTGCTGACATAGACATCCCTGAGCGTCTGTGGGTTCTGCCAGAACCGGGGCGCCACCTCCATGATCACGTGGTACTGGTTGCGGGCCACGTAGATGGTCGAGACCTGCCGCTGACCGAAGGCATCGTAGAGCGTGTTGTCGATCTGGCCGATCGTGAGCCCGAGGCGCGAGGCGGCATCGCGGTCGATGATGACATTGGCCTGCAGGCCCTTGTCCTGCTGGTCGCTGCTGACGTCGGCAAGGGTCGCCACGGTCTGCAGCGCGGCAACGATCTTCGGCGTCCATTGATCCAGCTCCTCGAACGTCGATCCCTGCAGCGTGTACTGATATTGCGCGTTGCCCGAGCGTCCGCCGGGACCGAGATCGCCCACCGCCTGCAGAAACAGTGTGGCGCCTGGCACAGCGGCGAGTTCGCTTCGTAACCGGCCGATCACCTGATCAACGGAATCCTTGCGGTCGCGAAGCGGCTTTAAGGAGACGAACACAGTGCCGGTGTTGGTCGAGCCTCCGCCCGGGCCGACACCGCCGCCGGTGAAGCCGACGGCGGTCTCGACTGCCGGATCGACCCTGACGATGTCGACGAGCTGGGTAAGCTTCTGCTGCATCAGTTGAAACGAGATGCTTTGATCGGCCTGGATCGACCCGACCAGAAGCCCGGTGTCCTGTTGCGGGACGAAGCCCTTCGGAACGACCGCGTAGAGATGGAAATTCAGGCCGAGGACCGCGGCCAGAACCAGCATCACCGAGCGCGGATGGCGCAGCGCGACGGTGAGCGTGCGCCGGTAGCCGTTCAGCAGCGCCTCGAACGCGCGTTCGCTGACACGATAAATCCGTCCGTGCGGCCGGCCACGCTCTCCGCGCAGCAGCGCGGCGCACATCATCGGCGTCGTCGTCAGCGAAACCAGGAGCGAGATCACGATGGCAATGGTGATCGTCACGGTGAATTCGCGGAACAGCTTTCCGACCAGGCCGCCCATCAGAAGGATCGGGATAAACACCGCGATCAGCGACACGCTCATCGACAGCACCGTGAAGCCGACCTCCCAGGCCCCCAGCAGCGCCGCCTCCAGCGGCGGCTTGCCGGCATCGAGGTGGCGGGAAATGTTTTCCAGCACGACGATGGCGTCGTCGACCACGAAGCCGGTCGCGACCGTGAGCGCCATCAGCGAGAAGATGTTGAGGCTGTATCCGAGCAGATACATCACCGCAAAGGTCGCGACCAGGGACACCGACACCGCGACCACCGGCACCAGCGTCGCCCGGGCGCTGCGCAGGAACGCGAACACCACGAGGATCACCAGCACGACGGCAATCACGAGCGTGATCTCGACGTCGTGCAGCGAGGTCCGGATCGTGATCGAGCGGTCGACCGCGAGATTGATGTCGATCGCGGGCGAGACCGATGCGCGCAGTTGCGGCAGCAGCGACTTGACGCGGTCGACCAT
>NZ_JBEKXH010000418.1:0-5694 GCF_049512235.1 Bradyrhizobium sp.
CACCCCCGACCCCTCCCCACCGCTTCGCGGGGGGAGGGGAGAAGGTCAGCGCCGGTTGGGCAACTCAGGCTGAAAAAACCGTTGCCGCCTCCATCGCTTTGGCGATCGCGCGCAAATCCTGCCAGGCCAGCCGCTTGTAGGAAGGCGAGCGCAGGAGATAGGCCGGATGGAAGGTGGCGATGGCGCGGATCAGCCGCGTGCCGGTGTCGTAGTCGAACCAACGCCCTCGGGTTCGCATGATGCCCTCGCGGGTCGACAGCAAGGTCTGGGTGGAGGGATTGCCCAGCGTGACCAATATATCGGGATTGACCAGTTCGATCTGGCGCTGGATGAACGGCAGGCAGATTTGGGTCTCCTGCGGCGTCGGCGTGCGGTTGCCGGGCGGCCGCCATGGAATGACATTGGCGATGTAGACGCTGGTGCGGTCGAGCCCGATCGTGGCCATCATCCGGTCCAGCAACTTGCCGGAACGGCCGACGAACGGCAGGCCCTCGAGATCTTCCTCCCGTCCGGGAGCCTCGCCGACGAACATGATGCGCGCCTGCGGGTTGCCGTCGGCGAACACCAGGCGCGTCGCGGTCGATTTCAGCGCGCAACCGTCGAATTGTTCCAACAGCGCGCGCAGCGCTTCGAGTGTCGGCGCCGTCCGCGCCGCTTCCCGCGCCGACTGCAGCGCCGCCTCGGGCGTGGCCGCGGCCTCGGCGCGGACGGCGGCAATCGCGGGCGCAGTTGCCCCGACCGGGCTGGCCGGCGCTGCTGCCATGGCCAAGGGCCTGTCGGGGTCGGACAACCGGTTGACCGGCACTTCCGTCAGCGCGCAGTCGACCCCGGCCTCCAGATAAAAGTCCAGCAATTGCCGAACGGTGGGGGCGGTCTCAGGCGTCATGGCGGGATCTCAGGGGCATCCCCCATTCTAGAGCGGATCGCGTTGCAGCGAAATGCTTGAACGGGAATTTCCATGGTTGTTCTCGGTCGAAAAAAGTGGAAACAAACGAGTTGCAAAACAGAGGCTTTCTCAACCGGGCTGAGTGCAGATCATGAGCAACGAAGCATTGCCGCCGCGCGAATCCATGGAATTCGACATCGTGATTGTCGGCGCCGGGCCGTCGGGCCTCGCCGCCGCGATCCGGCTGAAGCAGCTCAACGCCGAATTGACCGTCGTCGTGGTGGAGAAAGGCTCCGAGGTCGGCGCCCACATTCTGTCCGGCGCGGTGATCGATCCCGGCCCGCTCGGCCAGCTCATTCCGGATTGGCGCGAGGATGCCGACTGCCCGTTGAAGACGGAGGTGAAAACCGACAAGTTCTACTGGATGACCGCGGGCCTCGCGATCCCGCTGCCGGCATTCGCGATGCCGCCGCTGATGAACAATCATCATTGCTATATCGGCTCGCTCGGCAATGTCTGCCGCTGGCTGGCGCGCAAGGCCGAGGCGCTTGGCGTCGAAATCTATCCAGGCTTTGCCGCGGTCGAAGTGCTTTACGACGACAAGGGCGCGGTGCGCGGCATCGCCACCGGCGACATGGGCGTCGCCAAGGACGGCTCGCACAAATCGTCCTATACCCGCGGCATGGAACTCAACGGCAAATACACCCTGTTTGCCGAAGGCGCGCGCGGCAGCCTGACCAAGCAACTGATTGCCAAATTCTCGCTCGACGCCAACAGCGAACCGCCGAAATTCGGCATCGGCCTCAAGGAGGTGTGGCAGATCGATCCGGCCAAGCACCAAAAAGGCCTGATGCAGCATTCGTTCGGCTGGCCCTTGACCAATTCGACCGGCGGCGGCTCGTTCCTCTATCATTACGACGACAACCTGGTGTCGATCGGTTTCGTCGTGCATCTCAATTACCACGACCCCTATCTGTCGCCGTTCGACGAATTCCAGCGCTTCAAGACCCATCCCGCTATTCGCACCCTGTTCGAGGGCGGCAGGCGGCTTTCCTACGGCGCGCGCGCCATCACCGAGGGCGGCTTTCAGTCGGTGCCGCGGCTGTCCTTCGCCGGCGGCGCGCTGATCGGCTGCGCGGCGGGTTTGGTCAATGTGCCGCGCATCAAGGGCGTCCATAACGCGGTTGGCAGCGGCATGCTCGCGGCCGAGCACCTCCACGCCGCGCTTGGCGCGGGCCGTGCCAATGACGAACCGGTCGAATACGAACTGGCCTGGCGCACCTCGCCGGTCGGCAGGGATTTGTACCCGGTCCGCAACGTCAAGCCGCTGTGGTCGAAGTTCGGCACCCTGGTTGGAGCTCCACTCGGCGCCATCGACATGTGGTGCAACACGTTCGGTTTTTCGCTGTTCGGAACCCAGTCGCACGCCAAGCCGGACCGCAACACGCTCGATCCCGCCAAGGCGCATGCGCCGATCGCGGCGCCAAAGCCGGACGGCAAGCTCACTTTCGACCGGCTGTCGTCGGTGTTCCTCTCCAACACCAACCACGAAGAGGACCAGCCGGTTCATCTGAAAGTCGCCGACCTGAACCTGCAGAAGACATCCGAGCACGATGTCTATGCCGGCCCCTCCAACCGCTATTGCCCGGCCGGGGTCTATGAATGGGTCGAGGAGAGCACGGGGCCGCGCTTTGTCATCAACGCCCAGAATTGCGTCCATTGCAAAACCTGCGACGCCAAGGACCCCAACGGTAACATTACCTGGGTTCCGCCGGAGGGCGGCGGCGGACCGAATTATGAGGCGATGTGACCACGATTGCGTGGGCGCTGCCCGGGCGACAGCGATGCTCGGCCACGATACGGCCACACTGAAAGCGTTATCAGGCCCCTGGCGGCGATAGGACCGTCCCGCCAGTCGATTTGCCGCGCCCTATCCTTGCGGTTGAACCCCAAACGCGGCATTGTCGGCCGTCCTGATGCAGCCGGTCGGGTTCGCATTCGAGACTGATCCCTCTGAGATCCCGCCGTCAAATCCTGGAGCTAGGCGAACCGATGTTTTCCATACGTTTAAATCGCTGGACGATCGCCGCATTCGCCTTCACCGCGCTCGCAGTGCCGGGCTCGCTGTCGGCTCAGACGCCGGACCATCCCACCGACAATTCGGCGCAGTTTCCAACCTTCCACGATCTGAAATCGCTGACGACGTCGGGCAGCTATCTGGCCGCGCGCCATGCCACCGTGGAGCGCGACGCCGCTTCGGCGGCGACCTTCTATCGCTCGGCGCTGCGGACCGATCCGAAGAACAATGAATTGCTGGACCGCGCGTTCTTTTCCTCGCTCTCCGACGGCGACATCGACGAGGCCGTCAAGCTCGCCGACCGCATCTTGACGCTGGACAAATCCAATCGCGTCGCCCGGCTGGTGCTCGGCGTGCGCGATCTGAAAATGAAGAAATATGCCGCCGCGCAGCTCAACATCAATCAATCGATCCGCGGACCGATCACCGACCTGGTGGCGACCCTGTTGTCGGGCTGGGCCAGTTACGGCGCCGGCGACGCCAAAACGGCGGTCGCCAGCATCGACAAGCTGGCCGGTCCGGAATGGTATCCGCTGTTCAAGGACCTGCACTCCGGCATGATTCTGGAACTCGCCGGCAAGGAAAAGGACGCCGGTCAGCGTCTCGAGCGGGCCTACAAGCTCGACGATACGATGCTGCGGGTCGCCGACGACTACGCACGCTGGCTGTCACGCAACAAGGATGCGGCGGCGGCCGCGGCGGTCTACGAGGCCTTCGACAAAAAGCTGCCGCGGCATCCGCTGGTGCTGGAGGAACTGCGCGAAACCAAGGCCGGCAAGAAGCTGCCGCCGCTGGTCGATTCGCCGCAAGCAGGCGCCGCCGAGGCGCTTTATGGCATCGGCGCCATGCTGACGCGCAAGGGCGGCGAGGATCTCGCACTGGTCTATCTGCAGCTCGCGCTTTACCTCGAACCCAATCATCCCCTGGCTTTGCTGTCGCTGGCCGACCTCTATGAGTCGGTCAAGAAACCGACGATGGCGATCAAGGTTTACGAGCGCGTGCCGGCCAATTCGGTGCTGAAGCGCAACGCGCAAATTCAGCTCGCGACCGATCTCGATGCCGCCGACCGCAGCGATGAGGCGATCAAGATACTGAAGAGCGTCACGGCGGAGGATAGCAAGGATGTCGAGGCCATCATGGCGCTCGGCAATATCGAGCGGGGCCGCAAGAAGTTCTCCGACTGCGTGCAGACCTACTCGAAAGGCATCGATGCCCTGCCGGACCCGAACGAAAAGTCGATGTGGGTCTATTACTATTATCGCGGCATCTGCGAGGAGCGTGCCAAGGAGTGGAACAAGGCCGAAGCCGATATGCGCAAGGCGCTTGATCTGCAGCCCGAGCAGCCGCATGTCCTGAACTATCTCGGCTATTCGTGGATCGATCAGGGGATCAATCTCGACGAGGGCATGAAGATGATCAAGCGGGCCGTCGATCAGCGCCCGGACGACGGCTATATCGTCGACTCGCTCGGCTGGGCCTATTTCCGCATCGGCAATTATGATGACGCGGTGAAGAATCTGGAGCGCGCGATCGACCTCAAGCCCGAAGACCCGACCATCAATGACCATCTCGGCGACGCCTATTGGCGCATCGGCCGCACCCTGGAAGCCCAATTCCAGTGGGCCCATGCCCGCGATCTGAAGCCCGAGCCGGAAGATTTGCCAAAGATCGAGGCCAAGATCGAGAACGGACTGCCGGATGACACCTCCTCGGCGGCCTCCGCGGACAAGAAAAAAGAAGACGGCAAGGGCGGCTGATCGGCGGGCTTGATTGACAAGGCTTGGATTGATAAGGCCTGGATTGACAAGGCTTGGATTGACAAGGCTTGGGGCTGATCGCCGATGCCGGCGCTGATCGAGGATGCCCGCGCCAAGGTCAATCTGAGCCTGCGGGTGATGGGACGCCGTACCGACGGCTACCACGAGCTCGAAAGCGTGGTGGCGTTCGCCGATTGCGCCGACCGCCTGAGCCTTTTGCCCGGACCCGAACTGCATCTTGTCACCACCGGGCCGCAGGCGCAGGCCTGCGGCGAGACCAAAGACAACCTTGTGCTCAAGGCTGCGCAGCTGCTCGGGGAATGCGTGCCGGGTCTGCAACAGGGCAATTTCGCCCTCGACAAGGTGCTGCCGGTCGCCGCCGGCATCGGCGGCGGTTCGGCCGATGCCGCAGCGGCGCTGCGGCTGCTGGCGCGGGCCAACACTCTGGCCATCGACGATATCAGGGTGATCGAGGTTGCGCGACGAACCGGCGCCGACGTGCCGGTTTGTCTGAATTCGCGCGCCTGCATCATGACCGGCGTCGGGGATACATTGCAGCCGCTGGCCTTGCCGAAACTGCCATGCGTGATGGTCAATCCCGGTGTTGCCGTGGCGACTGCGCAGGTGTTTGCCGCGCTCGGTTTGCGCCGTGGCGAACTCAAGGTAGGCGCCAGCGACGTGCTTCGGGCCCCCGCCTGGCCGGAGCGGGGCGCATCGGTCGAGGACTGGGTTGAAGCGCTGGCCGCCGGTTGCAATGATCTCGAAGCGCCGGCCATCCGTATCGCGCCGGTGATCGCCAAGGTGATTGCGGCGCTCAACGCTAGCAACGGCGCCTGGCTGGCGCGGATGTCGGGGTCGGGCGCGACATGTTTTGCGATCTACGAGAACACCGCCGAGGCGCAGCGCGCGGCCGAACTGGTCCAGTTCGATCACCCCGGGTGGTGGGTGCATGCGGGGGTGCTGAGCTGATCCCG
>NZ_JBEKXH010000419.1:0-5689 GCF_049512235.1 Bradyrhizobium sp.
GCGGGGCGGTCTTGGTTGATCAAGTCAAATCGCTTGACCGTCGAGCCCGCGGTTGCAATGTCGTCGGCGTTGTGCCGAACGAGGTGATGGCCGACATCCGGGGCCGGCTCGCGGCGCTTTTGGGGATCGCGACCACGGCGTAGACAGCGCAGCAAATTCGCTGGCGCCCGGCGGTCATACCCACCTGAAGCCTGATTTAATCGGCCGATTCCGGCCCCACCAAGAGGAAACCTCCATGCGAGTTTATTACGATCGCGATGCCGACCTGAACCTGATCAAGGGCAAGAAGGTCTGCATCGTCGGCTATGGCAGCCAGGGTCATGCCCATGCGCTGAATCTGAAGGATTCCGGCGTCAAGGACGTCGCCATCGCGCTGCGCAAGGGCTCTCACTCCGCCAAGAAGGCCGAGGCCGCGGGCTTCAAGGTCCTGGAGGTCGCCGAGGCCGCCAGATGGGCCGACGTCATGATGATGCTGACCCCCGATGAATTGCAGGGCGACATCTACAGGGATCATCTGCATGCCAATATGAAGAACGGCGCGGCGCTGCTGTTCGCCCACGGCCTCAACGTGCATTTCAATCTCTTGGAGCCGCGCGCCGATCTCGACGTGCTGATGATCGCCCCGAAAGGCCCCGGCCATACCGTGCGCTCGGAATACCAGCGCGGCGGCGGCGTGCCCTGTCTGATCGCGATCGCCAAGGATGTGTCGGGCAATGCCCATGACCTCGGCCTGAGCTACGCTTCCGCGATCGGCGGCGGCCGCGCCGGCATCATCGAAACCTCGTTCCGCGAGGAATGCGAGACCGATCTGTTCGGCGAGCAGGTGGTGTTGTGCGGCGGCCTGGTCGAACTGATCAAGGGCGGCTTCGAGACCCTGGTCGAAGCCGGCTACGCGCCCGAGATGGCCTATTTCGAATGCCTGCACGAGGTCAAGCTGATCGTCGATCTGATCTATGAAGGCGGCATCGCCAACATGAACTACTCGATCTCCAACACCGCCGAATACGGCGAATACGTCACCGGCCCGCGCATCGTCACCGCGGAGACCAAAGCGGAGATGAAGCGGGTATTGGCCGACATCCAGTCCGGCCGCTTTGCGCGCGACTGGATGCTGGAGAACAAGGTCAACCAGACCTCGTTCAAGGCGACCCGCGCCAAGCTCGCGCAGCACCCGATCGAGGAAATCGGCGTCAAGCTGCGCGACATGATGCCGTGGATCAAGAAAGGCGCGCTGGTCGACAAGACCAAGAACTGAAACCATGCAATCTGTTGTCATTACCGGGGCATCCACCGGCATCGGCTGGGCTACCGCGAAGCTGTTGCTTTCGCGCGGATACCGCGTGTTCGGCAGCGTCCGCAAAGCGGCCGATGCCGACCGCCTCGGACGCGAATTCGGCGCGAATTTTGTCCCGCTCTTGTTCGACGTCACCGATGAGGCCGCGGTGCTCTCGGCCGCTCGCGAGGTGCGCGCCTCACTCGATGGGGAAACGCTGTTCGGCCTCGTCAACAATGCCGGCATCGCGGTCGCAGGACCGGTGCTGGAGCTTTCCGCCGACCAGTTCCGCCGCCAGATGGAGGTCAACGTCATCGGGCCTGTTATCGCCACCCAGGCTTTCGGCCCGCTGCTCGGCGCCGATCCGCTGGCAAAAGGTCCGCGCGGCCGGATCGTGATGGTCAGTTCGGTGGCCGGCAGGAATGGCAACCCGCTGATGTCGGCCTATTCGGCCTCGAAACATGCGGTCGATGGGCTTTCGGAAAGTCTGCGCCGGGAAATGATGCTGTTCGGCATCGATGTCATCATCGTCGCGCCGGGCGCGGTGAAGACGCCGATCTGGAGCAAGGCCGAGGAGGTCGACATTTCACCCTACCGCAATTCGCCGTTTTTCCCGGCGCTGCAGCGGGTCCGCGAAGTCATGCTGCACCTCGGTGAAATCGGATTGCCGGCTGCGAGGATTGCCGAAGTCATCGCGGGCGCCCTGACATCGGCCCACCCAAAGGTGCGCTATCAGATCACGCCGGATCCGGTGCGGCACCTGGTCACCGCCATGCTGCCGAAGCGGATGGTTGACAGGATCATCGCCAAACGCCTCGGCTTGATGCCGAAGGCGTAGGCTTGCCGTGCACAGGTGACTGACGCATCCCGATCTGCTGCGGCACGGAACCCCGACGGCCAGACGGCGTTAGGTACTCTTTGACGGAGCAACCTCATGTCCGAGAAGTTCAATCCTGCACCGCCCGACAAACACGCGGCCAATCCCAAGCAGGCAGCAAAGGCTGATAAAGAACAGTCCGATGCGCTAGACATGGGGCTCGAAGGTAGTTTTCCGGCTTCAGACCCGGCAAGCAGTGCACAACCGGCCAAATCCGAGCCGCATCGCAATCGATCGTCGGGTTAAAAAGTCTCCGGTACTAAAAGTCTCCTGTACGAAGTATCTTGGCCGATGCCTCCCTAGCCCGCACGGCAATCGTCGTCCCAGCGCGGCGCAGCGTCCTCGCGGCGTTAGGTAGAGACCGCGTTGGCCCAAGCCGGGGCTCGGACGCGCCAGATCAGACCCGCCGATCAACGGCGTCCAACCATCGGCCATTCAATGGGCAGTTTCGCGGCACCCGAAAGAATGTTCGACATCCCGATGCAAGCTCTCATGCTGCGCTTTGATCGTCGCGTAGCACGTGCAGGCGGCCTCAGCGAGACCGCCGGGATCGATGATCTCGACGTAACCGCGACCAAACGTGATGCAGCCTTGCTGCTCGAACGTATGCGCGACGATCGCGACGCTGTTGTGGCGGGCGCCAATGATCTGCCCCATCATTTCCTGCGTCAGCATCAGGCGGTTTTTGCCGCACAGGTCCCTTGCTTCCAGCAGCCAGCGCGCCAGCCGGGCCTCGACCGGGTGCAGGCTTTTGCAGCCCACCGCCTGCTGGGCCCTGACCAAAACCGCCTGTCCGTGTCGAACCAGGATCTTGTTCAAACCCGTGCTTCGCTCGGCCGCCGCGCGCAGGCGGCCCATGTCGATGACCGATGCGACGCCGGGCAGGACCACGACGGCGCCGCTCTTTGCCGCAGGTATTCCTGCCGCGGCGAGGGCGCCGAGGAGACTGTCCCGCCCGATCATGGCGATCTCCACGCTGTGCCCCGCGTCAAGCTCGAGGATGCGTGACAGGACGCAGTCGTGCGGGAAGTACACCTGATCGATCGGATCGCCAAGATTTTGCAGTACCTGTCCTTGCGAAAGCATCGCGGTTTGAAGATCCGGTCGGAGTACCTCGAAATCATCCGTACTGAGTGATTTCAGGAAGCCATTTTGCGAACGAGCATTTGAGTCCATGAATATACATTCGCTTGCAGGGGGCCATTGTTTGTCCACCAACCAGAGGGCCTTTGATTGTCCACCGGGTTGACTTCTAGCAGAAGTTTCAAAAGAAGCATAGCGTGCAGAGTGCAAATGATGCACGTGATCGAGTTACGGGGTTAGGGAAATCTGAAAATTTTTCGTCGCGGTAGTTGGATGCCTTTGGATGATTGTCTCGGCTGCGGGACCGTAGCTTTGCGAAGGAGATAGGTGACGATCACGGATCGCTTTCCGGCTTGGTCGATGTCGTGGTTGTGGCAGCCAGGCCGCCCGCGCCAAGCTCTCCCGCCTTCGCTGCTCACTCAGGTAAACGAGCGTCGCCGCGTCCAGTTCTCGCCTCACGCCAGTCGACCGCGTCCGGCAGCAAATCTGCGACTAAAGAAACATGCCGCGCGTCAGAAAGGCACCTTCCACGCGTGCGCTAATCCGGATAGGAGGATATACATAATACCAGAAGTGCCCGCGCTATCCCGCGCGGGGCCGTCTGGGCCTGCCGCAAGGTCCGGAACGCTTAACCACTGGTTTCCGCTGTGCCGCAATATTTTCTCCGTGTGAGCCAGGGTACGTATTCGGGGGGACCCGATCACGCGTTCGAAAGCGCTGACCAGAACGCGGCCTGGGTCGAGATGACCAAGGTGTGTGGTGACTTCATTGGCACCGCGTGCCGCAACCTCGATCAGAACGCGGGCTGGTCCATGGAGCTTCTGGACGCCAACAAGAAGTGCACCGGCAGAATCCGGCTCGTGGCAGAGAAATTGAGCTGACCGCGGTTTCACGGCTCCGCATCAAGGGGAATAAGCAGTCCGAGACCGAAATGAGCGCCGTAGCCGATCGCGATCGGGCCGCGGACGGGCTCTGCAAACGTGACGATCGGGAATCCAGCGACCGCGTCGCCCGGGGGCTGCGAATGCTCGGTCTTGAGTAGAAAATCCGTGGCTGACTTCAACTCGCCTCCGACCGCGATTGCCGGCAGCCAGCCGATCCCCGCCGGCTCGGGCAGCCGGCGTCTCCGGTCGAAATCTTCGAGGTCTGCGATCTCACGGCACAGCTGCGCCGACGGTGTGCAATCCGCGCGCACCTTGCCGGTCTTGGTCAGGCGCCACAGCCGGGTCACGAACGGCGTCGCCGCCATCCAGACCGCCGCGGGGCCAAACAACCCGCCTTCGCGCCTGAAACCTGCCTCCGCCTGCTGCAGCCCGAAGTGCCGCGTGTCCAGACAAAATCCATGCGTGGCTTGTAGTGCCCGCGCAAAGTCCGGGTCGATGCCGGATTCGGCAAACAGCGTCACATGATCGATCGCTCCGTCGCGGTCCCGGTCCTCCGACAACCAATAGGCATGGCGATGTCCCCCCTCCGAACCGCTGCTGTGCAGATCTTCGGGCATGCGATCGAGCCCAACCTTGGCTGCGGCTTCCAGAACTGCCGCGCGCAACGCATACCCCACCTCCAGGGCCTTGCCGATCGCGGGGCCCGTCGGCTCGACGCGCCAGGACCAGGACCGGTTGCGGTCAGCGGACGGCATGGCGGGTCCCCGGTAGCACGCGGGCGGAAAGCCCCTGGCCCAGGAAACTGAATTGCAGTCCCGGCGCGACCATGCGTGTCTTGACGACGTTGAGGGCGAGGCCGCGTCGCTTCAGAACCGTCATGATCGCGGCATGCGGCTCGCAAAGCCTGGTTTCGCTCTCGGCAAGCACCACGAAGTCGTCGGAATAGCGCACCATGATGCAACCCGCAGCTGCGACCAGGCGATCTAGCGGATGCAGGAACGGATTGGCAAGTAGCGGGCTGCCGTTTCAAACACCGCGCCGGTCACGCCGTCCGCGCCGGGGCCGAGCCGGAAAACACGTGCACCGGACCGGCGGCGGCCGAGAGTTCGCGCAGGGCCGGCTCGGCCTCGGGCTCCGCCGGCTCCGGTGCGGGCCACGGCATCGGCTCGGGCGGGCGGCGAAACAGATCGAACAGTCCAAACCATGTCGTCATCGGAACATCCTCGCGTTGATTGTCATCGCCCCGGAGATGCATCGCAGCTCGATCGTGACAAGCGCCGCGGCAAGCCCGGCAAGCTTGCCGCGGCGCGTCGAGGATCGCAGCCTGCCGGCTTCGAATGGCGCGGTGCATCTCGTCAAACCATTGATTTGCACGCCAAATCCATTCATGATAACGATCTGATGCGGGCTGTGTTGATGCTCGACGGCCCTCATTTCGAGCATCTCGCAAAACGCCCGAAATTGCTGTTTGACATCAATGGACTACAAATGGTCCCTTCAGGAGCTGATCAGCTCTTGCGCGATTGAAACGGGCGACTAAGGTGCGCGTGATGCTTCAATTTGGCTTCAGGA
>NZ_JBEKXH010000420.1:0-7779 GCF_049512235.1 Bradyrhizobium sp.
AACTACACACTTTCATTCTTCGGCATCGGACCGATCCCCTGGACCGGCGATGCCAATTGGGCCCGCTTTTCCGTTATCCTGGTCAACATCTGGTACGGCGCCCCGTTCTTCATGATCATGTATCTGGCATCGCTGAAGTCGGTGCCAGAACAGCTCTATGAGGCGGCCGCGATCGACGGCGCCAACTGGTGGCAGCGCATCTGGTACGTGACGCTGCCGATGATGCGCAACATCATAGCGATCACCACGCTGTTCTCGTTGATTGTGACGTTCGCGAATTTCGACATTGTGCGGATCCTGACCGCGGGCGGGCCGCTGGACAGCACCCATCTGTTCGCGACCTGGGCCTTCAGGCTGGGCATCGAAGGCAGCGATATTCCGCTCGGCGCCAGCGTCTCACTGTTCATGGTGCCGATCCTTGCGGTCGCGGCGATCTTTATCCTGCGCGGCGTCACCAAGCGCGGGAACGAAGCCTGATGGCCAGCACCGTGGTGATCGACAAGGCAGCGCCGACGCGCACGGTCAAATATGGCAGCATGAGCCGCGACCGCGCCTGGGCGCTGCGCTGGTCGTACTTCTTTCTGGTGCTGTTCGCGATCTTCTCGCTGGTGCCACCGCTTTACATGCTGATCACCTCGCTCAAGAGCAGCGCCGAGATCTCGGCGGCGACCAATCCGTGGTGGGTTTTCCATCCGACGCTGGAGAACTACGTGGGACTGCTGACATCGAACCAGTTCCTGACCTTCTTCCGGAACTCGGCACTGGTCTCGATCATCGTGGTGACCGTCACCATGCTGATCAGCGTGCCGGCGGCGTTCGCGCTGGCGCGCATGCGCTTCTGGGGCTCGGCGACGCTGGCGACCGGGGTGTTCCTGACCTACCTCGTTCCCGACAGCCTGCTGTTCATTCCGTTGTTCAAGATGTTCGCGGTGTTCGGCGACTGGACCGGCATCCAGCTGATCAACAAATGGTACGTGCTGCTGCTGGTCTATCCGACGCTGACCGTGCCGTTCTGCACCTGGATCATGATCGGCTACTTCGCCTCGATCCCGAAGGAACTGGATGAGGCCGCCATCATCGACGGCGCCTCGTGGTTCCAGACCCTGACGCGGATCTTCATTCCGGTCGCGCTGCCCGGTCTGATCGCCGCGACCATCTTCGCCTTCACGGTCTCATGGGCGCAATTCCTCTACCCGCTGGTTTTTACCACCTCGACCGATCAGCTGGTGCTGCCGGTCGGCATCATCACCACCTTGATCAAGGGCGACGTCTTCAACTGGGGCCAGATCATGACCGGCGCCCTGCTCGGCGCGGCGCCGCCGCTGATCATCTATGCGTTCCTGATGGACTATTACATTGCCGGACTGACGGCCGGCGCGACAAAGGGTTGATGCTCATGGCTGACGTCACGTTGCGTAAGGTGATAAAACGTTACGACGAGGTCGAGGCCGTGCGCGGCATCGATCTCGATATCGCCGACCACGAGTTCGTCGTGCTGGTGGGGCCATCGGGCTGCGGAAAATCGACCACCTTGCGGATGATCGCGGGGCTCGAGGATATCACCGACGGCGATATCATGATCGGCGGCGACGTCGTCAATGACGTGCCGCCAAAGGACCGTGACATCGCGATGGTGTTCCAGAACTACGCGCTTTATCCGCATATGACGGTGGCGGAGAACATGTCGTTCGGCCTGCGGCTGAAGCACTATCCGAAGGCCGAGATCAAGAGCCGGGTCACCGAAGCGGCGCGCATGCTCGACATCACCGATCTGATCGACCGCAAGCCGAAGCAACTTTCCGGCGGCCAGCGCCAACGCGTCGCGATGGGACGCGCCATCGTGCGCAACCCGAAAGTGTTTCTGTTTGACGAACCGCTTTCCAACCTCGACGCCAAGCTCCGGGTCCAGATGCGGATCGAGATCAAGAAAGTGCATCAGAAGGTCCGCACCACGACCGTCTACGTCACCCACGATCAGGTCGAGGCGATGACGCTGGCCGACAGGGTCGTCGTCATGAACAACGGCCGCATCGAGCAGATCGGCACGCCCAATGATCTTTACCACCACCCGGCGACACGCTTTGTTGCCGGCTTCATCGGCTCGCCGGCCATGAATTTCGTGCCTTGCCGGCTGGAGGAAACAGGCGGAAACCTGCACATCCGGCTGACCGACCGTATCGCCTTCCCGCTGCCAGCACGTCGCGCAACGCGCTATCAAACTGTCGCACGCAACGAGAAATTACTGCTGGGGCTGCGGCCGGAGCATATCACCGAGGCCAACGCCCATCCGGAACCGGGGGTGGAAAGCTTCGACGCTGTACTGGACGTCACCGAACCAATGGGCATGGAGACGCTGATTTATTTCACGCTCGAAGGCAGCCAGATTTGCGGACGGGTTAATCCCAATGCCGGCGCCCGCGATGGCGGGTCGCTCCGATTGGCAGTGGACCTCAACAATATGCACCTGCTAAATGAGGTCACGGGGGCCGTCATTTGACGGCCCCCGTGACCAGATAAGCCATGAGGCTGAGAAGCCTTGGGCTCGGCCGGGGACTAGGCGGGACATTTGGAATGGCGACCAACAAGAAGAAAATTTTCATTACTGAATCGATGTCGGAGCCGGGACGGGCTTTACTGAAGGAGCGGGATGACATCGAGATCGTTGAATTTCCCAACATGATTTCCGCTTCCGATTTCGAGGCCATGCTCAAGGCGCAGGCGCCGGTTCACGGTGTGGCGCTCGGTGCGACCCGGTTCGGCGAACCCGAGCTTGAAGCTTCCAAGGAGATGACGGTCGTGACCCGGATCGGGGTCGGCTATGACGCCGTCGACGTCCCGGCGCTCAGCCGCCGCAGGATCCCGTTGATGGTGGCGGGCACCGCCAATTCTCCGTCGGTCGCGGAACAGGCCTTGTTCATGATGCTGACCTTGGCCAAGCGCGCGGTCGAGATGCATTGCATCGTCAAGGACGGCAAATGGGGTCATCGCCTCGGCATGTTGCCCTATGATCTCTATGGCAAGACCGTCCTGATTATCGGCTTCGGCCGCATCGGGACCCGCACCGCCAAACGCTGCCTGGCCATGGAAATGCAGGTTTTGGTCTACGATCCGTACAAGACGGCGGCGGACATCGCGGCGGCGGGCTGCGAGGTGGCTGCCGATCTTGATGCGGCGCTGCCGCGCGCCGACTTCGTCAGCATCCACTGCCCGAAAACGCCGGAGACGGTCGGGATGTTCAACGTGGCGCGGTTGCACCGCATGAAGCCTTCGGCCTATCTCATCAACACCGCGCGCGGCGGGATCGTCGACGAGGCTGCGCTGCACGACGCGCTGGTCGCAGGCCAGCTCGCCGGCGCCGGTCTCGACGTCTTCGAGCAGGAGCCGCCGCCGTCAGGTCATCCGCTGTTTGCGCTTCCCAATGTGATCATGGCCCCGCATGTCGCTGGCGTTACGCGTGAAGCCGTCGACCGCATGAGCGAGCAGACCGCGCGCAATATCTTAAGCGCGCTCGACGGCGACCCGATCCGCCACAACGTCATCAATCAGGACGTGCTCGGCTGATCCGATGTTCGGCAACTTGCCCGTGACTTCACCGGCTTCGTTATCTCCTGATAGCAGGTACCCAGATGGCCTTCAGCGAATACGGCAGCTATGACGGGGTGGGCCTTGCCGCATTGGTCCGCAACAAGCAGGTCAGCGCCAAGGAATTGCTGGACGAAGCGATCGCCCGCACGGCAAAAATCGATCCGCACATCAACGCGGTGGTTGTAAAGCATTACGACTATGCCGAGCGACAGATCGAGCGCGGACTTCCGGATGGCCGCTTTACCGGCGTGCCCTTTCTTCTGAAGGACCTTGATCTTCTGCAGGGTACACGGACCACCTCGGGCGCGAGCGTCTACCATGACAACGTCGCCGACCATACCGGCACCCTCGCCCAACGCTTCCTGGATGCCGGGGTGACGATCTTCGGCAAAAGCTCAAGCCCGGAATTCGGATTGATGCCGACCACCGAGTCCCGTTTGTTCGGTCCTACCCGAAATCCCTGGAATCTGGCACACTCTTGCGGTGGTTCGTCCGGCGGCGCGGCAGCAGCAGTGGCCGCGCGCATCCTTCCCCTCGCCCATGCCAGCGACGGCGGCGGCTCGATCCGCATTCCCGCTTCCGCATCCGGCGTGTTCGGATTGAAACCGACCCGCGCCCGCAATCCGCTCGGCCCGGATCGCGGCGAAGGCTGGGGCGGGTTTTCCTGTGGTCACGTGCTCAGCATCAGCGTCCGTGACAGCGCGGCGATGCTGGATGCCGTCCACGGCCCCGAACAGTCGAGCCCTTATCGCGCGCCGCCGCCGGAACGGCCCTTCCTTCAGGAAGTCGGACGTGATCCCGGCCGGCTGCGCATCGCCTTTACCGACAAATCCCCTTATGGCGACGCCATCGATCCCGAAATCGCAAACGCCGTCCGCGATGTAGCAAGCCTGCTGGCAGGGTTCGGCCATCACGTCGAGGAGCGCGCGCCGATGCTGGAGGCCGATCCGGCGGTGGTGATGTCGACCATCGTCAGCGCCAATACCGCGCTCAATGTGCGCGTTGCCGAGCAGCGCTTTGGTCGCGCGATGACGGACAATGATTTCGAAATATTGACGCTGGCAAGCGCCCACAATGCGCAAAAGGCGAGCGCGACCGACTATGTCGCCGCGCAACTTGACGCCTTCCGCATTTCGCGCGGGCTGGCGATGTTCTTGGCGACCTGCGACGTGTTGTTGTGCCCGACGCTTTGCCTGCCACCGCTGCCGATCGGCGAGCTAAACACGATGTCACCGGACCTGTCGCACATCGCACCGATCCTGCGACGCTATATGCCTGCCACCGCCATGTTCAACATGTCGGGCCAGCCCGCGATGTCGGTGCCGCTAGCCTGGAATGCGGCCGGGTTGCCGCTCGGCATGATGTTCGCCGCGCGCTTCGGCGACGAGGCGACTTTATTCCGTCTGGCGGCCCAACTCGAGCAGGAGCGCCCCTGGAAGGACAAATTGCCGCCGGTCTGCGCCTGAGCCTTGGCCGCAATGTCCAGGTCCGCAAAAGATCTCACACTCGGCGCGCAAAGCGAGAGCGCCGTCCACCGACCGGACGCTGCGGCCGCGCCGCCGCCCGGGAGCGCACCCGTCTGGCCATCAGGGACTGCTCGGGGCTGAGCGGCTGAAAACTATAAACGTTGCCGTCGATCTGGACGAGCGGCGACGCCTGCCAGAGATTATCGTTGCCGTCGATGTAGAATACGCCGCCCCCGTCCGCAAAATAATCGAAGGCCAGAACATTTGAAGCCACCAGGGTGCGGCAGCTAAATCCCTGGCCAAAACCTGAGGTCTCCGAGCAGGGCGGCAACGGAACAGTTCCGAATGGCGCGTTCTCCAGCCACAGATTGCCGTCCTGTCCGAGCACGTAAACCGTCTCCGCGTCCACCGCCAGGAAATCGCCGATGTTGCCGTCAACGTGAGTGCGCAGCGGCGGGATTTGCCCCCAGGGTCCCTGGTCGAGCCACAGATCATTGTTGCGATCGGCGACGAATACATGCGTCGAATCGATGGCATTGAAGAACACGACATTGGAGTCGACCTGGGTGCGGCAGCCCGCCGTTCCGCCGTTGCACGGCGGCAGAGGAACCGTTCGCGTTGTCGTCATTGCCGAGGACAAATATCTCACTTGGGCTCCACGGCGAAAAGCCGCCCACGCTGCCGTCAATCCGATAGCGGTTGCTCGCGGCAGGGGGGAAGGAGGATGTGTCGCGCAATGGGACTTGTCCGAACGGCCCGACTTCAAGCCAAAGATTGCCGTCGGTGCCGAGGACGAGCACCTCCTGCGCGCTGAACGCGCCGAAATATGAGACGTTGCCGTCGACCTGGGTGCGAAGCGGCGGGATCTGTGTTCCGAACGGTGCTCCCTCGAGCCACAAATTGCCGTCGGTACCGAGCACGAAGATTTGCTGAACGGACATTGCAGGGTCTCACTCTCCTAACATCGCCCCGGATAGGTCGCCGCTGCCGGGCATCAGGTTCAAGCTGAGAGAGGTTCGCAGGGCAGCTGGCGCGGCGACCAGACCACGTCGTTTCGTGCGGCGATCCGGCTCGACCGGGACCCCCCAAAGACAAATTATTGCCGGATTTGGGCCTGAACCGACAAAACTCAGCCGTAATCGAGAGCAAATCTTTAGATATAGGTAGTAAGGGCTGAGTTCCGTTTCCCTTGCGTTGCGTATTTTGGGAGAGTGAGCGTGAGTAACAGCGACCCGACCGATCATGCGCTGGCGGCTATCGCCAGTATCCTCGACCACCCGGAAGCCCCGCATTCCGCACAAAAGAGCATGGTCGAGGAAAAGCCGACCCCTCGCCTCACCGAGGCGGATGGTTATCACAAGTTAGGTCCCGGCCCTTTGGCCGCGATCCGATTCAAATGGACGGTCCGCCGTGGGGACGACGGCGAATATTATGTGGCCGAGACACTCGGCGATTCCAATGCTGTCGTCGCCGGCCCAATGTCTCCGGCTGAAGCGATCAGGCTGGTGGACGCGCGCGAGAGCGAGGCGCAGTTACGCTACCAGGCGCTCAGAAGCGAAATGTACGGGCGCCGCAACATCGCGGATTTCGCCCGGAAGGGCGGCGAAACGTAACGAAGCCCGGCCAGGCATCCGGAGATTGGCTGGGTGGTATTCCCAGGTAGTCCTTCTTGACGAGGCTGGCGCCACGATGGCGCAGGATGTCGTAGGCGGTCGGTTGAAGGCCGGCATCGCCGCAAGAGGCTTTAACGTCCGATCACGGCCAGGTCCCCGGAGTGATCGGACGCCGTTTCCGGAGAATCAGATGCTTCGAATACTTCGCTGTCTTACCGCGGCGTTTTCCCTTTTTGTGGCCACCGCGCATGCGCAGCAGGTCTCTCGCCTCGACGAAATCATCACGCGCGGGACGCTGCGCGTCGGGATGACCGGCGACTATCTGCCGTTCAGCTCGCTCGAGAAGGCCACCGACGTGTTCAGGGGATTCGACGTCGACATGGCGGAGCAGCTCGGCAAGGCGCTCGGCGTCAAGGTCGAGTATGTACATACCGCATGGCCGCAATTGATGAAGGATTTCGAGGCCGACGATTTCGATATCGCGATGGGCGGGGTCTCGATCACGCTCGATCGGCAGAAAAAGGGCTTGTTCTCTACCCCTATCATGCGCGAGGGCAAGACGCCGATCACGCGCTGCTCCGACAAGGGCAAGTACCAGACCATCGCCGATATCGACAAACCGGGCACGCGCGTGATCGTCAATCCTGGCGGCACCAACGAGCGATTCGCCCGCGCCAACGTCAAAAATGCCGAGATCAGGATCTACAATGACAACGTTTCGATCTTCGACGAGATCGCCAGGGGCGAAGCGGATCTGATGATCACGGATGCGTCGGAGACCCGCTATCAGCAGAAGCTTCACCCTGGCGTGCTCTGCGCGGTGCATCCGGATCAACCATTCGACTTTGCTGAGAAGGCGTACTGGTTGCAGCGCGATACCGCACTGAAGGCATTTGTCGATCAGTGGCTGCACATCGCGGTCGAGGATGGCAGTTTCAGGAAGGTCTATTCGGCGTGGTTCGAATAAATCTTGGCTCCGAACAACTTGGGTGGGAAATTGTTATTGAGGGGGGTCTCTGTGGTCGCGCTGGACGGGCCAATGGCGAGCGATTGAACCAAAGCCTTTGATCCCCGACTCAACCCATGAGAGTGATGTGGATCACGTTGGCGGATGC
>NZ_JBEKXH010000421.1:0-5656 GCF_049512235.1 Bradyrhizobium sp.
TGATGCCGAGAAACATGATCGCCAAGGTGAAGACGAATCTGATCACGCTCTCCCGATGTCGTAGGGTGGGTTGAGCTCTTCGCGAAACCCACCAACTCCCGCCGCTGCGATGGGTTTCGTGACCGGTTCGGACATGCGTCCGATCTGGTCACTCTACCCATCCTACAACTGACTGATCCGCCAAGTCGCGATCAAGCAATTCCCGGACGCCGTCCGATTGACATCGGTGCTGGTCAGGTGCATCCTGGCGTTATTGCAACCTCTTACCTTACCTTAGCTGCCCTCGTTCAGGGCAATCGCGGGACGGATGAAGTCCCTTCATTGCGGTCAGTCGGGCTGTCGTCATGGATCGTGTGCGCGCGATCGTCATTTCGGATCTGCACCTGGGTGGCAATGACCCTGCAATGATGAGCCATCCGGAGCAGCTGGCGCGGTTTATCCATCAGCTGCCGGATCGTATCGGCAATGAAGCGACGCTCGAACTCGTCATCAACGGCGATTTCATCGATTTTCTCGCGGTACTGCCGGACACAAGGTGGAGCACCGCCGATACAGATGGCGAGCGCAAGGTCGAAGCGACGGTCACGGGGGTTTTCGCTCCGGTTTTCAGGGCGCTCGCGGCTCACGTCGCGGCAGGGCACCATTTGACCATCCTGGTCGGGAATCACGATACCGAGATGGTGTTGCCGTCGGTGCAGGCCAGCCTGCTCAGGGCCATGGGGGCCGGCCCGCATCAAGTCCTGTTCATCGCCGATGGCCGTGCCCACCGCATCGGTGGATTGCTGATCGAACACGGTAACCGCTACGACGGCGCGAATTTCAACGACTGGAGCGGATTGCGTGCGATGGCCTCGGCGTTTTCCCGCAACGAGATGCCGCTTTTGACCCCGGAAATATCCGCCGGCAGCCTGATCGTCGAGAAGGTGGTCAACGTTCTGAAGCCGCGCTATCCGTTCATCGACCTGCTGCAGCCGCAGGGCGAGATCGTGGCCTACCTGCTGGCCGCCTTCGAGCCATCGCTCAGATACGACTGGGGCAAACTGACGCGCGCGCTGCGTGGCCGGCGCAAGGAAGCGATTACCCGGCCGTTCGACATCGACAACGTCGCTGCCATCCCCCGGCAGCAGGTGGATCCAGAGATCGCCAGCGCGTTCGATGACCTGACGGCCCTTCAGGCCAGCGACGAGAACGTCAATGCCGGCGACTGGCTCCGTCTCTTTGCCGGCGTCAGGGATGATAGCCTGTCCGAGATGATCTCGCGCGGCGATCCGATCCCAGCCGAGCGGCTGCGACGGATCCAGCTTGCCCTGCAACGCATGTCGGCCGGCGAAGATTTCGCGCGTTGGGACGGCGCTGCGGGCGCGTGTGGCGACGCTGCCGCCCGGATGCTGGGCGACGGGATCGAAGTGGTTACAATGGGCCACACCCACCTGGCGCGCCAGGTCGGTCCGCCGGACCGCGCGACCTACATCAATACAGGAACCTGGATCGACATGATCAGGCTTCCCCTCGATGTATTGGAGCCCGGCACCGCGGGCCTCGCCCGGCTCGACGGCTATCTGCGGCGGCTGTTTCGCGACGATGGGGTCCGCCAGTTCGATCCGACCTATGCCGACATTTCCGTCGATCCCGACGGGCACATTTCCGCGGCGAAGTTAATGCGGCCCGAACGATGACCTCGTTCCGGATCGTGGTCGAAGACGACAGCAGGCAGCTCAGCCAGGGCACCGCGTGGTTCGTCGCCCCGCAGCTCGTCCTCACCGCGTTCCATGTCGTCGGACCCGAGGGCGGCAGCGAGTGGTATCACGAGATCGGCCGCGATTTCCGCTACACCTTGCATGACGATGTCGACGGCGCGCCGGCTCAGATCCGCTGCGATGCCGTGCTGGCCCATTCACGGGCGGATATCGCGCTGCTGAAGGCGGATCGCGCGGTCGCCGATGGCGTCCTGCTGCGGGTCTGCGGAGCCGGTTCTGAGATATCCGACCCATGGCGCGCCGACGGCTTCCCGGCGCTGCGCTCCGGCGAGAGGTTGTTCGCACTCAGCGGAACGGTCGCAAGGATCTGGGAGCAGCGCCTGCGGCCCCAGGAAGGCTTGCAGCTGACCGTCGAACAGCCCACCTACCGGCCCCCGCAGGGCGAGGAAAAGCCGCTCGGTGGTTTTTCCGGCGCCGCCATCATGAGCCGTGATCGCGTCATCGGCGTCATGACCCGCGTCGCCAGCAACATGAACACCGCCTTCGCCGCGGATGCGATCGCGATCCGCGAGCTTCTGCTGGCGCATGATTGCGGCCAGGCACTGATCGACTGCCCCGTCGCCGACCTCGCTGTATTGGCAGAGCGGATCGGCGCAGGGCCGCCCGCGCCTGCACGGCCGCCCGAGGCCGCGATCCGCCGGCTGCTCGAGCACGCCCTTCGGTCGGAGGACGCCGCCTCGAAGTTGCGCACGATCATCGAGACCGTGTCGGGATACGCCCCGGAGGTTGCCCAGGGACTCGACGCCGGCCTGTGCGCCATCGAACCGCTCGACGGGGCCATCGATCGCCTCGCGATGACATGGCAGGCGCATGCGCCGGCGGCGATCGACATCGAGCGGCTGATCGGTGTGCCGGCCGATCGGATGCCGGGCTCCACGGATCGGCCGCGGCTCGCCATGGCGATCCGGCTGATGGCCATGATCGCTTTCCAGCGCGCACGCAGCCAGCCAGCCATCGCGTGCCGGCGCGCACTGGCGATCCTGGTGTTCCATGATCGGCAGCTGCTGCCGGCGCTCGCGCGCATTCCCGCGCTGGCGCCTGCGATCGAGCCGGCGGATGACGCCCAACCTGCGCACGCCGCTGAAGCATTCACCGACCTCGCTTCCGACGTCGGATTGATCGAAGTTTCCGGCGTGGCCGGGCGTGAGATCGCCGCGCGACTGCGCGCGATCGCCGATCTGGTGCCGCCCCAGCCACCGCTTGAAGTTCCTCTGCTCGCTCCCGGGACCGAACACCGCTTTCTCTTCAACACCCGCGCGGTGCCGCTGCTCGGCCGCGAGGTCGAAATCGGCGAGCTCGACGAATTCCTGGCGGCAGAGCCCCGCTTCGCCTGGTGGCTGCTGCTCGGTCCGGCCGGCAGCGGCAAGAGCCGGCTGGCGCTGGAGCTCTGCCTGCGGCACCGCCTGGTCTGGCGGGCCGGCTTTCTGCCGCCGGCGGCCGATGTCAACTGGAGCAGTTGGCAGCCGTCGCAGCCGACGTTGATCGTCGCGGATGATGCCGCCGCGCGCGTCGAGGAACTCAACCGCATCGTCGGCGCGTTGCGGGTTCGTACCGATCTGCGATGGCCAGTCCGCGTCCTGGCGATCGAGCGCTTCGGCAAGGCCGAGGCCGCCGAGGACCAGTTCGTCGAGGAATCCTGGGTTGACCGGTTCATCGGACAGGGCAGCGCCGCGGCGCTGATGCAGGCGGCGCGCTTCGCGCCGCCGCTGACGCTGCAGGCGCTGGCGCCGGCGGCGCTGTGGAAAGTCATCTGCGCGATGGCGCGCCAAGCCGGCGCGGGCACCGTGGACCAGACCGCAGCATTGGAGATGCTGCAACAGCTCGATCCCGCGGGACGCCCACTGTTCGCGGCGCTGCTGGGCGATGCGATGGCGCATCACGGCAATGCCGTGCGATGGGACATGCAGGCGCTGCTGAACAGCATTCTTGCCCATGAGGAAGAGCGCTGGCGAGCCCAGAACGTGAAGAAGCCGGCCGAATGGAACCTGCTTGCCGTCGCGACCATGGTTGCCGGCATCGACATCGGCGCCCTGGATTGGCAGGCGCATCCGGACACGCTGCTGCCGCTCGACCAGTTCAGTCCGGAGCGCTACCGCATCCTGTCCGGACGCGATGCCACCAGCTTTCTTGCTCCGCTCGAGCCCGACATTGTCGGCGAGCTGTTCGTACTCGAGCGGGTCAAGCCGAGATTTGCGCTCGATACCGCGCGCGCTGCCGTGCTGCGTGGCCTGTCCTGGCGCCTCAAGCCGCAATCCATGGCAGCCTTCCTCGAACGGACGGCGCGCGACTTTCCCCACCATGGCGGTCTTCCGCTGCTGCTCGGCCCGGAGCACGGCACCGAGGAGATACGCCGGCTGTGGTCCATGTTGGCAGTCAATGCGACCTTCCACCTCGGCAGCGCCGGCGCATCGGCAAGGGCGGTCGAGCTCTACCGGAGCCTGCAGCGTGTCGCCGGCGAATTCCGCGCCGATTCCTCGATCCGGCTGAGGCAGGCGCGCAGCGCGGCCAACCTGATCGCGGCTTTCCCAAACGATCCGGTCCAGGCCCGAACTTTCTACGACGATCTCGACGGGCTCGTCGCCGATGCCGCAGCCGATGGAGGGATCCGCGAGGCCTTCGCGCGGGGCGCCCACAACATGGTGCGCACCTATCTCGACCGCGGCGACGCGACCGAGGGACTCGCGCTCTACCAACGCGTCAAGACGGTTGCCGCGGCTCATCCAAACGAAAAGACGCTGCAGACCGACCAGGCCAGATGCGCCTACAATCTGCTGGACTGGCACATCGATCATCACGACGGCGGGACGTCCTTGCAAATGTATGGCGAACTCGCGGAGCTCTCGTCCCGGTTCGACCATGCCAAGCTGCGCGAGTTGCAGGCGAAGGGAGCCGTGAACCTGATCCCCCATGCCCAGGATCGCGATCGGCTGATTGCCGACCTCGCGAACCTGGCCACGGCCCATCCGGCCGAGAAGGAGCTTCTCTACCAATATGGTGCGGGCCTGACCAACGCCGTCTCGAACAGCCTTCCCGGCCAGGCCGGCGGATATTTCACCGAAGTCGAGCGGAATTTCGCCGATCTCGATGACCTTCGGTCGCAGCTGATCCATGCCAAGGCGGCCGGCGGCCTGCTGGGTTGCCATCTGAAGCACGGCGAGCTGGTCCCGGCCCTCAAGATCTACAAGACCAAACTGACCAACATCGGTAGTGATGCAAGCCTTGGCGGGGTGAAGGCCCGCGCGATCACCAAAATCATCGGCGCGAGCCTCAGCGCCGGCAGGGTGCCGCTCGCCAAGAGAATGTACAGCGGGGATCTTACCCGGCTCGTCCGCGACCATCCTGGGATCGCGGAGGTTTCGCAATGCTTCGATCTGAGCACCCTCAATATGCGCCGTTTCGGCGGCCTGTCCTGAATTGCCTATACGGGGACATGATACCGATTGACATAATTTTTCCACGCCAGGATCCCGCATGGCTCGGCTCGCTCGTATCGTCCTTCCTGACATTCCCCATCACGTCACCCAGCGCGGCAACCGCAGGATGGAGATTTTCTCCGAGCCGTCGGACTTCACGCTCTATCGCGACCTGGTCGCCGAGCGTCTGAAACTCCACGGCGTGGTCTGCTCGGCTTACTGTCTGATGCCGAACCATGTGCATTTGCTTCTGACGCCAACCCGTCCCGATGTCGCGAGCGCATCCGCCAGCCTTTCCCGGTCGGTCGGTGAAGCGCATCGGCGCTACACCGCTTTCGTCAACGCGCGAGCGCGCACGACGGGGCACTTGTTTCAGGGACGGTTCGGCTGCGTCGCGATGGACGAAGCGCATTGGCTGGCGGCGGTCCGCTATCTCGCGTTCAATCCGGTGCGGGCGGGGCTTTGCAAGCGCCCCGAAGACTGGCC
>NZ_JBEKXH010000422.1:0-5611 GCF_049512235.1 Bradyrhizobium sp.
ATACCCGTGAACAGCTCCACCGCGGCGATAAAATGCCCATAATGGGTCTGCGGATGCATGTCGCCGTAACCGGCGGTCGAAAGCGTCTCGATGCTGAAGTAGAGATAGTCGATGTAAGCGCCACCAGGCACGTTCGCGATCGGCTGATCTCCGATCCAGTAGAATATTGCAAATACCGCGTTGAAGACGACAAACACCAGTGCGGCCCCGCCGATGAAGGCCGGCCAGGAGGCCGTCATGCAGCGATGACTGATGTCGGCCCAAAAACTGAGATTGAGTCCCTCCGCGATGATTTCGCGGCCGCCAAATTGGAGGACGTGCGCCTTCGGAGTCCTCTCGCGCGGGATTCTGCTCATCTTTTACAAATCCCTTCAGAGGCTTAGCAAAAACATTTAATGGTTTACGCCACCATGCCATAATCAGACCGATTTCAGATGAGTTTTTGGCTATCAGGCACGGGAGTTTCAAGTCATGCCGAATACGCGCGATCCGATTCTTCACCCGATCCCGATCCTCTCGCTGCGCCCGACCCAGATGACGGTCGGCATGCGGGAGGTCAAGGAAAAGCGAAAGCGCTGGCGCGAACACACCTCGAAGAAAGATCAGGCGGAACTTCTGGGCAAACATATGATTCCGGTGGTTCTGGGCCCGGACAAGCGGAACTACGTCATCGATCATCATCACCTGGCCCTGGCGCTCCACGACGAAGGCATAAAGAATATTCTCGTGACGGTTGTGGCCGACCTCACCATGGTCGATCCCGACGCATTCTGGGGGGTGCTCGACAATCACCGATGGGTCTATCCCTACGACGCCAAGGGCGAACGCCGACATTTCAGGGACATCCCAAAAACCGTGACCCAGCTCAAGGACGATCCGTTCCGCAGCCTGGCCGGTGAATTGCGACGCGTCGGCGGCTATGCGAAGGACACGACGCCGTTCAGCGAGTTCCAGTGGGCGGATTTCCTGCGCCGCAAAATGTCGCGCAAGAGTGTGGACGACAATTTCGCCAAGGCCATCGAGAAGGCGTTGGCACTGGCGAAAAGCAAGGACGCGGTCTACTTGCCGGGCTGGTGCGGAGCCGCGTCGGAAGATGAGTGAGCTCGATGCAGCGCCGGCGTGCCTCGGCGGCCGGCGCCGGCGTCTATTTCGGCAGCCGTCCCATCAGGTAGAATTCGTCGTTCGGACGCATCGCGGTGACGTTGGCCATCCGGTTCGACAGTGCAAAAAATGCCGAGATGGCGGCGATATCCCAAATGTCGTCGTCCGTGAACCCATGGCCGGCGACCTCGACGAAATCCGCTTCCGAGATCTTGTGCGCCCTGGTGCTGACCTTCATCGCGAAGTCGAGCATTGCCTTCTGACGCGGCGTGATATCCGCCTTGCGGTAGTTGACGGCAATCTGGTCCGATAACTGCGGGTTCTTCGCCCGAATTCTCAGGATCGCGCCGTGCGCGATGACACAATAGTGGCATTGATTGGCGCTACTGGTCGCCACCACGATCATCTCGCGCTCGGCTTTGGTCAGGCCGCCATCCTTGTCCATCAGGGCATCGTGATAGGCAAAGAACGCGCGAAACTCGTCAGGCCGGTAGGCCAGCGTCAGGAAAACGTTTGGAACAAAGCCGGACTTCTCCTGCACCGCGAGCAGGCGGGCCCGGATATCCCCGGGCAGCGTTTCGATCGAAGGCGTCGGGAAGCGCTGGGCAGTCGCTTGCATCATGAAGGTTGCTCCAGGTTCCGGGTCAACCGCAGGCTGCGGACGCGCAAGACCATAGTCGATGCCGGCAACCGTGCAAAGCCTCCGCGCTTCAGGCGGGCGGCCCGGCGACATCGCGGGTCCGAACCCTCAGCGCAGCGGCTTTTTCAAAAGCGAGAAGCGGTCGGGATCAAGCCCCATCGAGGGTTGCAGCATCGGTGCCTCAACCGTGCGCGCGACCGGCCGCTCAGTGATGATGGGATCGTTGGGAACGTCGCGATGCGAGGTGGCTCCGCGCCAGCGGTCGAGCACAGCGGTGACGAAATGCATGTCATGGCCGGAGGCAGTCGACGGCGCCGTAGAAATCGTGGCCTCACTGCGCGGCAGCTGATGCGCCGGCACTTCCTTGAAGCGAAGCCGCGTCGGCAGCGCCACGCCCTCGCCGAAGGCGAGCACTTCGCGGGTGCCGAGCGAAGGCACGAACGACAACAGGTTCGCCGCGGCGTCCGAGACCGCGGACCGCAACAGCGCCTGGTCGCGATCGTTGGCAAGGCGCATCGCAAACAGGGTATTGCATTGGGAAATGATGGTAGCGTCGAGTTCGGCGGGACGCTGCGTGACGAGGCCGAGATAGACGCCGTATTTGCGGCCTTCCTTGGCGATGCGCGAGACCGCCTTGCGGGTCGGGCCGAAACCGATATTGTGATCGGCGGCGGCGTAGCGGTGGGCCTCCTCGCAGATGAACAACAACGGCGAAACGCCGTCGCTCCACAGCCCGAAGTCGAATGCCATGCGGCACAAGACCGAGACCACGGAATCCACGACCTCGGCTGGGAATCCGGCAAGCTGCATGATCGTCATCGGCTTGCCGTTGGCTGGCAGCCGGAACAGATAGCTGATGACTTCCGCCATGGTGTCGCCGCCGACATTGGCGTTGTCGAACATGAAGGTGTAACGCGGATCGTTGCGCACGGTCTCGATGCGCGAAATCAGCTTGTGAAAGATGATGCGCGATGAGCGGTTCTCGAGCTTGCCCATGCGTTCGTCGATCAGCGAAATCAGGTCGACCAGGCGATAGGGAACCGGCGTATCGACGGTGTAGCCGTTGGCCCTGGGGTCGATGCGCTTCAACCCGACCCGATCGGTGTTCTGGTACTGCGTATAGATTCCCTTCGCCATCGGGATGGCTTCGGCGAGAATGTCGAGTTCCTCGGGGACCCCGGGCCGGCCGCCGAACAGCACGTCGACGATTTCCTCGAAATTGAACAGCCAGAACGGCAGCTTCAGATTGCGGGGATTGAGAACCAGCGCGCGATCGCCGAAACAGCGGCCATATTCATTGTGAACGTCGAGCAGGAAAATCCGCAAATGCGGCCGCGCCTTGAGGATCTCGTTCAGCAGCAGCGACACCCCGCTCGACTTGCCGACGCCGGTAGAGCCGAGCACCGCGAAGTGCTTGGAGAGCATCTCCTCGACGTCGATGTAGGCGATGACGGACTGATCCTGTTGCAGGGTCCCGACATTGATCTGATCCGATCCCGTCGGGGCATAGACCGTGCGAAGCTCCTGACTGGTGATCAGCTCGACGGCATCGCTGATCGTCGGATAGTTGGTGACGCCGCGCTGGAATTTGGGGCGCTCCTTGCTGCCGAGGATTTCGCCGAGCAGATCGACGGAGGCGGTGGCTATATACTTATCCGAGACCGGCAGATCCTCGCATGATACTTCGGTGATCATCGCGATGATAGTTGAATTTGCGCAGCGGATGCTGACGAACCGGCCGACGGTGGCCCTTGCTTCGGAGCGGCCCAGCTGGCTCTCCGCCAACAGTCCGACGCGGGCGAGGGACCCACGTACCGAAATCACACGTCCGAAGGATGTCACAGTGTTTAACCTGTCAGGGTACGAGTTGGGGTCGGCCATCACTATGCGGCCGGTGGCTGGACAAACCGTTAACCCGGGGCAGTGAACGGTACGTCAATTTTTTCGCAGCTCCTGGTTGAGTGCTTGACGGGGTGCGGCGGGCGGCCGCTTGTTGGCGGATTTTGCTGGGACTTCAACACGATCGGCTCGGGTCCATCGAGGCTGTTGCGGATTCCCGTTTAACACCTGGTTTACCAAACGCCGAGGCAGGTGCTCGCCCGCCGGACGGTGGGCAGCAGCAAAAAGCCCCGGCCGATGCCGGGGCTTTGCGTTGCTGGAGCGAGAGCAACTCAGTATTTTGCGACGACCGGGGCGTTGTCCCAGTGAAATTTGTAGTTGACGCCGACCAAGGCGGTTTGCACGACCTGCTTGACGCTCAGAACCTCGCCGGGCGGGAACAGGCCGGGAGCTGCGTTGAAGTGCTGCCCGGAGGTGTCCTCGATCCACATATAGTTGTATTCCGCGAACACCGACCAGTTCGGGGCAAACATCCATTCGCCGCCAACACCCACGGTCATACCGGGCAACCAGAAGCTGGAGGACTCGGAGAGAGCGCCGCTCGGCAGCAATACCTTGTTGCGATCCTGCATCCAGGCCATGCCGAGCTTGGCGTAACCGAGAAAGGACGGCGTCCACAGGTATCCGAACTTGCCCGTTGCAGACATCACGGACCAAAGATTGTTGGTTTCCGAGAATGCCGGGAAGTCCGTGAGGGCATGTTGGCCGTTGACCTGGCCGAAGTCGAACATGCCCTGGATGCCAACGACAAATTGACTGCCGACCATGAAGTCGCAGCCGCCCTGAACGCCGCCGAGAAAGCCGGTGTCATCTTCACGGCCGTAGTTCGCGGAAGAGAGGCCGATGGTGTCCTGCGAAACCCGCGTCGTATCCATCCGGCTCCAACCGCCGCCGACATTGCCGCCGAGGTAGCAGCCGGTCCAATTATACATCAGCGGTGCGACGGGGCGGGCCTTGACCGCCAAGTCGGCGGCCGATGCGTCACCCGCTGCGCCCAGACCCAGCAAAACTCCCGTAGCCAAAACCAAATTCCGATATCGGTGCATTTATTCCCCCGCGCGGCCGACGAGCCAATAACGATTCCTAAAGCCATTGTTAGTTTGAAGGGCAGAATTTCGAAATGAGGAAAGACATTATTCGGGCCATCAATTGCAACTTTCTTCGCGTGCGTTGCACAACTGCGGCATCGCAAGGCAACTAAAAAAGTATAGAAATAATATATTTTTGCTGATGGGCGGGGCGAGACACAAACAAAGCGCTCTCTCGGTTATTGCCGACCGGTTGCGACCTTCACCCTCTTGCGCCAAGCAGCCGCGGCTCGAACAGCGAAGTGAGAATTTCTGCACGGTTCGGGCGGCCAATTGCCGAAATTATGCAGCATCCTCTGGAAGCCGTGGGAGCGTTCCGGGCCATCGTTGAAGCGGGGCGGATTCCTCGTGCAGGAGCAACTCGGCAATGCGCTCGGCGCCGATATGGGTCGGGAGCACCACCTTGTCGGCGCCGGACTGCAGGAGCTCGCTCTAGGTGAGAGACAGCACGCCGCAGGCGACGATCGACAGGCCGGGGATTGATCGCTCTGGCGCTCAGTGCAATGAGAACGCTGACGGCATCGTCGGACAGCACTGGCGCCAATGCGCTTGCCCGCTTCACCCCGGCGGCAAAGCGGCCCGCTGCTGGAAACATCATCATCGGGAAATTATGCGCTCACCGCACGTTGCAAGCTGCCATCCGAGCCAATCAAAACCGGCCAGTCGATTGATTGCGCCGGGCTGCTTTTATTTCGACAGAAGCACGGCAGTATTCAGTCGCCGCCTTCAGCTTCTATCGCGGGTTCTCCAGGCGACAAAAATGGAAGCCGCGATCAATCCGACCACGATGAGCATCCAGTTTTGACCTTCGAAACCCAAGAACGAAAAATGCCTCACCAGAAACTGCACCGCCCCCACCCCTGTTTTTGGGGCAGAATAAGCC
>NZ_JBEKXH010000423.1:0-5602 GCF_049512235.1 Bradyrhizobium sp.
GACCCGCATGATCAGTTCCTCGACCCATCCCCCGCGCGCGGCCGCCAGCAGGCCCAGGCAAACGCCGAACAGAAGGCCGATGCCGACCGCGATGACGCCAACCATGATCGAGCTGCGGGCGCCGACCAGGAGCAGCGCGACGATGTCGCGGCCCAGGATGTCGGTGCCGAGCCAGTGCATCGCCGAGGGCGGATTGAGCTTATGCGCCATGTCGAGTTCGTAGGCGGACCATGGCGTCCAGACCAGCGACACCAGCGCGGCCGATGCCACCACCATGCTGAGGGCCCCGCCCGCCACAAAGCTGCGGTGACGAATCGCGCGCGTCCAAAAACCCTGGCCGGCGCGATACACTTCGGTCGGAACCGCGACGCCAGCGGGCGCGGCGCGCATCGGCGTCGGGGAGCCGGGCCCGGCGCCGCTCATAATGCGCCGGCCTTGATGCGCGGGTCGATCGCTGCGTAGAGGACGTCGACCACAAAATTCACAACCACCACCATCGCGGCCAGCAGCATGACGCAGTTGCGAATGACGATCAGATCACGGTTGGCGATCGACTGGAAGATCAGACGGCCAAGGCCGGGCAAATAGAAGACGTTCTCGATCACGATGGTTCCTGCAAGAAGATTTGCAAATTGCAGTCCCATCACCGTCATCACCGGAATCATGGCATTGCGCAGCACATGCCGAAAGAGAACCTGGCGGCGGGTGAGGCCTTTGGCGCGGGCGGTGCGGACAAAATCCTCGCCCAGCACTTCCAGCACCGCGGAGCGGGTGACGCGCGCCAGTATCGCGGCCTGCACCAGCGCAAGCGAGATCGCAGGAAGCAAAAGCGAACGAATGCCGGGAAGTATTCCCTCTTGCCATCCCGGGAAGCCACCAGCGGACAGCCACCGCAGTTTCACCGAAAACAACAGGATGAGGAGAATGGCAAACCAGAAATTCGGGATCGCGATCCCGAACTGCGTAACCGTCATGACGCCAACGCCGCCAGGCTTGTTATGATTGGCCGCAGCATACATGCCGGCCGCCAAAGCGAGCACGGTGGTGATCAGCATGGCCATCAGCGCCAGCGGGATCGTCAGCGCCAACCGTTCCGCAATCAAGCCGGCGACCGGCGTGCCGTAGGAATAGCTGTCGCCGAGATCGCCGACGCAGAGCCCCGCAATCCAGTGCAGGTAGCGGTAGAGAAGCGGCTGATCAAGCCCGAGCTTGGTGGCCATCGCGCTGATCGCCTCCGGCGAGGAGTCGGCGCCCATCAGCATTTCCGCAGCGTTGCCGGGCAGCGCATCGAGCACCAGAAAGATCACCATCGAGGCGGCTACAAGCGTCGCCACGAGCGTCAGCAACCGCCGCAAAATGAAGACGCTCATGGGCGCCGTCCCTCCAAGACTGCATCACGTCGACCACCGCACCGGATTGTGAGCCATCCGAGCTTGGGCCCTGTCAAACAGGGCTTTGGGAAACTTGGCAATGGCCGGTGGCGGCGGATCAAAGCGTGCCGCCGGCCCGACCCATTCATTGATATCTGGTCAGGGCCAGATCGGATGCATCGATCTCCGGGCTTCTTCCCGACAGCAAATCCGAAAGCACCCGCCCCGAGCCGCACGCCATGGTCCAGCCGAGCGTGCCATGTCCGGTATTGAGATGGAGGTTGGCAAAACGGGTTGCACCGATCAGCGGCGGACCGTCTGGAGTCATCGGCCTTAACCCGCTCCAGAACGTGGCATCCGCGAGCTTGCCGCCGCGCGGGAACAGCTCGGTCAGCGAATGGTCGAGCGTCGCCCGCCGCGCGGGATAAAGCCGATCGGAATAGCCGGATACTTCGGCGGTGCCGCCGACACGGATACGGTCGCCGAGCCGGGTGATGGCCACCTTGTAGCTTTCATCCATCACGGTCGACACTGGCGCCGCCAAGGGATCGGCGATCGGCACGGTGATCGAATAGCCCTTGACCGGATAGACCGGGATCGCAATGCCGAGCGGCCTGAGCAGAAGCGGCGACCAGCTGCCGAGCGCGACCACGTAGGCGTCGGCGCGCAGCAGGCCCGCGCTGGTTGCGGCACTGGCGACCCCGGTGGCGTCGGCTTGCAACCGCTCGATCGTGGTCCCAAACAGGAACCGGACGCCGAGATCGGCGGCACGGGCCGCCAGCGCCTGCGTGAACATATGGCAATCGCCGGTCTCATCCTGCGGCAGAAGCAGGCCACCGGCGATCCTGTGTTTCACCGCCGCGAGCGCCGGTTCGGCACCGACGCAGCCGTCGCGGTCGAGCAGCTGGTACGGCACGCCATATTGTTTCAGCACCGCGATGTCGCCGGCGGTGCCGTCGAGCTGGGCCTGGGCGCGGAACAATTGCAACGTGCCACGGCTGCGCTCGTCATAATGGATCGCCTCTCTCACGCGCAGCGCGCGCAGGCAGTCGCGGCTGTATTCGGCCAGCGGGATCATGCGGCTCTTGTTGACCGCATAGCGCGCCGAGGTGCAGTTGCGCAGCATCCTGATGAGCCATGCCCACATCGCGGGGTCGAGCTTCGGCCGGATCACCAGTGGACCGTGCCTCATCAAGAGCCACTTGATCGCCTTGATCGGCACGCCCGGCCCGGCCCAGGGCGACGCATAGCCGGGCGACACCTCGCCGGCATTTGCAAAACTGGTTTCAAGCGCGGGCGCTGCCTGGCGATCGACGACCGTCACCTCGTGCCCGCTATTGGCAAGATAATAGGCGGTGGTCACGCCGATGACGCCGCCGCCGAGAACCAGTACCTTCACGATCGTCGTGCTCCCGCCGGCCGCTGCGCCACTGCCCGCGGAGTGTTCCGCGAGCGGCCGAGCTTCGCAAGCTTCTGGCCGCGCGCAGGCGCAGACTGTCTACTATGGCCCATTCGGCAGCGCCATGCCGAACCGCGGCACATCGTCGTTGCCTTGAACTTGATGATTGACGTGCTGAATGCCTGGCTTCGGCGCGCACATCAGCGCGATCGTGTGGTGGATCGCGTTGGCGCGCGTCAGGGGAATATCGCCGATACGGTCGCTGACGTGCGCGTTGCAAACCTCGGTCCAGAACCGTTCATCGCGGGCAACTATCCCGTCAGCACACTCGCCTGCCCCAATCGGCAGCCGCGAACGTGACAAAGTTTGTCAGTCTGCTCGCGGCTGCTCCGCCCCGGGACAGGTACCAAGCATCAAGCCTGGCCTGCCTGTGCCCACGCCGCTTGGAGCGCGCGCCGCACGCAGGCTTCAACATGCCGCGCCATAGCGGCCTTGCGCCCCGTCGTCTCACGCGTCAGACGATCGTCCCCTTCGCACGGTCCGCTCGGATTTCGAACAATTGCTGTGTTGCAATATGCGCCGGAACGGTCTGCAAAAATTCAGACGGCGTCTTTTGCTGCCTTGACCGGGCGTGCTCGGACGACTTTTCGAGCCGGTTTGGCCTTGAACATCATCGGCTCCCCGTTGAACGGGTTGGTGCCTTTGCGCGCTTTGGTGGCGGGCTTTTTGACGACGACGAACTTGGCAAAACCTGGAACCAGGAAGACACCGGCTTTCTTCAGTTCCTTGTATCCGACACTTGTCAATGTCTCCAACACGCCCTTAACGTCCTTCTTCGCAACATTGGTCTCGACAGCGATCTTTTCGATCAGCTGCGACTTTGTCATCTGTACGGCCATTTTGGCTCCTGTCTGTTGATTCGCGTCACGAACAGTATTTTGAATCCAGCCCAAAAACTGTGCGGACGGCAATCTGCACAGCTTTTCTTCTTGCTACGGTCGCCCTGCCTATCCCTGCCGGAATACAGCCACATGCAAGACTATGTATATGCATGCATATGTATATATATTTACCTTCGGCGGATCGCCCTGAGCGCAAGAAGCCCCCAGCCGGTCAGTCGATCCGGGGCTGGTGACGCTCAAGGCCCGCACAGGCGCAGGGTAACGTGTTCACGACCGGCGGCGATATCCCGCACAGCTGATCACGATAGAACGGGCTGGTCGCCTGGATGGCCCATGGCCAGCCCAGTTCTATGTTCATGCGGTCAGGCCCGCGTTGACAATGACACGCCGAGCTTCGTTGCCATGGCAGACGTCGCGCCGGGCGTTCGCTTGAGTGCTTTCGCAATCTTTTTGACACCCGCTTTGGCTTTCGCCATCGTCTTCATTTGTCGTACATCATCTTTAGTCCACGTGCGGCGAATTATTTTCTTAGCTTTAGCCATCTTTGCTCCATTTATTGTGGAGCGGCCTTTTATCACGAGGGATGATAATCGCAACGGCAACTTGCTCCGGGGACGTCAAGTTTACACTCTTTTTCCTAAAATAACGGCCATATCCGACCCATGGGTGGATCTATGCTCACGAAATATAGCCGCTCCGGGCTCATGGACTGAGGTCTGAACCGATACAAAAGTCAGCAGCTTTCAATAGTTCGGCTCCATTAAGCGTAACTAATTTCGCTCGATTTTCAAAAAACCTGCCGGGACGTGGCCGCTCCCGCGTTCAGAAGACTTTTTTCACAATTCATTAAAAAGCGAGCGAACCTTACAACTTGGACCAAAGATGTCTCACCCGAGGGTGCCGGCGAGAGCGTGCAACCGATCCGCCGCCGGCGGATACTTCAGGGATGAGTTCATCAGAATGTCGACTAAGCCTCAATCCATCAAATTTAATGCCCATGCCGGTAAGAACTCCAGCGCCGACGACGGCTCGGCGGTCGACCCCGTCGCCGCCCCCCTCAATGCCGGTAACCCGGCCCCGCTCTCGTTCATCACAGCAGCCGCCTCGCCGGCCTTTACGGGGTCCGCATTTCAAGCTTCTATACAGCCTGAAGCAACTTCCTGCGGCCTCCCCTCCTCCACGGTGAGTGCTCTCGCGTCCACCGCGGCGGCCGCGGTAACGTTGCCGACCACGGGCTCTTCGACTTCGGGCGCGACCGCAACGGGCATAACCATAACCAAGTCCTCCGCGGTCCCGTCATGGGTGAGCACCCTGTCGACCGCGTCGATCGCCGCCGACATGGCCGCCGCCGACGTCAACGGGACCGTCAGCTATTCCGGGCTCAAAAACCTGCTGACGGATCTGGACGCGACCCTGACCTCCTCCAAGACCTCGCTCACGTCAGCCGAGATGGCCGACCTCAAGACCATCACGACCAATCTGAACAACGGCATGGCGACGTCAGCCTATCTGACCGGCGTGATGAGCGGCATCGTCAACGGCAGTGCCGAAAACAAGACATGGACAGGCGGCGGCGCGAGTTCGACAATTCTCGGCAACCTCGCCGCGGGCTCCTCCGCGACCCAGCTCTCCGAACTGATCGGCAAGTGGGTGCTTGGCACCGACCTGCCGAGTTCGAGCGTCATCATGGACGGGCATTCGTTCTCGGTGTCCTATTCGACTTCCTCCAACGCGGTGTTCGGCGCGGCCGGCCCGAGCATGAACGACGTCAATCAGGGCTACCTCGGCGATTGCTATCTGCTATCGAGCCTCGCCGAGGTCGCCAAGCAGAACTCCGGGGATATCGCCTCGATGTTCACCTCGAACGGCAACAACACCTACGGTGTGCGCTTCTATGTCAACGGCGTCGCCGACTACATTACGGTCAATAA
>NZ_JBEKXH010000424.1:0-5589 GCF_049512235.1 Bradyrhizobium sp.
TAATCTTGTAACCGGTTGCCTTCTCAACGGCACCGGCCGCCTGCGACACCCGAAACGGAATGACCATGTCCTGATGCGCAATCGTCACCTCCCTGACCTGCGCATTTGCTTTGGAGACGCCTCCGGCAATGGCGAGGCCGAGCGCCATGGCAGCGCATGCGCCTATCGCATCGCCCTTCAACGCTGTGAAACGTATCATCAATTACCCCCACGATTTAGAGAGTTGCTGCAACAGGGCCGGCGCCGGGCAGTGGGAACATGCGGTCAGCCAATCTCGATAGCTCCGGACTCGAAGTCAACGCCACCCGCGAAAAAGCAAAGAGTCTTCTGCAAACTCACGCAACAGAGCCATCAACTAGCGCGACGTCGCAAAAGCGAAGACAATTATTTCAGGTCATGGCACGAGAATTTGGGAACGGACACGGTGATCACGTTGGCGGTCATGACCCGAGTGTGGGGTCAGGGCCAAAACGAGGATCTGAGTAGTTTCCGAGCCTGCTCCATGATGTTCGATCGTCCTAGCGTGCGGTCAGTCAACTGTTGAGGAGACTATCATGGCACCGCCGAACAAGACTGAACGCCGGGCAATCGTCGATACCCACCGGCATCCGATCGGACCCAAGCTCGCCGCCAAGATGGCGGAGCGAGGCTTCTACGATCCAAAACAAGAATTCCCGCAAACCAACGCTCAGGACTTGATCGGCTATCGCGAGTTTTACGATCTGGAATACGCCATGCCCAAGTCGCGCGAGGAAGGCGTCACCCTCAGCCTTGCCAGCAACGGCGGCGAGGTGGAATGGTTGGCGCGGGACCTTCTCAGAGTCAGCACCGCCGACGCCCTCAAGATCCTGAACGACGAATACCTGGAGATCAGGGATCGCTATCCCGGCGAGTTCGCACTGATGGCCAACGCTCACGCGCTCGAAGAGGACTGTCGGCCTGTTGTCGAGGAGATGATCCGCAAGGGCGGCGCCAAGGCGATTGCGGTGGCGTCCAGCTACGGCGACGGCGCAGGTCGCGCCTTCCTCGACAGCCCCAAGGCGGAATGGCTGTGGGAGTTTGCGGCAGCGAACGACGTCGTGGTCCACATTCATCCACCGATGCTGTCGGTCGGGCACGAGGTACTCATGCAGTACCGCCTCAACGAGGCGGTTGGCCGGCCCTTCGACTCGACCGTCAACGGCGCCCGGATGATCGCCTCCGGTTTGTTCGATCGCCACCCGAAGCTGCAGGTGCTGATCGTCCATATGGGTGGCGAACTCGCGTCGGTCCTTGGTCGCCTCGAATTCAATTGGCGCCTTAACTACAAAGGGATCCGCAACCCGCCGGCCGGCAAGCCCTACAAGAACGATCGGCCGCCATCCGACTACTTCAAGACCAATATCCTGGTCGACTGCATGGGTTTCAACCCGATCGGACTGCGCGCCGCGGTTGACATGTGCGGTGTGGACCGAGTGGTGTTCGGCTCCGATTACGGTCCGATTCCCTACGGGATCAAGGAGCATGTGCAGATCGTCGAAGACGTGCTTCCGAGCCCGGCTGAGCGCCAACAGGTGTTCTGGAAGACAAGCAACAGAATATTCCGCCTGGGCCTGATCGATACCGATCTCATCGACCCCGCTGTTCACCAATCCCGGAGATCAGCCTAGACGAGCGATTCCGTGAGACCGATCATTTGTAGGATGGGTGGAGTGACCAGATCGGACGCATGTCCGAACTGGTCGCGAAACTCATCGCGGCGGCGCCATTGGTGGGTTTCGCGAAGAGCTCAACCCACCCTACGACATTAAGGAAAGTTCATGCGGAAAACGAAGGTCATCAGTTCATCCCAGCGCAATGCGCTTCACTCCGCGGAGGCGGCTGGCTCGCAACCCAAACCCAACGACGCCTTTGTCGAGCTCCACGACTTCGTCTTTGGCGATGGCGAGACTCTGGCGTCGCTAAAACTGCACTATCTGACCCTCGGAACGCCGCGTCACGACGCGAGTGGCGCAATCGCCAATGGGATTCTTCTGCTTCACGGCACTGCGGGATCGGCTGCCGACTTGGCGCAGGCCGCTTTCTTCGATGCGCTTTACGGTGCCGGGGAGCCGCTCGACCTTGGCCGCTATTTTCTGGTGATCCCCGACGCTATCGGCGCTGGGGAATCAAGCAAACCATCGGACGGATTGCAGGCCCATTTCCCTCATTACGGCTACAAGGATCAGGTTAGGGCGCAGCATCTACTTCTTGAGAAGATAGGCATAAGGCACCTGAAGCTGGTGCTTGGGACGTCGATGGGAGGCATGCAGACCTGGCTTTGGGGCGAGATGTTCCCTGACGACATGGATTGCCTCGTTGCGATCGCCAGCACGCCCGCTGCGATCAGCGGAAGGAACATGATATGGCGCGAGATGATCAGCCAGGCCATTCGCAGCGATCCAGCCTGGAAGAACGGCGACTATCCGAAGGACTCGCCGCCGAAAAACTGGATCAAGGCAGTCATACCATTATCCGCAATTATGACGGGATCAGCCGGGCAGTTTCAAAAGCAGGCACCTACCCGCGAGACCGCGATTGATCTCGTCGGCAAGCTCGAGGCTGACGGCGAAGCCTATGACGCCCACGACATGCTCTATGCCTGCGAGAGCTCGGCCGACTATGATCCGGCGCCAAAGCTGAACGCGATCATCAAGCCGATGCTCACCATCAATTTCGCAGACGACTTGACCAATCCTCCCGAACACCTGCACCTACCTACCGCATCGAACTACACCGGGGTGATGATTCCAGCTGGCCCTGGCAGCTATGGTCACATGAATCTCGCGCACCCTGCTGTTTGGGCCTCGGCTCTTGGGTCTTTCCTGCAGCGCCTCCCGCTCGAGCGCTGACGGGCGCAGTCTTGACTGGAAGTCGTGCCCTCAGTCGGCAATCGAACGAATGACCCTTGCCGGGTTTCCAAACGAAGTCTCCCCGGCCCCTACCTTGTACGCGCCTCTTTTGCCTTTTGAGTTTGCTCGGCTGTATCCTTGAGCATCGCTTTGAGTTCTTCTTCGAGCGATCGCGGCGAAATTCCGAGTAGGCCAAATCCCGGCCGGCTGCCTGAGGCCGTCGTGTCGATCTGCATGAGTTCAACCTGATTGCGCGTCAGCGGCGGGTGCGGCAGGTTTTCAGCGAGGGCGGCGGCGGCATTCCAGAAAGCAAAGGGTATTCGCACCAGCACCGGCCGCAATCCCGCGGTGCGCGCAATGGTCCGCAACAGCTCCCCGTACGAGTAGACGCGCGGACCGGCCAGTTCGTAGACAGGATAGGGTCTTTGTGTCTGCCGCAGGACTTGTGCGATCGCCGCGGCGACGTCGTCCACATGCACCGGCTGAAGCCTCGTTCTGCCGTCGCCAAATAGCGGATAAGCCGGCAAGGTCCGAAGCAGCCCCAGAATTGTAGTGAGAAAGGCATCGTCCGGCGCAAACATCACCGCAGGGCGGATAACGACCGCGCCGGGAAATGCGGCTTGCACGGCCGCCTCGCCCTCGCCGCGATTGCGAATATAGGGCGAAGGCGAGCCAGCGTCGGCGCCTATTCCCGACAGGTGTACAAATCGTTTGATCCCGGCCCGCCGCGCCGCTGCAGCGATCCTGGCGGCCGCTTCGACGTGGACCGAATGAAATGTGTCGCCTCCATGCTCGACGTACAGGCTGATCGCATTGACCACACCGTCGGCGCCCGCAACGGCCGCCTCTACGGCGCGCTCGTCATGTGCATCGGCGACGACGTGTTCCACGTTGTCGGCCTCGGCCCGCGCGGGATGCCGCGAGGCCATGCGCACCGTAGCGGCGGAGCCGCTCAAATGGCGCACGATGCGACGACCCACAAAGCCAGTCCCCCCAAACACCGTCACGCGGTCCACTCCCCGGTCCATCCCGCGATCCTGTGCGACGTTCTGTATTGACCCGCCGAGCGTGGCGCGCACGGCCTCGGCCGCCTCCGCCGGCGAACTGCCTTTGTTGAGGTGATGTGAGATCACATCAAGCAGAATTTGCGCTGCAGGGCCGACCGTTTGCCACTCTTTCCTGGCCTGATCGATCAACGGCTGTGCTTCATCATAGAGCGCTTGCGCGTGTTCGATGATCGGATGTGCCTGATTGAGAAGATCAATCAGCGCCCTGGTCGCTGGCAATGACTGCTCAATCTGTTCAAGTTGCCCATCGCTGAGACCGGAAACGTGACCAATGATATCATTGAGCAGGTGTTTCAGCATGGAGCAACCTCACTGGCGGCGATGCACTAAAATCATGCCACTTCATCTTGGCTTGTCCGCGAACAGGCCATCAATCCGGAACGAATATCCGACGCCAACAATGTAGCTCGGGGCATTGTGGTTGAGCCCGAACGCAACGTGGAAATCAACCTGTTGCGTTGGGCTCAGGCGGTATAGTCCGCCCGAATTCAGGAGCTGGCTCGGACCAGCATTCTCAGGGTAGTCGCCAACATATTCCACAAACAGGCTGGCCTTCTCGGTCACCTTCTTTTCGACCACAAAGGTGGTTTCCGTGATGCGGTGAGTAACCACGTCCGAGGGGCGGAAGAACTCGGTCAGCATACCACTCAGGCCCCAGCCGTCGTGCAGTTCCCACGACCATGGCATTTGCAGATAGGGCTGCGCGCCGGGACCAGCAACGTTGATAGCTCCCGTCGGCAGCGCCACTCCAGCCACCAAAGACAGGTCGATTTTCCCCGGGATCGGACTGACCTGCCACTTTATGGCCGGAGCCACGTCGGTAAAACCTGAACTTCCCGATCCCCGAACGGTGGCGAAGTACGTTGGCAGGTCCATCAATAGTTCAAGACAGGGTGCTATTCCGAGGCGCCAGCGGGTATTTGTGCCGTCAATGATTTGACCGCCGTCCTCGCTTCTGAAATTCACCCCGTTCTCGCTCTGGAAACTGCCGACCGGGACGACCAGGCTGGAGTTCGTTACATCCGGCCGGTCGGTCGCGATGTCGTCTTTGGTGGTTGGACATGCATCAGCCCAAGCGTCGACCGCGCCGCTGGACACAACCAAAGACAGCAAACAGATCTGGAAACTACGCTTGATCACTGAGCGCTTTGATCGAATGAGGCCGAACGGCACGGGAGCGAAAATGGACCGGGCTAGCGACTTGTTGCAGACCTATTCGTTACGCGTCGGCGACGTGACGATCAAGCCTCTCATCGATCCCCGGCCCCTGGATGAGCGGTAACCCCGATGGTGCCAGGGAGCAGCCGTCGAATGGCCGCGTTGATCAAACCCTGGCTTTCCACGGAACCGGGCCATGCTTCGAAAATGCCAGCACCGAAGATTTCCGATCGCCGCGCGATGGTTTAGGTGCAAAATCAAGGCATGATCATCTTCCGAATGATGCGGCCACAGAGAACGACGCAGCCTCATCCAAGACGATCGATGAGTCTCGAAATCCTTCTCCATGCGGCGAGTCTTCTGTATTGACAATGTGTATACAGATGCCCTATTGATATTATTATTGTCCACACTGACCAAAACCAAGCCGACGGATGTTTTTGCATTAACCTACACCGAAAGGACCGGCATGTCGCCCGCCGCAGCAAAAACGC
>NZ_JBEKXH010000425.1:0-5587 GCF_049512235.1 Bradyrhizobium sp.
CTGGGCGGCGTCGGGCTTCTGATCGGGCCTGCAGGCTTGCTGGCGGAGAGATCGAAGCGCGATCCGGCGCTGGTCGACGAGAAGCGGATTGGGATGGATATAGCGTTCATCGCCATGCTGTTCTTGACCGGCCTCACCGGCATCGCGCTCTTGCTGTTGCGCGAGACATCAGCGATGGGACCGCTATTGGCGCTGCATCTCGGCGTCGTATTCGCCCTGTTCATCACCCTTCCTTACGGCAAATTCGTGCACGGCCTCTATCGCTTCGCCGCGCTGGTGCGCTACGCAAGGGAGCGGCGGATGATGGGGCAAGGTACCTGAACGTCGTTGCAAGCGAAGCGAAGCAATCCATGCCGTGGAAAGATAGATTGCTTCGCTTCGCTAAGGAGAAGCAACGCGAGGTTCAGACAGGGCGCCCACAAAGGGCGCCCCTACGCCATGTCGATCCTGAAGGGGCGACCCTTGTGGTCGCCCTCCTTTGACGCCCCCGTATCCGGCCGGTCAGTTCTGTAGGGTGGGCAAAGCCAGCGAGACGCGCGAACGCGCGCACTCGATGGCGTGCCCACCATTGCGTAAGTTGGGTTAGGAAGCGTGGGTGACCGCACCGGAGCAGTCGGACGGATCGCACCATGCTCCGGACTTCGCGAGCCGCAGTTCAGACGGCGGCGGTCCAGGGGTCGATCACGGCGAGGCCGGCAGCCATGAACGCGCTTGTGTCGCGAGATGCGACCGCCAAATCATGCGAGGCGGCGATTGCGGCGATATAGCCGTCGGGCGTGGGGAAGCCCTTTCCGGCAGCCCGTGCCCTGACGGCCAGTTCGGCATAGCGTCGCGCCGCGCTGGTATCAAACGGCAGGATTCGATCCGCGAACAGCTCCAGCACCCCGTCGAGCGCGGCGGTCAACTTGTCCTTGCGCCTGCTCTTTGCAAGCGCGCCGATGCCGAACGCCAGCTCCGCAATGGTGATGCTTGATAGATATAGCGTCTCCGCCGCCTGTTCGTCGAGCCATGTGCGGACCCTTGGGGCCGGCTCGGGCTTCATCGCTTCGGAGACGACATTGGTGTCGAGCAGGATCATTCGAAACGCAGCGGCTCGGCGGGCTTGGTGTCGCGGGCCTGTTCCAGGGCTTCGACATCGGCGTTGGTGAGTCCGATTTTCCGGCTCATCTCCGCCAACGCGGTGCCGAGACGCAGCCGACCCTGCGGTCGCACGGCGGCTTCCAGGATGGCGCGCATTTCCGCCTCCGTGCTGCGATTGTGCTGAGCCGCACGGACCTTCAAGGCGCGATGCGTCGCATCGGAGAGGTTGCGAATGGTTACGGCGGCCATGATGGCGAAAATCCTAAACGATAGCAACGCTATCAATATGTGAGATTGCTATCATATGTCAAGGGAACGGCGGCGCTGATGCGTCGCCGTTGCCAGAGGCAACGACAACCTGGGGAGCATCGGGCTACGGGCTCGATGATGGCGATCGGATGCAACTGATGAATAGCTGGCGCCAACGCGCTACGAGGCAGCCTGAAGCGGCTTATGGCGGGTACGATCAGATCGCGGCGTTCATTTTCGGTTTTGCCGGGTTCAACGACCGGTAGGCCATGTTCGGTCTCTCGCTGGGACTGCTGGCAGAGAAATTCAAACGCGATCCGGTACTGGTTGATGAGAAGCGCACCGGCATGGATATCGCGTTCATCGCCATGCTGTTCTTGACCGGCCTCACCGGCATCGTGCTCTTGCTGTTGCGCGACAGCCGCGCGATGGGGCCGCTATTGGCGCTGCATCTCGGCGTCGTATTCGCCCTGTTCATCACGCTTCCTTACGGCAAATTCGTGCACGGGCTCTATCGCTTCGCCGCGCTGGTGCGTTATGCGCGGGAGCGGCGATTGATGGGGCAAGGTACCTGAACGTCGTTGCGAGCGAAGCGAAGCAATCCATGCCGTGGAAAGATAGATTGCTTCGCAAAGATAGATTGCTTCGCTTCGCTAAGGAGAAACAACTTGAGGTCCAGACAGGGCGCCCATTGGGGGCGCCCCTACGCCCTGTCGATCCTGTAGGGGCGACCCTTGTGGTCGCCCTCCTTTGACGCCCCCGTATCCGGCCGGCCAGTCGAGCAACCCGAACGGACGCCCCCAAGGGTGTGTGCCCAAGCTTGCACTGTCCCTTGACGGGAGAGGTGGGAAGCTTTAATATCACGTCCGGATATGAAATGAAAGATGCACCACCCGAATACGGGCTTGAGTTTCTGTTGGCCTTCGATGGGCGCATCCATCATCTCGAAGAAGGCTACTGGATCAAGCTCGAGATCAAGCGCGTCAAGGCTGCCAAGGAGCGCCCGCACGGCCTGTCCTATTCGTTCACGCTGCACGCACCGGACGGCACGCGGCTGATCGGTTTCGATAACGCCCATGGCGTTCCGGCGACAGGCTCGCGATTCAAACGGCCGCCAGATACGCACGATCACTGGCATCGAACGGAGAACGATCCAGGGCGCCCCTATCAGTTCAAGGATGCCGAAACCCTGATCGACGATTTCTTTGACGAGGTGGAGCGGGTCTTGGGCAAGCGCGGGATTGGCACGACGGTTGTCAAAGTGGAAGAGATACGGAGGTCGAAATGACCAAGCACAAGGTTCAGAATCTGCGATCCCTGCGCGACGAGATGAAGGCCGTGGCGCGCGGCGAACGGCCGGCACCGGCCGATGCCGACAAGCCGAGCTTCAATTCGGTCGATGCCGTGGTGCGGCTGTTGACGCCGGAGAACCGGGAACTTCTCGCCATGATCCGTGACCGCAAGCCTCAATCGGTCGCAGAGCTCGTGCAAATGAGCGGGCGGGCACAACCGAACCTCACGCGCACGCTGGCGAAGATGGAGGCGGCCGGCTTCATCACGATGAAAGCGGTCGGCGGGCGGCGCAAGGTGCCGAGCCTTACCGTCAAGAGGATTGTCGTCGAGATCGATCCCTGCTCGGATCATGACCGCCTCAGTGTCGCATAGGATTTACTGTTGGCGCTGCATCTCGGCGCGGTGTTTTCCCTGTTCATCACCCTTCCTTACGGCGAATCTCTATCGCTTCGCCGCGCTGGTGCGCTACGCAAGGGAGCGGCGGATGATGGGGTCGGGTGTTTAATCCCGTCATTGCGAGCGCCAGCGAAGCAATCCATCTCTCGCCAGGCACGAGCGGCTGGATTGCTTCGTCGCAAGGGCTCCTCGCAATGACGGATGACAGCTCGGACGTGGGGTGGGCAAAGCCAACGAGGTCGCGCGAACGCGCGGGCCGATGGCGTGGCCACCAACTACGCAAGTTGGGTTAGGAAGTGTGGGTGGACCGCACCGGAGCAGTCGGACCGCCACGCGATATAGCGTCTCCGCCGCTTGTTCGTCGAGCCATGCGCGGATCGCTGGGGCCGGCTCGGGCTTCATCGCTTCGGAGACGACATTGGTGTCGAGCAGGATCATTCGAAACGCAGCGGCTCGGCGGGCTTGGTGTCGCGGGTCTGTTCCAAGGATTCGACATCGGCGTTGGTGAGTCCGTTTCCGGCTCATCTCCGCCAGCGTGGTGCCGAGACGCAGCCGACCCTCCGGTCGCACGGCGGCTTCCAGGATGGCGCGCATTTCCGCCTCAAGCTACAAATCCACCACCACGTAATCGCTCTCCACCGACACGGCGATGGTCTCGGCGACATAAGGCCCCTTCACTACGCTCGTGCCCGGCTCGACATGGACCGGATAGGCTTTGGTCCGGAAGCGCTTGGGGTCGCACCAGGATTGCCCGGTGCGGATATCGAATTCCCAGCCGTGCCAGGGGCAGCGGATGATTTCCCCGAGCCTGGTATATTCGATCGCGCCGGGATCGGAGGATTGCGCGAGCCCGATCAGCGGTCCCTCACACAAGGCCGCGCCCTGGTGCGGGCAGCGGTTCAACAGGCCGAAGAACTCGCCCTTGATATTGAACACCGCGATCGGGCGCTCGTCGATGGTGAGGAATTTGCGCGTGCCCGGCGGCAGTTCGTCCACCGCCGCAATGACGTGACGGGTCATTATTGTACGCCGTAAAGCTTCCGCGCATTGCTCAGGTAAAACGCCTCGCGGTTGGCCTCGCTGACGCCGGGCGGCAATACCCGTGATGGCTCGTCATAATCCCAATGCGGATAGTCGGTCGCGAACAAGAGTTTGTCCCAGCCGATCCAGTCGATCACCTCGAACAGATGATCGCGCCGTTCGGGGTCTTCCATCGGCTGCGTGGTCCAGAAGATGTGGTCGCGGATCACTTCCGAGGGCGGACGCTTGAGATGCGGCACTTCGCTGCGCAAGCGCTGCCAGCTTTTGTCGAGCCGCCATGACAGCGATGGCGCCCAGCCGAAGCCGGCCTCGATCATGATCATCTTCAGCTTCGGATGCCGCTCGAACACGCCCTCCAGCACGATCGATGCCAACGTGGTCTGCTGGCACTGCGAATGTCCGACCATCTCCTCGATGTAGTAGCTCGGCCAACCCGACGCCGTGATCGGATTGCCGCCGAAGCCGAAGGCATGCACGCCGACCGGCAGTCCCACCTCTTCCGCGGCCTCATAGATCGGCCAGTAGCGGCGCTGCCCGAGCGGCTCGACATTGCGGCTCAACAGCAGCACCTGGACAAAATTCTTATCCCCGGCGCGCCTACGGATTTCGGCGGCGGCGGCCGGGCCGTCCTCGTTGGCGACCACGACCGAGCCTTTCAGGCGGCTATCCTTGCTGGTCCATTTCTCGATCTGCCAGTCATTGATGGCGGTCGCCAGCGCGGCGGAGAGATCGTGGTTGCGGATGCCCTGCCCGGTGTTGAGCGGATTAAGGACGCCGAGCACGACGTTGTTGGCGTCGAGATGCTGCGCCTGCATGAACGACAGCGACGAACCCTGCGGGCCGCCTTCCGGCGGATAGGCGTCGCGGCGCGACGCGTTCGGCTGCGCCTTCGGATAAGGCGGCCCCTCCATCATGCCCTGATATGGATGCTTGTCGTAGGTTTCGAGATGTTCGTGCCAGCGTTTTGCCAGATAGGGATAGAGTTCATCCGCGGTCGCGCGTGCGGGGTGGATATCGCAATCGGCAATCGCGGTCTTGACGCCCGCCGATGCGCCCGGCTCGACGCTGCTGCGGAACTGCATGTTCATGGCGTGGTTTCCTCAAGCGCCGGTTGGGTCAGGCGGCCATAGGTCGCAAGCGGGTTATCGATCATGATCCTGCGCACCAGATCGGACGATATCCCCTCCGGGAGCACCGCGTCGCCTTCAAATTGCCAGTGCGGATAATCGGTCGAGAATAGGAGCAATTCATCCGACTGCATATGGTCGAACAGCCGATTTAATGTCACAGGATCCGGCGGCGCATCGATCGGCTGCAGCGAAAAGCGGATATTGCTGCGCACAATGTCGAGCGGCGCGCGATCCACCCACGGCGTTTCCATGCGGATGCCGCGCCAGAACTTGTGCAGCCGCCACAAATAGGGCGGCAGCCAGGTGAAGCCGGATTCCAGCATCACCATTTTGAGCCGGGGATGGCGGGCGAAGACGCCCTCGACGATCAGGCTGGTCAATTGGGTCTGAAAGGCCTG
>NZ_JBEKXH010000426.1:0-5582 GCF_049512235.1 Bradyrhizobium sp.
CGTCGCGCAGTGCTGGCTATTGGGTTTGGACGGACAGCGACTTGGACGTTTGGACCTTCGCTTCAAGCACCGGCAATCGCAGCGTGACTATTTTGCATTCGAATCCAAGCGGCTGCACGTGAGATACCCCGGAGGCAGCTTCTCGACAGAGTATCCGGCTTACGCTGGAGATGATGGAATGATGGCCTTCATCAACGGACAGTATTCTCAGGGATCCTTGGCGGGTGGCATGCTCGGGTACGTTATGGACGGCAAGACGGACGGTGCATGGAATGGACTTGAGCAACGCATTGAAATGCAACGGACTCCTCTCAAGCTTATTGCTAGCTCAAAGCTTGTACAGTCGGGCCTATCGAAGGCTCTCGCGAATGCGATGGCGAACACTCGTTTGGGAGAGACGGAGCATGATCTTGACACGCACCACATGCGCCTTTTTCATCTGCTGCTTCCGGTCAATGTCTAATGGCGTGTCCGGTATTCACTAAACACAACCTCGATTTGGTGCCCGTGAATTCGCACATCGATGAGCCGCCGCGTTCCACGCTGCCGCGCTCAAGGCGGGCGGAACTGACAACGGTGCGCCGGGGCTGCGTCGGCCTCGCTATTACGCCGCCTTCGTTCTCGATCCGGACAGCAATAACATTGAAGCGGTCTATCGCGGCGACTAGTCACCGACTGATGGTGACGCAGCCAGTAGCCCGCATGAGCCAACGGGTCGGCGCGAATGCGCCGCGCGATGACGGGCTCCGCGATATGCGGGAGCCAGCGAAGCCCCGGATTTCGCTTCGCTCATCCGGGCTACGCTCACGCGGGGCGCCGAAGGAAGGCGACCACAAGGGTCGCCCCAGGGGCACCGCTACTGGATCGACATGACGTAGGGGCGCCCCTTGTGGGCGTCCTGTCGGAGGCACCCGGCTCGCGACGATGTCGGAACCTTCAGAGAACGCGGCCCTTCCGAATTTGGCCTTGCCAAAAGCGCGCGGAAGGCAACAGTTTCCCGGACAGCCCGGCTTGCGACCGGACCACTCGGGGAGAATGACATGAAGACCATGCTGCGCGCGTCCCTCATCTCGGCGATGTTGGCAGGCTCCGCGGTCGCGCTGACCGGCGAGCGGATGGCAGAAATCCCGCTCGACAAGATGTCACCCGCCCAGCGAACCATTGCCGATGCGATCATGTCCGGCCCCCGGAAATCGATGAACGGCCCGTTCAACGCCTGGCTGCGCAGTCCCGAACTGGCCGACCGTCTGCAGAAGGTCGGCGAATATGTCCGGTTCAACACCTCGCTCGACAAGCGCGTCAATGAGATGGCCATCATCATGACCGCGCAGTACTGGGGCTCGCAATATGAGTGGCACGCCCACGTCCCGCTGGCGATCAAGGCGGGTCTCGATCCCGCCATCGTGGCGGCGATCGGGGCCGGGCAAAAGCCGGAACAGATGAAGGAGGACGAAGCCATCGTCTGGGAGTTCACCACCCAGCTGCGGCGCGACCACGGCGTCGATGACGCGATCTACGCCAAGGCGCTGGATAAATTCGGCGAAGCCGGCATCATGGACCTGGTCGCCGTCAACGGCTATTACGACGTGGTTTCGATGACGCTCAACGTCGCCCATGTGGCGCCGCCGGCCGATGTGGAATTCCCGTTCAAGCAGGCCGGCCGCTAGCAACCGGGGCGCCGGCTTGACGCGTTTCACTTCGTCCGCGGCCCGGCCGCGGACGCCATGTCTTCGCGCGTGTCTTGCCATGTATTTTTTGCGCGGCGCGGCTTGGGGGCCTTGGAAGATGAAAAAAGAAATCCGGCTCAACGCCTTCGCCATGAATTGCGTCGCCCATCAGTCGCCGGGACTTTGGACCCATCCGCGCGACCGCACCGCCGAATACAACCGGCTGCCCTACTGGATCGACCTGGCCAGGACGCTGGAGCGCGGCCGGTTCGACGGCCTCTTTCTCGCCGACGTGCTCGGCGTCTACGACGTGTTCGGCGGCAGTCCCGACGCGGCGCTGCGCAACGCCACGCAGACGCCGGTCAACGATCCCCTGCTCCTGGTCTCGGCGATGGCGGCCGTCACCGAACATCTCGGCTTTGGGGTGACCTGCACGCTGTCGTACGAACCGCCCTACCCGTTCGCGCGGCGGATGTCGACGCTCGACCACCTCACCGAGGGACGGATCGGCTGGAACGTGGTCACCGGCTATCTCGACAGCGCGGCGCGCGGCTCCGGCAAGGACAAGCAGACCGCGCATGACGACCGCTACGATGTCGCCGACGAATACATGGAAGTGGTCTACAAGCTCTGGGAGGGAAGCTGGGAGGACGACGCGGCGCTGCGCGACCGCGCGCGCGGCGTCTTCGCCGATCCCGCCAGGGTGCATCGTGTCCGCCACGAAGGAAAGAACTACCGGCTCGACGCCATTCATCTGAGCGAGCCGTCGCCGCAACGCACGCCGGTGCTGTATCAGGCCGGCACCTCACCGCGCGGACGGCAGTTCGCCGCAGCGCATGCGGAGTGTGTGTTCATGTCCGGACCGTCGGCGAAAATCATCGCGCCGCGCGTCGCCGCCATCCGTGCGCTGGCCGCGGCAGCCGGCCGCAACCCCGCCGAGATACTGATGTTCAGCATGATGACGATCATTCTCGGCCGAACCGAAGAGGAGGCCGCGGCCAAGCATGCCGACTACCGCGCTCGCATCAGCCCCGAGGGCGCGCTGACCCTGATGTCGGGCTGGACCGGCGTCGATTTTTCGACCTACGATCTCGACCAGGAAGTTCGCCACGTCCAGAACGACGCCGGCCGCACCGCGATGGACAATATCACCCGCGCCGATCCGGACCGGGTCTGGACCGTGCGCGAGGTCGCCGCCCATGTCGGCATCGGCGGCATCGGGCCGGTCGTGGTCGGCACGCCGCAAAAAGTTGCCGACGAGATCGAAGCCTGGTTCGAGCAGACCGATGTCGACGGCTTGAACGTGGCGTTCGCGATTTCGCCCGGCGATTTCGAGGATATCGCGGACATGCTGGTGCCGGAGCTGGTGCGGCGCGGCCGTTACAAGCAGACCTACCGCCCGGGCACCCTGCGCGAAAAACTGTTCGGCCCGGGCCGCGCGCGACTGGCCGCGCCACATCCGGCGCTGCAGTATCGACCGTGCAAGCCGGCGAAGGCGGCGGAGTAGATCAGGGTCCTCGCTGGTCTTGCCGGAACCCTATAAGGCCGGCACCCGCAATTGTCGATCGACCAAACTCTCAATAAGTTTAGCTACCTCATGAGCTGCCACAGGCTCGCTGTATAGATATCCCTGAACCTCGATACAGCCTTCGAGGTTCAAGCATCGCATTTGTTCCTCGGTCTCGACGCCTTCCGCGGTCGTGGTAATGCCAAAGCTCACCCCAAGCCCGGTGATGGCGCGCACAATTGCGAGGCTTCCTTGGTCGACGAGCAAATCTCGAACAAACGACTGATCAATCTTTATCTTGTCGAATGGAAAACTACGAAGGTAACCGATGCTGGAATACCCGGTACCGAAATCGTCCATCGATATTCGAACGCCGAGGTCACGTAGCTGATTGAGCGATGCGATGTTGCGCTCAGACTTTTCCAACAGCACCGATTCTGTGATTTCAAGTTCGAGACGGGACGCGGGCAATCCCGACGAAGCCAGGGCGCTCACGACGGTGGAAACGAGATTGCCCTTGGAGAATTGAAGCGGGGACAAATTCACCGAAACGGAGATTTGGTCGGGCCATTTCATTGCTTCCGCACACGCGTGCCTCAGTGCCCATTGGCCGAGCTGAACAATCAAACCCATCTCCTCCGCCACCGGAATAAACTCCGACGGAAGCACAATCCCGCGTTCCGGATGATCCCAGCGCATCAACGCTTCGAAGGCCGTCACCTTTTTGGTTTGCAGATTGACGAGCGGTTGGTAGAACAGTTTAAAACCATCCTGCGCAAGCGAAGTACGCATATCCCTCTCAAGGATACGACGCGCCTGAACGATCGCATCCATCTCCGGATCAAACATGCGATGAGTGCCGCGACCTTCAGATTTCGCCCTATACATCGCGAGATCCGCGCTCTTCAGGAACGTTTCCGTGTTAATATTACCGGGGTGCGCAATGGCGATTCCGACGCTGGCCCCCACCGTCACGTCGTGTCCATCGACGCGGCAGGATTGACCAATAATCTCGATGATCTTCTCGGCCAATGCGATTGACGACGCCGGCTGAGCAGCCGATATCTGTAGGATCGCAAATTCGTCGCCACCGAGCCTGGCGATACGATCCGTTGGCTGAAGGACGTCACGTAGCTTGCTCGCAACCGATTTCAGGAGCAAATCGCCGATCGAATGACCCAACGTGTCGTTGACGGCCTTGAAGCCATCAAGATCCAGGAACAAGACCGCCAGGGGATGCGGCGTTACGGAAACCTCGTTGAGCGCTTCTTCAAGCTGCTCCTTGAACAACAGACGGTTTCCGAGGCCGGTGAGCGAGTCGTGATAGGCGAGATACTGGGATCTGGCCTGCGACTCCTCACGATCCGCAATCTCGACCTTGAGACGCTGGTTGGCGTCAACGAGACGCCTGGTCCGCTCTTCTACCCTACGCTCGAGATCTTCATTTGCATCTCGGAGCTCCTGGTTTGCCAGCAGCACCTGCTGTTCCGCACGCTTCCGGCCGATCTGGGTGTTCACACGGGCCAGAGCTACGGCGAAGTCGACGGGCTTCGTGACGTAGTCGTTAGCCCCCAGTTCCAGAGCTTCGACGATATTATCGCTCTCGGATTTTGCCGTCACCATGATAATGGGCAGCGCCGAGGCAGACTTCCGGCTACGGATTCGCTTGAGGGTTTCGATGCCGTCGATGCCCGGCATCATGACGTCCAGGAGTACCAGATCGAACGGTTCCCTGTCGATCAATTCGATCGCGGTCAGACCGTTGTCGGCCTCCACCACGTCGAAGCCATGGCGCTCAAACCGGCGCGTCAGGATAGTTCGGTTGTCGGCGATGTCGTCTACTATAAGCAAACGCGGACGGACACTTGCACGAACGTCGACCCCGTTGGATTTAGCGGGTTCAGGCCGCAGCACGATTACCAGCGGCGTTGTGGCGTTGGATGTTGTCATCAGGCGATCTTTCCGGCCACCAGCGCGTTGGCGGGATGCAGAACTGCTCCCGAGCGGTTCTGATCTGCTCTTGGGCCGTCGCTCGCCCATGCGGGCACCCGGATCGTAAAGCACGATCCGTGGCCAAGCTCGCTTGTTGCGGATATTCCCCCGCCCATAAGCGCACATAACGTCTGGCTCAGCGCGAGACCAAGACCGGTTCCTCCGTATTTGTTTGAGGTTGCACGATTTGCCTGGCCGAAATTCTGGAACAGTCGCCCGATCTCCGACGGCGCGATGCCGATCCCGGAATCGAGCACCTGGATCTCGATCCAGTCCCCCGCCTGACTATTCCGGCGCTGAACCGATAATGTGATCGTCCCGTCCTGGGTGAACTTGGCGGCGTTGCTCATCAGATTCAGAGCCGCCTGTCGCAGTTTGGTTTGATCGGTCGTGACGATCCCGAGGTTGCCGGGGCA
>NZ_JBEKXH010000427.1:0-5571 GCF_049512235.1 Bradyrhizobium sp.
CGGAAGATGTTATCGAGAATCTTGGCGTTGTTCGGGTCCTGCTCGAATTTCACCAGTTGATTGTCGACGGTATCCAGGCTCTCGCCGGTCTCCGTCAGGAATTCCCGCAACAGATCGTCCATGAGACAGGGCCTTCGAACGCACGGGCGCGCGACTTCGACACGCCTTTCAGAGCTTGGCCAGCTTCTCCGCAAAGCGTTTAATAATGGTTGAGCAATTGGAAAAGGACGCACTCAACAAAGAGATAAGGCAGTCCAACGGAGGCCGCGAGGCCGGGCGTAAATCGAAGGTTAACCATATTTGCTTCCGCGCCGCCTATTCCGAACCAACAGCAAGGCGTTTGGCCGCAACCTGAACAAGGATGTCAGGAAGCGGTTACGACCACCGCATCGCCCTCTGGGGCAAGCACCACTTTCAAACCGCAGGCCTCGGCCAGAAGCCGCGTGTAATAAGGCTGCACCGCATGGGCATCGACGGCAGAGGCATGGCCCGAACTCAGGAGGTCGGCGATACTTTGCGGCATCCTGGCATTGAGCCCGGCAGCTGCGACTCGAAATCCGATCGCTTCGACCTCGCCGATCGGATCGACCGTGAGCATGCCGCCGCGCGGTATCGTCTGCTGCGCGATCACCATCATGTTCAAGAGCAGCTTGACCCGGTTCTTCGGAAGCAGCACACGCGGCAAGTTCCACGTGATCTTGGTCTTGGCGTCCTCGAGGTGACCGCGCGCCATGTTCTGGGCGTCGCCGAGGTCGATCTGCGCGCCCGCCGATCCCGCGGCGCCAAACGCCAAACGACAGAACTGCAGTCGCGCCGACGCGGTCTTGGCGCTCTTGCGGATCAAATCGAGGGCGAATTCGCGATCTTCCGGCTTGGGATTGTCGTCGAGCACTTCAAGCCCATTGACGATGGCACCCACCGGACTGATGAGATCGTGACAGACCCGCGAACACAACAGTGCGGCAAGTTCGAGGGCATCGGGGGCGGGACCGGGAGACGAGGTGCCAGACATAAGATGTTCCTGTAAATCCGCAGATGGCGCTAGCCAGGGCGAATCACGCATGCTCGCCGGTTTGATACACTGCGGATGCGCGGGCTGCCAACACCAGGCGGTAACATGGGGAAGACGGCTACATATGAGATCTGTCAATGAATAAGGCAAATTCGTCGGGAACCGTGCTCGACAGCGATGCGGCGGCCGCGCTGATGGAGCCCCTGACCGCTCTGGTATTGCGGGCCGGGAACGCCATTCTCGCCGTCAATCGTGGCGTGATGGCCATCGACGGCAAGCTTGACGGATCGCCGGTAACGGAGGCGGATCTCGCCGCCGACCGCATCATCCAACAAGGGCTTGCGCAGCTCATTCCAGAGCTGCCGGCTTTATCCGAAGAACGCGTTGATCTGGCGGCGAGGCCGCCCTACGGCGGCAGCTTCTTTCTGGTCGATCCGCTCGACGGCACCAAGGAATTCATCGCCGGCCGCAACGAATTTACGGTCAATCTCGCGCTGGTGACGAACGGGACACCGCTGTTGGGCATTATCTGCGCGCCGGCACTCGGATTGATATGGCGCGGACTGCTGGGGCGCGGCGCCGAGCGGCTAAAGACCGGTGCAAGTTTCCAGGCCGAGCCGATCCATACCCGCGGCCTGCCGAAACCTGACCAGCCGTGGATCGTGGCCGTCAGCCGCTCGCATGGCGATATCAGGACCGACGCCTTCATCGCGGAGCGACCCGGCGCTATCAGGCATCAGCTCGGCTCGGCGCTCAAATTTGGGCTTGTGGCGGAGGGCGGCGCGGATATCTATCCCCGCCTTGCGCCGACCTGCGAATGGGATGTCGCGGCAGGACACGCCGTTGTCACCGCGGCCGGCGGCAGGATTACCGATGCGCAAGGCAATGACTTGCGCTTCGGCCAAGGCAGCAAAGACTTCATCGTGCCGGAATTCGTCGCCTGGGGCGATCCGACCGCAGCCGGATAGGTTGCAACAGTTGGGGGTGACGGCACTCGCCTTACGCATCGAGGGGACTGACAGAGGCGCTATTGTGCCAGATCCTGCTCCAGTTCCGGCCAGCGCGCCTTCGCCTCCCGCAGCACGCGCGGCGCATCGGCGGCAAAGGCATCGCGGTTTGCTTCGCGGCCAAACAGATAAAGCCGCTCTTCCGAGATCAGCCAGAACCGAGGGTTGCCGGCGACGGTAACACCCCGGGCCAGAGCGGTCGGGTCGTAGCCCCCGAACATGGGGCCGTATATATCGGGATGGGCGACAAAAGACGCGCGGTTGCCCTCGTTACGGAAACGCCAGACGGCCCCGGCTTCGGAGGCCTCGAAGTCTTCCCGACCGATCTCGGGGCGGCCATCGACAAAATAACCGACGGGATCGTAACCCTCGATGGCAAGGCCGGTGTAACGGTTCACGACCACCCGTTCGGTGGTCGTGGCTTCCGCCGGGACCGGAAGGCATGCCTGCACGCCGAGGCCCACCCATCCAAGGCTTGACCATAAAGCGATGGAGACTAGCCTGAACCGAAGCGCTATCATGCCACGTCCGCCGTTTCTTTCCTGCCGTTGTGCCGTCATAGTTGACGCCGATAACATCCGAGTCGGGACACTGGACGCAACCTAGAGCGGTGCCCGTTGGCATCAGGTTAAGGCGGCGGCCAGCATTTTTAATACCCAGGGGTTCTTCATGATTTTTGCCTCACGCCTCGCAGCGGCGACGCTTGCCGCGCTGATATGGTGGACCGTGGCCGCCGCCGCGCAGCAGGTGCAGCAGGCGATGCCGGCGCAGCAGGCGCCGCCAGTGCAGCAGGCGCCGCCGGAGCAGCAGGCGACGCCGGCGGAACTGCCGCCGCCGCAACCCCGGCCCGCCGCCTCAACCTACGGTCCCGACGAATTGCTCGGCGCCGGACACCGGTTTTTCGGCAACGTCTCGCGCGGCCTCGCCTCCGTGATCGAGCGGGCGGTCAGCCAATGGGGCCTGCCGAACGGCTATGTGCTCGGGGAGGAAGGCTCAGGCGCCTTCGTCGCCGGACTGCGCTACGGCGAAGGCACGCTCTATACCAAGAATGCCGGCGATTTGCGGGTCTACTGGCAGGGGCCCTCGGTCGGCTTCGACTGGGGCGGCAACGGCGCCCGCACCATGACTTTGGTCTATAATCTCCCCGCGACCAATGCGATCTACCAGCGCTTCGCCGGCATCGAAGGCTCAGCCTATATCATCGGCGGCTTCGGAATGACCGCGCTGACCGCCGACAACATCGTCCTGGTTCCGATTCGCTCCGGTATCGGACTGCGCCTTGGCGCCAACATCGGCTATCTTAAATATACCCCGCGCGCGACCTGGAACCCGTTCTGACCGGCGCTGAGACCGCAACGGCACGGACCCGATCCGGTGCCGGTGTTGCAGTCCGCGCAAGGCAATAAAACGCGAAGCCGGGTTTTGCAGGGTCAACAACATTTGTGGTTAGGAATTCACGTTAACGGGCCATTGGGCTGGCCTTTTCAACTGCCACCATGGCAGTGTGGTTAAGAAATTTTTATTGAGGAGTTTGCGTCCATGATCGAGCCGATCATGTATCTGGCGATCGGTTTTTTGGTCTCGATGCTGTTCGGGCTGATGATCGTGCCGCTGGTGCATAACCGCGCGGTACGGTTGACGACCAAACGCCTCGAGGCGGCGACGCCGTTGTCGATGGCCGAAATCCAGGCCGACAAGGATCAGCTGCGCGCGGAATTTGCGATGTCGGCGCGGCGGCTGGAGATGAGCGTCGATCAGCTCAAGCACAAGACCACGAGCCAGCTCGCCGAGCTCGGCAAGAAGTCCGACGCCATCAACCGCATGAAGCTCGAACTCGGCGAGAAGAACGCGACGATCTTCTCGCTCGAGGCGCGCGAGAAGGCGGTCAAGGAACAGTTGCGCGCCACCGAGGAGGAATTCGCCGCCAGGACCGAAGCGCTGCGCGACGCCGAGCTGTCGCTGAAGGACAAGCAAAGCCAGCTTGCCAAGATCAATGCCGAATTGTCCGACCGCTCGATGACGGCGGACAGCCGCCAGGTCGAACTGGTGGCGGTGCGCCTCCACATTGAAGAACTCAGGAACCGGGTCGGCGACGCCGAGAAGGAATTTGCCGCGACGCAAACGCGTCTGGCGCAGGAGCGCGCCGAATCCGAGAAGGCGACGGGCGAGCTCGCGGAGGCGCGCAGCCGGGTTGAGAACCTGAGCCAGCGCGTCACCGATCTCGATCGCCAGCTGATCGTTCAGGTCAAGGAAGCCGAAATGCTCGGCAACCGCGTCTCCGATCTGGAAGGGCGCCTCGCACAACAGGGCAAGCTGCTCGCCGAGCGCGATTTTGAGAACAACCAGCTGCGCCAGCAGAGCGAAGCCGCCGAGCGCACCATCAGGGAATTGCGCAGCGAAATCGCGGCCCTCAACGAAAGCGGCAGATCACCCATTGTCGAAAGACTGCGGACCGAAAAGGCTGTCGTCGAGGAACAACTTCACACCGCCCGCGACGAGCGCGCCAAACTGCAGCGCGACATCAACGCGATCCAGCAGCAGGCCGAGAGTTCCTGGGCGACCGAGCGCATGGAAAACGCGCTGCTGCGCGAACGTATCAACGACATCGCCGCCGAGGTGGCAAAGCTCGCCATGCAGCTCGAAGGGCCGAATTCACCGATCGAGGCCCTGCTGGCGGCCGAACCGGTGCCGCCGGCCAAGCTGGCGCGGCCGCCGAATGCCGCTGCCGCCAATGACACGGCCCCCAGCAGCGTTCCGGAAGGCGGCGGCACCTTGGCCGATCGCATCCGGGCGCTGCAGTCCCACGCCTCCCGCGCCCGCCAGCAGCAGCCCGGCTGATCCCAGGACGCGAAAACCGAAAGCTGTTCCCGCCGGTTGACCCGGGACCACCCGTGACCTCTACCGGCTTGATCCGGAAACGAAAATCGGGTTTTTCGAGCAGGATCAGGCCCGGACAAGCAGGCCGCCTGGCAGCCGCTGGCGCGGACCGCTTGACATGGATAGGCCGCCCTTCGTAAATCGCCGGCTCTGATGACGTGCATCGTTCGGCCGATCGCCGGCCTGTTTGCCTTTGATCGTGCACGAAAATCCCGGGCGCATAGCTCAGCGGGAGAGCGTTCCCTTCACACGGGAGAGGTCCAAGGTTCGATCCCTTGTGCGCCCACCACGCTGCCGAAATTGGTACGCCGGGCCGCATGTCTGAATTGCAACAATTGCAGATAGCGAGAGAACTTCGGCACCCACATGGATCAACGGACCAAAGCAACGCTGTGGATCGCCTTCCTGGTATTGGCATCTTATTTCGTCTGGTTCTTCCTCAGCTGCGCGATGGATGACACCTGCCATCTGATCTGCCGTGCTAACGGTGGTCGTGGCGGCTGCTATACGCAGCGGACACCTGATCTGAAATCGCCTTAGCGCCACGAAGGCAAGATGGCGGATTACGCTGACGCTAATCCGCCCACAGCGTCGCGCTCCTTTCAGCGCCTCCGGAAAAAGGTAGGTTTAGCCGCGTCGAGGGGTTAGGATCGAGCGCGGGCCGCTCACCTTTCC
>NZ_JBEKXH010000428.1:0-5569 GCF_049512235.1 Bradyrhizobium sp.
TTCATGCCGGGTCCCGACTACGTCCACACCGCGTCCGAAAAATATCTCAACTCGCGCAAGCTCAGCATCTACGGCGGATCCAACGAGATCCAGCGCAATATCATCGCCAAGGCAGTACTCGGTCTTTAGCAATAGCGCCACGAGAGGATCGGATGGATATCCAGTTCACGGAAGAGCAGGAATTGTTGCGTTCCAGCATCCAGCGCGTGCTGCGCGACCAGTATGATTTCGATGCCCGGCGCAGGATCGTCGCGAGCGAACAAGGCTGGAGCCGCGAGCGATGGCAAGCCTTCGCCGAGCTCGGCCTGTTCGCCGCGCCGTTCCCGGAGGACGTCGGCGGCCTCGGCGGTGGGCCGCTGTCGACCATGGTCACCATGCATGAGTTCGGCCGTCATCTCGTAGTCGAGCCGTTCGTGGAGACGATCGTGCTTGCCGGCGGACTGATCGGGCATGCGGGATCCGAGGAGCAGAAGCGGGCCCTTATCCCTGACATCATCGCGGGAACGAAGATCTGGGCTTTGGCCTGGACCGAGAAGGGCTCGCGCTTCAATCTCGCCGATGTCGCAACCACGGCGCGGCGCGATGGCAAGGATTACGTCCTGACCGGGGAGAAGACCGCGGTCGTCGCCGCACCCTGGGCGGACCATCTGATCGTCTCCGCGCGCGTCGCGGGTCATCGCTGGGATCGCGGCGGCGTCAGTCTGTTCGTTGTCGATCGCCGCGCCGCCAATCTCGACCTGCGCAGCTTCAAGACCATCGACGGGCGCCGCGCCGCCGAGGTTAGCCTGCGCGACGTACGCGGGCGGTTGCTCGGCAACGAAGGCGAGGGGGTCTCCGCGCTCGAGGCGTGCCGTGACCGCGCCATCGGCGCGCTCTGCGCGGAGGCGGTCGGCGTGATGGCGGAATTGAACTCCGCGACGCTGGAATATTCCAAGATCCGGAAGCAGTTCGGCGTCACGCTGGGTACTTTCCAGGTACTGCAGCATCGCATGGTCGACATGTTCATCGCGCATCAGGAGGCCCTGTCGCTGATGCAGCACCTCAACCTCAGCCTCGACGCAAACGAAATCGGCGTCTCGCGTCTCGCGTCCGGCGCCAAGTCGAAGATCGGCTATGCCGGACGATTCGTCGCCGACCAGGCCGTGCAGATTCACGGCGGCATGGGCATGACCGACGAGCTCAATGTCGGTCACTACTTCAAGCGAATCTCTTCCATCAACATACAGTTCGGCGATCCCGCCTATCACGTGCTGCGCTACGCGCAGCTCGACGCGGCCGCCTAGGAGGCAAGCATGACAACCGAAGCCGTCATCGTATCCACCGCCCGCACGGGCGTCGGCAAGGCCTATCGCGGTGCGCTCAACAACACCGAGGGTCCGACCATGGCGGGCCATGTGATCGCCGAGGCGGTGAAACGCGCCGGCATCGCGCCCGGCGAAGTCGAGGACGTGGTGATGGGCTGCGCGATGCAGCAGGGCACCATGGTGATGAACGTCGCCCGCAAGGGGGCGATCCGTGCCGGCCTTCCGGTGACCGTGGCCGGCACCACCATCGACCGGCAATGTGCCTCGGGCCTGCAGGCGATCGCGGTCGCCGCGCGCTCCGTGATCCACGACGGCGTCGAGATCGCGGTCGGCGGCGGCATCGAGTCGATCAGCCTGGTGCAGAACGAGCATATCAACAGGTTCCACGCCGTCGACGACGAACTGATGGCGATGAAGGCGGAAATGTACATGCCGATGCTCGAGACCGCCGAGGTCGTCGCCGAACGTTACAAGATCGGGCGCGACCGCCAAGACGAATACAGCCTCGAGTGCCAGCGGCGCGTCGGCGCCGCGCTGCAGGGCGGCCGCTTCAAGGACGAGATCGTGCCGTTCACGACCAGAATGGCCGTGGTCGACAAGGACACCAAGGAAATCTCCTTCCAGGAGGTTATACTCTCGAAGGACGAGGGACCGCGTCCGGATACAACGGCCGGGGGGCTGGCGAAGATCAAGCCGGTGTTCGAGGGCAAGACTATCAGCGCCGGCAATGCCAGCCAGCTCTCGGACGGGGCCTCGGCCTGCGTGATCATGAGCGACAAGATCGCGGCCAAGAAAGGCCTGAAGCCGCTCGGCATCTTCCGCGGCTTCGTCGCCGCCGGCGTCGAGCCGGACGAAATGGGCGTCGGGCCGGTCGTCGCCATCCCGCGGCTGCTGAAGCGCCACAATCTGACGATCGACGACATCGACCTCTGGGAGCTCAACGAAGCCTATGCCGTTCAGGTGATCTATTGCCGCGACAAGCTCGGCATCGATCCGGACAAGCTGAACGTCAACGGCGGATCGATCGCGATCGGCCATCCCTACGGCATGACCGGCGCGCGGCTGACCGGCCACCTCCTGATCGAGGGGCGGCGGCGCAAGGCGAAATACGGCGTGGTGACCATGTGCATCGGGGGCGGCATGGGCGCGGCGGGTTTGTTCGAAATCGTCCACTGACCGGAAACGCAGGAGAAATCCGTGAAGACAGCAATTACCGAACTGTTCGGCATCCAGCATCCGATTATCCAGGGCGGCATGCATTATGTCGGCTTCGCCGAACTCGCCGCTGCGGTATCCAACGCTGGCGGACTCGGCATCATCACCGGCCTTACCCAAAGGACGCCGGAGCATCTCGCCAAGGAAATCGCGCGATGCCGCGACATGACCGACGAGCCGTTCGGCGTCAACCTTACCTTCCTGCCGACTTTTTCCACGCCGCCATATCCGGAATATATCGCGGCCATCAGGGAAGGCGGCGTCAAGATCGTGGAAACCGCGGGTCGCAGTCCAGAGCAGTATATGCCGGCTTTAAAGGCCGCCGGTATCAAGGTGATCCACAAATGCACTTCGGTCCGGCATTCGCTGAAGGCAGAGAAGATCGGTTGCGATGCGGTCAGCGTCGACGGCTTCGAGTGCGGCGGGCACCCAGGGGAGGATGACATCCCGAATATGATTCTGCTGCCGCGCGCCGCGGACGAACTGAAGATCCCGTTCGTGGCCTCCGGCGGCATGGCGGATGCGCGCAGCCTGGTCGCCGCACTAGCCATGGGTGCTGCGGGCATGAACATGGGCACGCGGTTCATTGCCACCAAGGAAGCGCCGGTTCATCCCAACGTGAAGAAGGCGTTGGTGGAGGCGACCGAGCTCGATACGCGGCTTGTGATGCGGGCGCTGCGCAACACCGAGCGTGTGCTCAAAAACAAAGGCGTCGACCAGCTCCTGGAGATCGAGCGCGAGAGAGGCGGCGCATTGAAGATCGAGGATATCCACGGCCAGGTCGCTGGCGTCTATCCGAAGGTGATGGTCGACGGCGACATGGACGCGGGCGCCTGGAGCTGCGGCATGGTGGTCGGCCTGATCAACGATGTCCCGACGGTCAAGGAGCTCATTGACCGGATCATGGCGGAGGCCGAGACGATCATTCGGCAGCGATTGACCGGCTTCCTCGATCGCGTCGACGTGCACGAGCCTTCCCGCGCGGTCGCCTGACGGAGAGCATCATGACCGGGCATGTCGTTACCGAAACATCGAGCAGGAACACCGGAGGAGTAAAAAGGATGCGCATCGCGGGCAGTTATCAGTTCCCGTCCATGGAATCCGTCATCTACGGCAAGCCGGCGGCCGAAGCGCTGCGCGAGGAGGCCGAACGGCTGGACGCGAAACGCGTCTACCTGATTGCCAGCGGTACGCTGAACACCAAGACCGACGAGATCGAGAGGATCCGCAAAGCGCTTGGTGGTCGCCACGCCGAGACCTTCGATGGCGTCCCGCAGCATACGACCCGAGAAGTGGTGGTGCGGATCGCAAAGCAGGCAAAGGAGGCCAGGGCCGACCTGGTGGTCGCGATAGGCGGGGGCTCGGTGGTCGATGCAGCGAAGATCGTACTGGGGTGCATGGAGCACGAGATCTTCGAGCAGGACGGTCTCGATGGCTTCGAGACCACGCCCGAACGTCGCTTCGGGACCTTCCGCGCGCCGAAAGTGCGGATGATCGCGATTCCCAGCACGCTATCGGGCGGTGAATATAATTCCGGTGCGCTGGTCACCGACACCCGCCGCAAGCTCAAGCAGATATTCAATCACCCCATGATGATGCCGCTCAGCATCATTCTCGATCCCGCGATCACCAGGCACACGCCGGAAAAACTGTGGCTGGGCTCGGGCACCCGCGCCATGGATCACGGCATCGAAGCCATCTGCTCGATCCGCAGCAACGTGCTGGTCGACGCGGTCTGTTTGCAGGGGCTGCGCTATCTGCACGACGGGCTGCTTCGCACCAAGGACAATCAGAGCGACGAGGAGGCGCGGCTCGGCTGCCAGTTGGGTTCCTGGCTGTCGGCGTTCGGCCTGCAGGCGAGGGTGCCGATGGGCGCAAGCCACGCCATCGGCCACGTGCTGGGCGGCACCTGCGACGTGCCGCATTATTTCTGCACGGCGGTGATGATGCCGAGCGTGTTGCGCTACAACCGTCCGGCCACGGAGGCCGCGCAGAAATCGATCGCGGCAGCGCTCGGCGCGCCGGACCGCGACGCCAGCGAAGCTTTCGCAGCGTTCATCGCGGAGCTTGGCCTGCCGCGGAGGCTCGCCGACGTCGGCGTCGCCGAGGACCGCTTCGAGCTGATCGGCAAGAACGCGATGCTGTCGATCTTCACCCGCGCCAACCCGCAGCCGATCCGTGAGCCCGGCGATGTCGTCAAGATACTCAAGATGGCCGCCTGACGGGCGCGTCCATGTCCCGATCCAGTTGTGGCCTGCTGGGTGCCCGGCTTTGGCAGAGAACCCGGCTTGGCCGATGACACCCGCCAAACCGTGTTTCCGACATCGTCGGCGATAAAAAGCCCGCCACTCCGGTCGACTGCCAAGCCAACCGGCCGACCGTGGGCGTGATTGTCTTCATCGAGGAAGCCTGTGACTACATCTTGAGCCGGGCCGCTCGGCCGTCCGCCGCTGAAGGGCACGTAGACAACTTTGTAACCGTTAAGAGGCGTTCGATCCCAGCTTCCGTGTTCGCTGACGAAAGGCACCGCCAATGGGCGATGGGAAAACGTCGCGCCGACAATCCAACATTGCCTCGGGCTCACGTCATCGTCATGTTCTACCTCATCAGGGTTGAGGGTGGTGATGGCCATTTCCGAGTGGTTTTACCCGCCGCCCGACTTCTCAGGCCGCAGGGCTGGAATTGGCTGTGGCAACGTGCTCAACCGCGTTGTTCCGGGCCTCGATGGCTTTGACGGAGTTTTCGAATGCTCTTTCCAAAACGCGCCTGCCGATGGTCCCGAGCACAAAACCAAGTACCCACCCCTTGAGGTTCTTGCCGTCGCGTACGACGACCACGTCAATGTCGGTCGTGCCGTTGGGCTGACGCGTGAAGGTGTAGGTGTGGCCCGACGCACCTCCCCACACGTTGGAGTCGGTGGTCTTTAGAACGACGCGGTTCGGATCGGACCAGTCGTAGTGCAGGCGTTCCCAGACTCAGCATTGTAGCCCTGCGCCTGACCGAGGTAAGCCGGAAGGATATCGGCCGATCCGAACAGCGCGAACTGATCG
>NZ_JBEKXH010000429.1:0-5568 GCF_049512235.1 Bradyrhizobium sp.
TTCATCAAGGAATGGCAGGCCTACACCAAGAACCCGAAGCGCACGACCAACGATCCCATGGAAGCCACCTATATCGGCTTCAACATGTGGGTTAAGGCGGTCGAAAAGGTGAAGTCGACCGATCCTGACAAGGTCATCGACGCGCTGCCGGGCACCAAGACGCCGAACCTCACCGGTGGTATCGCCGAGGTGCTTCCCAACCATCACATCACCAAGCCGGTGTTCATTGGCGAAATCAAAGCCAATGGCCAGTTCGACGTGGTGTTCAAGACGCCCGGCCTGGTCGCGGGCGACGCATGGTCGAAAGAGCTGCCCGATTCCAAGGATCTGATCGGCGATTGGGTCGGCAAGAAGTGCGGCAACTACAACACCAAGACCAACAAATGCGGCGGTCAGGGCTCCTGATCCGATACGCGCGTCCAAACAAACCAGGGAAGGCGACGATATCCGCCGCCTTCCCTTCGCTGTCGGGGTTGTCCAGTGCTTGCCAAGTTTCTTAGAAACGTCCGCGCGCTTCCATTCGCCATTTTGCTGATTGTCGCGACCGCGCTTCCGGTCATGGCAGGGCCGTACGAAGACGCCGTCGGTAAATTTGCAAACGACGAGTTTTCCGATACCGAGGACGCCGTCGACGTGCTCGCGACCAGTGATAATCCACTCGCCTACGCCATCGTCAGCGCACTCCAGGACGGCCGCCTGATGGCCGATCCCGACACCAAAAAAGTATATGTCACGCTGCCCGACGGCAAGACCATCGACGCGTTGACGGGCGCTGCCGTGACCAGCATTCCGGACAGCGCGGTTGCGGTGCGCCTGAACAACAAGTTGCGGCGCCACGTCGAGGCCGCACTGGGCAGTTTGACATTGCAGTCGCCCGACCCCGCCATACGAATCCAGGCTGCGCAATCGGTGTTCAAGACCCACGACGAGACCATGCTGCCGGCCGTCGACAGCGCGCTGCAGAAAGAGACCAACAAGGGCGCCAGGCTGGCGTTCACCGAGGCGCGGGCGGCGATCCTGTTATTCAAGGCCGATGCCACCGACGCCGAAAAGCTTGAAGCCATCGCCACCATCAAGGCGCGCGGCGATCAGGAAGCATTGGCGCTTTTGACCGGACTGACCGGAGACCAGCCGCCCGCGATCGCGCGCGCCGCGGCCAGCGCGACGGCGGCGATCCAGAGCAACCTCGCGCTGTGGTCGATGGTTCAGAATGCCTGGTACGGCCTGTCGCTCGGCTCGGTGCTGCTGCTGGCGGCGATCGGCTTGGCCATCACCTTCGGGGTGATGGGCGTCATCAACATGGCCCATGGCGAGATGGTCATGATCGGGGCCTATGTCACCTTCGTGGTGCAGCAGACCATCCGCACCAGCTATCCCGGACTGTTCGACTATTCGCTGCTGATTGCGGTACCGCTCGCCTTCCTTGTCGCCGGCGCTATCGGCGTGCTGATCGAGCGAAGTATCATTCGCTTTCTCTACGGCCGCCCGCTGGAAACGCTGCTGGCGACGTGGGGCTTGTCGCTGGTTCTGCAGCAGGCCGTCCGCACCATGTTCGGTCCCACTAACCAGGAGGTCGGCAATCCCTCCTGGATGAGCGGCGCGTTCGAAATCGGACAGATCACGATCACCTACAACCGGCTGTGGATTCTTTGCTTCACGCTGGCGGTGTTCGCCATTTTGCTCGCCATGCTGCGCTTCACGGCGCTTGGGCTTGAGATGCGGGCGGTGACGCAGAACCGCAGAATGGCGGCATCGATGGGGATTGCGACCTCGCGCGTCGACGCGCTGACGTTCGGTCTCGGCTCGGGCATCGCCGGGATCGCCGGCGTGGCGCTGTCGCAGATTGACAACGTCAGTCCCAATCTCGGTCAGAGCTATATTATCGACTCCTTCATGGTGGTGGTATTCGGTGGCGTCGGCAATCTCTGGGGTACGCTGGTGGGTGCGTTCACGCTTGGGATCGCCAACAAATTCCTCGAACCGGTGGCGGGCGCCGTGCTCGGCAAGATCGCCATTCTGGTCCTGATTATCCTGTTCATTCAGAAGCGCCCGCGCGGCCTGTTCGCGCTCAAGGGTCGGGCGGTGGAAGCATGATGCCGCACGTGCTCACGCGCTCGCTCGATCGCAGCGCGACCATATTCGTGATCGTGGTCGCCGCGTTCGGCGTTCTGGTCCCGCTGTCGAACCTGCTGCTGCCGGCCGGCTCCTTCTTCCAGGTGCCGACCTATCTGGTGGCGCTGTTCGGCAAATATGTCTGCTACGCTGTTCTGGCGCTGGCGATCGATCTGATCTGGGGCTATTGCGGCATTCTCTCGCTCGGCCACGGCGCCTTCTTTGCGCTCGGCGGATACGCGATGGGCATGTATCTGATGCGTCAGATCGGCAGCCGCGGCGTCTATGGCAATCCGATATTGCCTGATTTCATGGTGTTCCTGAACTATCCGAAGCTGCCATGGTACTGGAACGGTTTCGATATGTTCTGGTTCGCGGCGCTGATGGTCGTGCTCGTTCCGGGCCTTTTGGCCTTCTGTTTCGGCTGGCTCGCGTTCCGCTCCCGCGTAACCGGCGTCTATCTGTCGATCATTACCCAGGCCATGACCTACGCCTTGCTGCTGGCCTTCTTCCGCAACGATTTCGGTTTCGGCGGCAATAACGGCCTGACCGATTTCAAGGATATCCTCGGCTTCAACGTCCAGGCCGACGGTACGCGCGCTGCGCTGTTCGCGCTGAGCTGCATCGCCTTGATCATCGGATTCCTGATCTGCCGCGCGGTGGTGACATCGAAGCTCGGCAAGGTGCTGATCGCGATCCGCGACGCGGAATCCCGCACCCGGTTTCTCGGCTACCGCGTCGAATCCTACAAGCTGTTCGTGTTCACGCTGTCGGCGTGCATGGCCGGCGTCGCCGGCGCGCTCTACGTGCCGCAGGTCGGCATCATCAATCCCGGCGAATTCGCGCCGGGAAATTCCATCGAAGCCGTGATCTGGGTCGCGGTCGGCGGCCGCGGTACGCTGGTCGGGGCGGCGCTCGGCGCCGTCGTCGTCAATTATGCCAAGACCTTTTTTACATCCGGTCCACTCGCACCGTACTGGCTTTTCATGCTAGGCGCGCTGTTCATCGCGGTGACGCTGGCCTTGCCGAAGGGAATCGTCGGCACCTTTAACGCCTGGTGGGAGCCCTGGAAGGCCGCACGCCTGGCGGCAAACGCCAACGCCGCAAGCGCAGCGCGCGAAGACGGCGTCAGCGAACCCAACATGGCGGAGTAGGAACATGAACGTCATGGATATGCGTGCCACCTCGGCACTGCTCTATCTCGACGGCGTACACGTCTCGTTCGACGGCTTTCATGCCATCAACAACCTGTCGCTGACGCTCGCCCCCGGCGAGATGCGCGCCATCATCGGCCCGAACGGCGCCGGCAAGACCACAATGATGGACATCATCACCGGCAAGACCAAGCCGGACCAGGGCGAGGTGCTGTTCGATGGCGTCACCGACCTGACCCGGCTCGATGAGACCAGGATCGCCGAACTCGGGATCGGCCGGAAATTCCAGAAGCCGACGGTATTCGAGAGCCAGACCATCGAAGACAATCTGCTGCTGGCGCTCAACGTCGATCACCGGGTGCGCGGTACACTGTTCTGGCGGGAGAGCAAGGCCGAATCCGAACGGATCCAGCGGGTGCTGGAAACCATTCGCCTGACGGACGCGCGTGACCGTCTGGCGGGCAGCCTGTCGCATGGTCAGAAGCAGTGGCTGGAGATCGGCATGCTGCTGGCGCAGGATCCCAAGCTGCTGCTGGTCGATGAGCCGGTGGCCGGCATGACCGACGTCGAGACCCATCAGACCGCGGAACTGCTGAAGGAAATCAATCGCGAGAAAACCATCATGGTTGTCGAGCATGACATGACCTTCGTTCGCGAGCTCGGCGTCAAGGTGACCTGCCTGCACGAAGGCACAGTGCTGGCCGAAGGAACCATCGATCAGGTTTCGTCGAATGAGCGGGTGATCGAAGTGTATCTGGGAAGATAAGGGGCGAATAGGGAGTAGCGAATAGGGTTATGTCTACTATTCGCTATTTGCTACTCGCCCTGAAAAGGACGACACATGCTTAAGGTCGACAATATCAACCTCTATTACGGCGCCGCGCAGGCGCTGCGCGGCGTCTCGATCTCGGCCGAGCCGGGCAAGGTGACGTGCGTGCTGGGCCGCAACGGCGTCGGCAAGACCAGCCTGCTGCGCGCGATGGTCGGCCAGTACCCCATTGCCTCCGGCTCGATCACGTTTGACGGTGTCGAAATCTCGGGCCTCAAGCCCTATGAGCGGGCGCGGCGCGGCATCGGATTCGTGCCTCAGGGCCGCGAGATTTTTCCGCTTCTGACCGTAGAGGAAAACCTCAAGACCGGCTTTGGACCATTGAAGCGCGAGGACCGCCATATTCCGGGCGACGTGTTCTCGCTGTTCCCGGTGCTGCAGTCGATGTTGGGACGCCGCGGTGGCGATCTCTCAGGAGGTCAGCAGCAGCAGCTCGCGATCGGGCGGGCGCTGGTGATGCGGCCGAAACTCCTGCTGCTGGACGAACCCACCGAGGGCATTCAGCCGTCGATCATCAAGGATATCGGGCGGGCGATTTCCTATCTTCGCAACCTTGGCAGCATCGCGATCGTGCTGGTCGAACAATATCTCGACTTTGCCTGCGAACTCGGTGACAATTTTGCCGTGATGGACCGCGGCGCTGTGAAATATGCCTGCGATCGGAGCCAAATGGATCCCGCCGAAATCAGTCGCCAGATGGCGCTATGACGGGATTTGTGACGCGGCCGGCACAGGTCGCGCGCCCCGTTTGGAAGAGTTGGGGGAGGATGCTGACCGATACCACGAGCGCGGCCTCGGCGATCTTCGCCGCCAACCGGGCCCAGGGCTCGGTCGCCTTCGACGTGCATCAGGTCGATGGCGTCACCCGTCGTCGCCATCTGCATGAATCCGGCTCGCTGCGCGTGCGCTTCCCATCGCCCGAGAGGCTGGGCCTGTCCGCGGTTTTCGTCAACACCGCAGGCGGGGTCGCCGGCGGCGATCGCTTCGACATCGAGATTGCGACCGGCGAGGGATCACACCTGGCGGTGACGACGGCGGCGGCGGAAAAGGTGTACCGTGCCGAGGGGCCGGCCGCCCGGCTCAATATTGCCTTGAAGGTTGCGGCAGGTTCGAACCTCGCCTGGCTGCCGCAGGAGACTATTTTATTCGACCGGGCCCGGATCCTGCGCCGGATCGATATCGATCTTGCGGAAGACGCTTCGCTCCTGCTCTGCGAAATCGTGGTGTTCGGCCGCGCCGCGATGGGCGAGCGCATGCTGGATGGCGAATTCGTCGATCGCTGGCGGGTGAAGCGCGGCGGCAGGCTGGTATTCGCGGAAACCATGCGGCTCGCCGGTGACGTCGGCGAAAAGCTGACCAGGCCGGCGATAGCAAAGGGCGGCGCGGCGATCGGTACCGCGCTGATCGTGCCGGGAGATGACGCGCTGGTGCAGAGGCTTCGCGAGCTGTCGGCATCCTTTGGCGGCGAGGTCG
>NZ_JBEKXH010000430.1:0-5560 GCF_049512235.1 Bradyrhizobium sp.
CGATCGGCAATTTAAACCCTTTGTTTACCTTAACGACCGGGGTCGCCGGCCCCCTGGAAAAAGCAAAGTCCCGCCCTGCGGCGGGACCCTGCTCTCAGCTTGACCCAGGCCTGGTCCAGCGACGACGTCTGGGACCAAGCGACCTCCGGACTATCGTCCGCCCTTGCCCTGCTGGTCGGGATTCTGACCTTGACGGTTCGGATCCTGCTGCTGCTGGCCAGGCTTCTGGCCGCCGCCCTGCTGCTGACCGGGCTTCTGGCTCGGATTCTGACCTGGATTCTGGTTCTGCTGGCCCGGATTCTGGTTCTGGTTCGACATCGAGGTCTCCCTTGTTGAACGTATCGGGAGGGGTCAACGGCAAAAGGCGGAAATAGTTGCGCGGAACCTCGGGGTTCCGCAGCGGTCATTACATGGCAAAGATTTGCCGCAAATGTGGCGGCGAAACCGCCCGGGACTGAAACTATCCCGGTACAAGCCCTTCTTGTTGCTCCCCGCGCTGTTGCCGCGCCGGGTTCCCGCTGTTAGAAAGTGCGACGGTGCGTTCTTCCGGCTGCCGGGGCCATCGTCGCGCATCTGATGGAAGCCAGCGTTTTCTTGCGGCGAATTGAATTCCAACTTGCCGGAAAATGCTCAAACAACGGCAGCTTATGGACTATTTCGCCCAGCAACTGATCAACGGTATTGTGCTCGGCTCGATCTATGGCCTGATCGCCATTGGCTACACCATGGTCTATGGCATCGTCGGCATGATCAATTTTGCCCATGGCGACATCTTCATGATCGGCGGCTTTATCGCCCTGATCACGTTTTTGATCCTGGTTTCGCTCGGCCTCACCGTGGTCCCGGTGATCCTCTTGATCGTGCTTTTGGTATCGATGGCGATAACCGCGCTGTATGGCTGGACGGTCGAGCGCATTGCCTACCGGCCGCTGCGGCACTCGTTCCGCCTCGCCCCGATGCTGTCGGCAATCGGGATGTCGTTCGTGCTGTCGAATTACTCGCAGGTGGCGCAGGGCGCGCGGGTCAAGCCGGTGCCACCGATCATCACCGGCGGCTACACCCTTTTGGAACGGAACGGGTTCGTGGTGCGGCTGTCCAATGTGCAGATCATCGTCGTCGTCACCACCGTGGTGCTGCTGGCGGGCTTCACCTGGCTGGTGGCGCGGACCCGGCTTGGCCGCGACATGCGCGCCTGCGAACAGGACCAGACCATGGCGGCGCTGCTCGGGGTCGATGTCGACCGCACCATCTCCATGACCTTCGTGATCGGGGCCGCGCTCGCTGCGGTCGCGGGCATGATGTATCTTCTGTATTATGGTCTGGTCGACTTTTACATGGGCTTTGTCGCGGGCATCAAGGCCTTCACCGCGGCGGTGCTCGGCGGCATCGGTTCGCTGCCGGGCGCGATGCTGGGCGGGCTCGCGATCGGGCTGATCGAGACCATGTGGTCGGCGTATTTTTCCATCGAATACAAGGACGTCGCGGCGTTCTCGATCCTGATCATCGTACTGATTTTCCTGCCGACCGGCCTGCTCGGCCGGCCCGAAGTTGAAAAAGTTTGACGGGCGGCGGCGTGACAGCAACCGCATCCCAGCCAATTTCAGTGTCTGCGTCACGCGCCACGGGCGCAGCCTTCATCTTCAAGAAAGCCTCAATCAGCGCCCTGGTGGCGCTGGTGCTGTTTTCGCTGATGATCGGCATTCGCACCGAAGCCGGACCGACCGGTCAATTGATCTATTGGACGCGGTTTCCCGAACTCGCCGCGATGGTCGCTACCGTGTTCTTCGGCAGCATCCTGGTCGAACTGTTGCGGCGGTGGTGGGGGCGGGCCGGCACCGTCAGGATCGTTCCGCCCGAGGTCGCGCACGCGCTGGCGCTGGCACGGCGCGCGATCGCGCCCTTGCTGCTGATCTTTACCTTTCTGGTGCCGGTGATCTTCTACGATCAGCGCTACATTCTCGATCTCGGCATTCTGGTTTTGACCTATGTCATGCTGGGCTGGGGGCTGAACGTGGTGGTCGGCCTTGCCGGGCTGCTCGATCTCGGTTACGTCGCCTTTTATGCCGTCGGTGCCTATTCCTACGCGCTGTTGGCGACCAATTTCGGGCTATCGTTCTGGATCTGCCTGCCGCTTGCCGGCATCCTCGCGGCGCTCTGGGGCGTCATGCTGGGTTTTCCGGTGCTGCGGCTGCGCGGCGACTATCTCGCCATCGTGACATTGGCATTCGGCGAGATCATCCGGCTCGTTATCACCAACTGGCAGAGCCTGACCGGCGGTCCCAACGGCATTTCCAGCATTCCCAGGCCGAGCCTGTTCGGCATTCCGCTGACCCCCGGCGATGATGGACTTGCAGCCAAACTCGGCATCGAATTCTCGCCGACCCATCGCATCGTTTTTCTGTTTTACCTGATCCTGGCGCTGGCGTTGCTCACCAACTGGGTGACGATCCGGCTCAGGCGTTTGCCGATCGGCCGCGCCTGGGAGGCGCTGCGCGAGGACGAGGTGGCCTGCCGCGCGCTCGGCATCAACATCACGACCACCAAACTAACGGCATTCGCGACCGGCGCCATGTTCGGCGGGTTCGCCGGCGCGTTCTTCGCGACCCGGCAGGGATTTATCAGTCCGGAATCCTTCACCTTCCAGGAATCGGCGCTGGTGCTGGCGATCGTCGTGCTCGGCGGCATGGGTTCGCAGCTCGGCGTCGCGCTCGCGGCGCTGACCATGATCGGCGGCTTCGAGCTGTTTCGCGGTTTCGACCAGTACCGCATGCTGGTATTTGGCGTCGCCATGGTGCTGCTGATGATCTTTCGACCGCGCGGGCTGATCGGCCATCGCGCGCCGACGGTGTTCCTGAAAAAAAGCCAGGCCATCTCCTCCGACCTCGTCAAGGAGGGGGCGGGATGAGCGGCGCCGGCCACATTCTCGCCGTCGATCATCTGTCGATGCGCTTCGGCGGCATCGTCGCCGTCAAGGATCTGTCGTTCGCCGCCGGACGGCGAGAGATCACCGCGCTGATCGGGCCGAACGGCGCCGGCAAGACCACCGTGTTCAACTGCATTACCGGCTTCTACAAGCCGACCTCCGGCACCCTGAGGCTGACCCACGACGACAACAGGGAAATCCAGCTCGAGCGGCTGAACGATTTCCGGATTTCAAAACAGGCAAAGGTCGCGCGCACCTTCCAGAACATCCGGCTGTTTCCCGGCATGACCGCGCTGGAAAACCTGATGGTGGCGCAACACAATGCGCTGATGCGCGCTTCCGGCCTGACCTTTCTCGGCCTGGTCGGCGTGCCCTCCTGGCGCAGGGCGGAAAAGCACGCCATCGATCAGGCCACGCTCTGGCTCGACCGCATCGGGCTGATCGACCGCGCCGACGATGCCGCCGGCAATCTGCCTTACGGCGATCAGCGCCGGCTGGAAATCGCCCGCGCGATGTGCACCGAGCCGGCGCTGCTCTGCCTCGACGAGCCGGCCGCCGGACTGAACGCGCGCGAAAGTGCGGCGCTCAGCGCGCTGCTGCTGACGATCCGCGCCGACCACGGCACCTCGATCCTGTTGATCGAGCACGATATGTCGGTGGTGATGGAAATTTCCGACCGCGTCGTGGTGATGGATTACGGCGTCAAGATCGCCGAGGGCACGCCGCGAGAGGTCCGGGACGATCCCAAGGTGATCGCGGCCTATCTCGGCGTCGAGGACGATGAGGTCGCCGCCACGGAAGCGGAGTTGGGGTTGTGAGGCGGCACGAGATACTCTCGTCATGCGATGGGGTCAGGCGATGACCTCAACCTCCTCCCCCATGCTCGCGATCAGGTCCTTGCGCGCCGCCTACGGCAAGATCGAGGCGCTGAAGGGCGTCGATCTCGAGATCAGCCCGGGGGAGATCGTCGCTTTGATCGGCGCCAACGGCGCCGGCAAGTCGACGCTGATGATGACGATCTTCGGCAAGCCACGCGCCCGTGCCGGGAAAATCCTGTTCGACGGCCGCGATATCACCGAGGTGCCGACCCATCAGATCGCGCAGCTGCGGATCGCCCAGGCGCCCGAAGGGCGCCGGATTTTCCCGCGCATGAGCGTCGCGGAAAACCTGCAGATGGGCGCCGACGCCACCGACTCTGGCGAGGCCGACCGATTGGCCGGGCTCGAACGCGTGCTGTCGCTGTTTCCGCGGCTCAAGGAACGCATGACCCAGCGCGGCGGCACGTTGTCGGGCGGCGAACAGCAGATGCTGGCGATCGGACGCGCGCTGATGAGCCGCCCTCGGCTGTTGCTCCTGGACGAGCCCTCGCTCGGCCTCGCCCCACTGATCGCGCGGCAGATTTTCGAGGCGATCCGGACCCTGAACCAAAAGGACGGCCTCACCGTGCTGATCGTCGAGCAGAACGCCAATCATGCGCTGCGGCTCGCCCACCGCGGCTACGTCATGGTCAACGGCCTGATCACATTGAGCGGAACCGGCACCGAACTGCTGCAGCGCCCGGAAATCCGCGCTGCCTATTTGGAAGGCGGCCGGCGAGCCTAGCGTGCCGTTGGGTTGCCGTCATTCCGGGGTGCGCGAAGCGCATACCCGGCATGGGGAGATTCCCGGTCTGCGGTTCGCGCCCCGGAATGACGTCGGCTCGAAGCGATACCTGCCTTAAATTTACCGATGACATCGCGGCAAAATCAGCCGACAATGGGTGTGCGTTTTGAAACCGGCGTGCCCGGTATTTCCCGTAGCGATTTACCCGCGAGGACACCTCATGAAATCACTGAAATGGATCGGTTTGGCATTGGGCGCGTCGCTGGCGCTGTCGACGACCGCACTGGCAGAGGACTTAACCATCGCCACGGCCGGCCCGATGACCGGCGGCGAATCGGCTTTCGGCCGGCAGATGCAGAACGGCGCCAATCAGGCGGTGGCCGACCTCAACGCCGCCGGCGGCGTGCTCGGCAGGAAGCTGGTGCTGGATGCTGAAGACGATGCCTGCGACCCCAAGCAGGCGCGTTCGGTGGCGGAAAAGATCGCCAGTGCGAAAATCCCCTTCGTGGCGGGCCACTATTGTTCATCGTCGTCGATCCCGGCCTCCGAAGCCTATGCCGACGGCAACGTACTGCAGATCACCCCGGCATCGACCAACCCCTTGTTCACCGAGCGCGGGCTCTGGAACGTGGCCCGGGTCTGCGGCCGCGACGATCAGCAGGGCCTGGTCGCCGCCGAGTTCATTGCGAAAAACTACAAGGGCAAGAACATCGCCATCCTTGACGACAAGACCACCTACGGCAAAGGCCTCGCCGACGAAACGAAGAAGGCGCTCAACAAGGCCGGCATCACCGAAAAGGTGCACGAATCCTATAACAAGGGCGACAAGGATTTTAATGCCATCGTGTCGCGGCTGAAGCTTGAGAAGATCGATCTGGTCTATGTCGGCGGCTACCATCAGGAATCCGGCCTGATCCTGCGCCAGATGCGCGACCAGGGCCTGCAGACCGTGCTGATGGCCGGCGACGCGCTGGCCGACAAGGAGTTTGCCTCGATTGCCGGGCCGGCCGCCGAAGGCACGCTGTTCACCTTCGG
>NZ_JBEKXH010000431.1:0-5530 GCF_049512235.1 Bradyrhizobium sp.
CGAGTAAAGGAACCGGAAACAAATTGAGCAGCCCGATCGAAATCGACAGAACCGCGGCGAGATGCACCAGCGCGGCAAGACCGATGGTCGCGACCTGACCAGAGATCTGGGCGATTCGAAGCGGACCACCGACCTGGTCGGCCGCCTCGCGCCCGGTGAAGACGCCCCCGATATAGGCCAGGGTACGGTCCACCACGAACCAGGTTTCCTTGACCCCGAGCCATAGCGCGGTCGCAGGGTCCACACGCTCCGTCGTGATATCGCCCGCTGCCGTCTTGCGCGTAATGCCCAAGACACCGAGCCGATGGACATTTCCGAACGCGTCCTTTACTTCCCGGAACTGCGGGGTTCCCTGCAATTGCACCGTGGAATCGCCGCGTTTTATCGTGAACGACAACTGCTCGCCGGCCCGGACGCCGACGATTCGCTGCATGTCGGAGAAAGTTTCGATCGGTTGGCCGTCGATGGTTGTGACCACGTCGCCGACCTGGAAGCCGGCCGCGGCCGCGGCACTGCCGGCCTCCACCTGATCGACACGCGCTGTCGTACTCGGCTTGCCGAAGAACGTGAACAGGCAGGTAAAGATGACGATTGCCAGAAGGAAATTCGCAATCGGACCGGCGGCAACGATCGCGGCGCGCGGCGCGACTTTCTTGTGATGGAAAGAGCCTTCGCGCTCTTCTTCCGTCATACGGGCAAGCGCGTCGGACGACGGCGTAGAGGCCTCGCTGTCGTCGCCGAAGAACTTCACATAACCACCGAGCGGAATCGCCGAGATTTTCCATCGCGTGCCGTAACGATCGTTGAAACCGACAATCTCCGGCCCGAATCCTAAAGAAAACGTTAACACCTTCACGCCGACCCAGCGAGCGACCAAGAAGTGACCGAGTTCATGGAAGAAAACGATGATCGCAAGGACGAACAGGAACGGCACCCCAAAGCCGAATTGCTTCAAAGTGTTGAAAATGTGCAGAATGTGCTCAGACATCCATCGCCTCTCAATCAGAGCCGGAAAGCCCTGTTCTTACAGGGCCGCAAACAGGGCGGGAGACCCCTATCGTTAACGATTCTACGATGCCTTTGCGGCTATTTGAGGCAAGAGGGTGGCGGCTTTATTTCGCGCCGCATGGTCAACGGCGATGGCATCGTCGGCGGAAGTTAACGGTGCCATATTACCGGATCGGACCCAGTCGTTCATAGTGGCCTCGACCAGCCGTGCGATCGCCCCAAATTTGATTCGGCCGGCGATAAAGGCCGCCACGGCCACCTCGTTGGCGGCGTTATAGACGGTAGTGGCGCCGCCACCGGCCCGCAGCGCATCATAGGCCAGACTGAGCCCCGGGAAACGACCGAAATCGGGAGCCTCGAACGTCAGTTGCCCGATCTTGGCGAGATCGAGCTGGGCGGCCGGACCGACGATTCGGTCGGGCCAGCCGAGGCAGTGCGCGATCGGGGTACGCATGTCGGGTGCCCCCAATTGCGCCACTACGGAACGATCCGAAAATTCAACCATGCCGTGGACGATCGACTGCGGGTGTACCAGGACGTCGATCTCATCCGGCGTCAGCGCAAACAGACAGGAGGCCTCGATCACCTCGAGCCCCTTGTTCATCATGGACGCCGAATCGATCGTGATCTTCTGTCCCATGCTCCAGTTCGGATGTTTCAGGGCTTGCGCGAGCGTCGCCTGCTCTATATCGGCGCTGGCCCAGGTCCGGAACGGGCCGCCCGATGCGGTGATGATAACGCGCACCAGTTCATCCCGGTTCCCCGAACCAAGCGCTTGGAACAGTGCGTTATGTTCGGAATCCGCGGGCAAGATGCAGGACTTGGCCTTCGCCGCCCGTTGCATGAAGAAGTCGCCCGCGCAAACCAGGCATTCCTTGTTGGCCAACGCAATCGTCGCGCCGCGATCCACCGCCGCCAGCGCAGGTTTTAGTCCGGCCGCACCGCTGACGGCGGCCATCACCCAATCCGCCGGCCGCGCCGCGGCTTCGATGACAGCGCTTTCACCGGCGCCGCACTCGGTGCGCGTGCCGGACAGCGCATCCTTCAACTCAGCCAGGCGACCGGGATCGGCGATCGCTGCAAATCGCGCGTCGAATTCCTTCGCGAGCTTCGCCAGCGCCGGCACGTTGGTATTGGCGGTCAGTGCTTCAACCCGATAGCGGTCGCGCGCGGCCCGCAGCAAATCCATCGTGCTGTCGCCGATGGAGCCGGTGGCGCCGAGGACGGTCACGGCACGTATAGCGGATGCCGCGGGCTTGCTGTTACGCAACGGAACTGCGCTCATATCTTCACCAAACCATAAGACCGCGGCCGACGCCATCCACGCCACCCCGAAATAACCCTAAAATCGCCGCCAGCACGACGGCCGCAACGAAGCCGTCGAGGCGATCCATCAGCCCGCCATGGCCGGGGATAAGGTGGCTGGAATCCTTGACGCCGAACCGTCGTTTCACAGCCGATTCGAACAAATCGCCCAGCTGGGAAGCGATCGAGAGCGCCGCGCTCAAAGCCAGCAGGGGAGCTGTTCTACCGAGCCCGAAGGCCGCGAACCCCGCGCCGATGATCAGGCTCGACCCAAAGCCAGCGATCGCGCCGGCCCACGTCTTCTTCGGACTGACGCGCGGCCAGAGCCTTGGGCCGCCGATGCCGCGACCGGCGAAATACCCGCCGATATCCGTCACCCACACCACAAGCAGGATCAGCATCAGCGCGACAAATCCGCAGGTCTGATCGAGGCGCACCATTACCGATGCGATCGCCGCCACCGTGGCATAGAAGAATCCCGCGGCATTCCAGTGCCGCCGAGCCTTCGAAAGCCATGTCACGACGCCCAAGCCAAGTGCCGATGCCAGCAACGACGCGTCGATCCGCCCCGCGGCAAGACAAACTACCGACAGGGCAAGCGCAACGATGCCTGACGCCACCACTTTGGCTTCGCGGGCTGCCGCCACGATCATCAGCCATTCGACATAAAGGCCGATCGCGGCCAATGTCACCAGCGCGGTCCACAGCCATCCGCCGGCATACGCGCTCGCAATCGCAGCAGGCGCCAGCACCAGCGCGACGGCGACACGCATCAACAGATTGCGCGAACCCTGCTCGGCAACGGCCGCCGGCGCGGCTTCGCCCTCGTTCACGATCCGGTTTTCGCGGCCAGACCGCCGAAACGGCGCTCCCGTCTGGCATATTCGGCGATCGCGCCCTCAAGCGCAGCCTTGTCGAAGTCCGGCCAGTGGATCGGCACAAACACGAGTTCGCTATAGGCTGCCTGCCACATTAGGAAATTCGACAGCCGCTGTTCGCCGCTAGTGCGAATAATCAGATCGGGATCTGGAATATCGGGCGCATCGAGGTACCGACCGATGGTGTCGGCGTCGATCGATGCGGGGTCACGCCTGCCGTCGGCGACTTCGCACGCCAGCTGCCGCGCCGCGCTGGCGATTTCCTGCCGCGATCCGTAGTTGAACGCGACCACGAGGATGAGGCGCGTATTATTCCGCGTGAGGTCTTCGGCCTCGTTCAAAAGCGCGCAGATGTCCGGCTCCAATCCGTCACGCTGGCCGATCACGCGGACCCGGACGCCGTCGCGATGCAGGGTCGCAAGGTCGTTACGAATGAAGCGCCGCAGCAGGCCGAACAGGTCGCCGATCTCGCTCGCCGGACGCGACCAGTTTTCCGAGCTGAAGGAGAAGATCGTCAAATAGAGGATCCCGAGTTCGCTGGCGGCGCGCACGACGCGGCGCAGCGCCTCGACACCGCGGCGATGGCCTTCCGCACGCGGCAAACCGCGAGCCGCCGCCCAGCGCCCGTTGCCGTCCATGATGACTGCCACATGCAACGGACCGCCGGTTCGATCCGGCTCTTTGGTTGCGGGGGTGGCGGCGTTCGGCATCGGACAATCCTTGGCGCTAACAGCATTTATTCGGCGCTAAACTGTGAGGATTTCCTTTTCCTTCGCCGCCAGCAACTGATCGATCTCCGAAATCGTCGCATCGGTGGCCTTCTGGACCTCCGCGGCCAGACGCTCCTGATCGTCCTCGGAAATCTCGTGGCTTTTCTCGAGCTTTTTGACGGTGTCAAGACCATCGCGGCGGACATGGCGCACCGCGACGCGGGCGGCTTCGGCATATTTATGCGCGACCTTCACGAGTTCCTTGCGGCGATCCTGGTTTAGCTCGGGAATTCGCAGGCGCAGCACCTGTCCCTCGGTGGCCGGGCTTAAGCCCAGATTGGAATCGACGATCGCCTTTTCGACGGCCTTGACCATCGACTTGTCCCATACTTGCACCGACAGCAGTCGCGGCTCGGGCACGCTGATGGTCGCGAGCTGGTTAAGCGGCATATGCGTGCCATAGGCATCGACCTGTACCGGCTCCAGCATCGAGGCAGCGGCGCGGCCGGTTCGCAGACCGCCCAGTTCGTGCTTGAGAGACTGGGTGGCGCCTTGCATGCGCCGTTTCAATTCGTTGATGTCGAACTTCTCCGTGGGCATAACGCTCTCCCGTCCTGAAAACACTCCGTCGAGGCCGTCCAACCTGCGCGCGGTCTTGAAGATTACAAAACCGGTCAGCCGGCGACGACGGTGCCGTGGCCAGTGCCGCGCAGGATGGCGCCGATCGAACCCGGATCGGCGATCGAAAACACGATGATAGGCAGCGACGTCTCGCGGGCAAGCGCGAATGCGGTCGCGTCCATGACCTTGTAGCCGCCCTCAATCGCCTGTGAATGGGTCAGACGATCAAATCGCTTGGCGGAAGCATCCTTTTTGGGGTCGGCAGAGTAGACGCCATCGACATTGGTCGCCTTCAGCACGGCCTGCGCGCCGATTTCGGCCGCCCGCAAAACCGCGGTGGTGTCGGTGGTGAAGAACGGATTGCCAGTGCCGCCGCCGAGCAGCACGATCTGGCCCTCGGCAAGATATTTGTGCGCCGCAACGCGGGTGAACAGCTCGCAGATCTGTGGCATGACAAACGCCGACAGGGTCCGTGCCGGCGCTCCGCGCCGCTCGATCGCGGCCTCTAGCGCCAGGCAATTCATCACGGTCGCGAGCATGCCCATGGTGTCGCCGGCAGGGCGTGACACCCCGCGCGAGGATACTTCGGCGCCACGGAGAATGTTGCCGCCGCCGACCACGACGGCGACTTCGGTGCCGAGCTTCCGGGCTGCGATCAGATCGCCGGCAATGCGGTCGACGGTTGGCTGATCGATGCCTTGGGATTGTGATCCGGCAAGGTATTCGCCGGACAGCTTGATCACCACGCGACGGTAGACCGGCTCAGCCATGATCGCTTTCCTAACGGCGCGGCAGCCCCGACTTACGATGACGATGCGGTCGCCGCGTCTTCCGGCGGTTCCTTCTGGCCGCCGGAATCCTGCCGGTCGATTCCCTCGCCCAGAGCGTAGCGCACATAGCCGGTGATCTGCACCGGCGCGCCTATCTTGCCCTCGGCTTCCTTGACGGCCTGCGCGACCGACTTGGCATTGTCATGGATGAAGGCCTGCTCCAGCAGGCAGACCTCCT
>NZ_JBEKXH010000432.1:0-5479 GCF_049512235.1 Bradyrhizobium sp.
CCGCCAGGTTTATTTCGATGCTCTCGACAACGACCTGCTCCGGATGCTCGTCCGATGACAGCATCGCAGAGAAGTCGCGACCGAAATCCTCAAGAAATTCTTTGAAATCGATCGCCTCTACGCCGTCGAAGGAATGAAGACGACGGTGAATCCGCGCTATCATGGAAACGCGATTGGCCGCGACTGCCAGTTGCGTGGCCGCTTCCGGGTTCGTCGATCCCCGGCTCTGCAGCGAAAGCAGACTGATGGTCATCTGCAGGTCGTTCATCAGCCGATGATCGGACTCCTTTTTCAACAGCTCTTGTCTTTGGATCAATTCGTCTTTTTGGCGAAGCCGCGCCTCGCTATGCGCGAGCGCGACCCGCAATTGATGCTCCACGAGCCTGTGGTCCGTCGGCCCAAAAACGGGTAGACATTGATCCGAGGCCTGAAAAATCGCGCCCGGGAACACGCAGGAGCCGCACGACGAATATTCAGCCATCATAATGTCCCCCCCGTGAGAGTCCGGCACTCGCTACGTTCGACCGCGACGATGGAATAAGCCTAAGGTCGTGAACGCAGGTCGGATTGATGCAGATCAACTATGTCCGCCATCCGACACAATATCGTGGCCTGTCATTGAACGGGAACGTTATGGCGACGAGGCGCTGCCGCAGGGATCAAGCAGCGATTTCGCCTTTCAGTACGCTCGCCGGGGAGCCGACGTGGCCTCTATCAAGGTAATTTCGCGGCTGTCGTCCCGACGCGTCATTTACGCGGCGATTTCAGGCGATCTCCTGATCGGGCTAACGAAGTTGACCGCCGCGGCGTGGACCGGAAGTTCCTCCATGCTCAGCGAGGGCGTCCATTCCATCGTCGACACCGGAAACGGCTTCCTGCTGCTTTACGGACTGCGCCGGGCCGCGGGCCGGCCGGATCTTGAACATCCCCTCGGATATGGCCGGGAAATCTATTTCTGGAGTTTCGTGGTCGCGGTCCTGCTGTTCGCGTTCGGCGCTGGCGTCTCACTCTACCAGGGCGTCGTCCATGTCCTCGATCCCGAGCCGGTTCAGCACCTGACGGCGAGCTATCTCGTGCTCGGCATCTCCGCCCTGTTCGATGGTACGACATGGTGGCTTGCGCTGCGCAACTTTCGCGGCCAACGACGCTATTCCGAGATCGTCGACGCTATCCGGGAAAGCAAGGATCCACCATCCTTCATGGTGCTGTTCGAAGACAGCGCGGCGCTGGCCGGCATTCTGGTCGCCTTCGCGGGCATATATCTGTCGGTGCGCCTGGACCTTCCGGTTCTGGATGGGGTCGGCTCCATTCTGATTGGACTGATACTCGGTTCGACGGCGTGGTTGCTGGCGAAGGAAACCAAGAGCCTTCTGATCGGCGAACGCGCCGACCCGGCGATCGTCGATTCCATCCTGCATGTCGCCGGTGAGATCGATGGGGTCACTCACGCCAACGGCATTCTGACGGTGCATCTTGCGCCTCAGGAAATAATAGTCGCGCTCAGCCTGGAATTCGCCGACGAACTGAGAACGCCGGAAATCGAAGCCAAGGTGATCGAACTCGAGCGATGCGTGCGTCTGACCCATCCGAAGGTCGTCGCGGTCTTCGTCAAGCCGCAAAGCCCCGAAGGATTCAGGGAAACCGCGGCGAGGCGCCTCGGCATGCGCTAGCGCCACGCTCCATGTCAGACATGGGCACCCAGAATAGCGCCGATTCCGGCTGTCACGACCATTGCAAGCGCGCCCCAAAACGTAACCCGGATAGCCGCCTTCATCACCTTGGCCCCACCGGCTTTGGCCCCCACGGCACCCAGCACGGCGAGAAATGCCAGGGACGCGACCGATACCGTCGCGGTTTCGAAACCCGTCGGCGTCGCCAGCGCAATCAATAAAGGAGGCGCCGCACCGGCCGCGAATGCCGCCGCGGATGCCAGGGCGGCCTGAACCGGCCGTGCCGCGGTCATGTCGGAAATTCCAAGTTCGTCTCTTGTATGCGCGCCGAGCGCATCATGCGCCATCAACTGTTCGGCCACCGTCATCGCCAATGTCGGGTCCAGACCGCGCTTGACGTAGATATCCGCCAGCTCCCTGGTTTCGCCGGCGCGATTTGCAAGCAGTTCCTTGCCTTCACGCCCGATATCTGCCCGTTCGGAATCGGATTGCGAACTGACCGAAACATATTCCCCCGACGCCATCGACATCGCGCCGGCAACGAGGCCCGAGACACCTGCGATCAGCACGCTTTGATGCGTGCCATGCGCACTTGCGACACCAATGATCAGGCTTGCCGTCGAAAGAATCCCATCGTTCGCTCCCAAAACGGCGGCCCTCAGCCAGCCAAGCCGGTTAACGGCATGACCTTCCGCGTGTCCAGCGCGACGAACCATCCTCAACCTCCCTCAGGCTGCAGGGCGATATCGACAACGCATGCGGCTATCAGCCTGGCGAATAGATGATTTCCGCGCATTGATTGATCTGCATCAATGCGGTCTGAAAAATCGACGGATGCCAAGAGACATCGTCGCGCGCGGCGACCACCTAACCCGCGCTGCCGGACGGTGCTGGAGGCAGGTCGCGCGGCTTTCCAAGCTCTCGATCAATCCGCTGCTGAACTCTGTGGGAAGCGAGGCCCATGAGACGAGTCTTGGTCTTGCCGGTGGTGACAGCCTCTCCGATTTGGAAGCGCCATTGCCACAAGCCAGGTTCGATCTGCACGAGGGTAAAATCAACGCCCTTGCGGTTCATGACGTTGCCCTCGGCAAGAACGCCTCTTTCGCCTCTTCGTCGGCCAGCAGCTTCGAGAGCACCTCGCGCTCGGACTCGCTGCACGCTTCCGCAAGGCGTTTCCTGAAAAGGGCTGGGTTCTCACAGTGAATATACCTCATCATCGACCTTCCTTGATGACACAAAAAGCTATTTCTGGGGACGGGAGACGCGCGCAATCCATGCACGCCAGACCTTCGACCTGAAGGGATCTTCAGAGCTTGCCGCCGCGTTCATGGCGTGCAGCGCGTGCGGACATCCTTTGCAGCCGGGAAATTCAAATACGCAGAACTCACCGCTCGACGGCGCATCCGCAGCGGTCATCTCGAACCGGCACCTGACTGCGGCTTGAACTTGCGACATGATGCTGCCCCTTGGGCGGGAGCACAACACTCCCGGTCACCGATGGAGGCCCAGATCGGAGCGGTGATGAAACCAGTTTGCCATTCCGGTTACCGAATTAATGGTCAATATTGCTCAGGCATGGATATTTCGCGAATCGCAGTTTGTGCGGATAGAGTTCACTCCTTGAGTAGATTCCGATGCTTCAGAATCGACCCCCGCCGCAATAGATTCGCAGCAGCCACTTTGGCAAAGCTGGTGGAATGACCGAACGCGCTCATGTCCGACCTGAAGCGGCGCCATGCAGAATTATCCAAAGCCGATCCGACCACCATCGACGCACATCTCGCCGCGATTTGTCGGCTTCGGCCTGCCGAGGCGCGCGCCGAGGTACATCATCAGGACCGCGAGAATTCCATTCGTCGAAAGCCATGCAAGTCCGGCGCTCATCGCCACCACCATCATCATCACCATCATCTGCGCCATCGGGATTGCGCTGCCGTTCACGTGGGCAGGATCGGCGCTCGGCTTCACGCCGCTGCCCCGGCTCTATTGGCCGCTGGTCGTCGCCATGCTGCTGGCGTACGCCATCCTCACGCATTTCGTGAAGGTGTGGTTCATTCGCAAATGGGGCCTTTGAGGCGGCGCGGCTTGACGACGCTCCCGGTCATTGACGTGTGCAATCGGGCGGCCTGTGCGCAGCCCCGGATCCTGGCCGCCGCCTGCATAACAGACATATTACGATCGCCCTGAGTAGTTTCCGAACCTAGCTCGCGGTTCACCCGGCAGATACACTGGCTGTGCCTTCGTTAGGCAGTGCTGCCGCTGCTTCGAAGATCGAGCGGCGAGGAAACAGCATGCTGGACAGGTCGGCGCAAGGCGGCTCGGAGTTCCATTTGCACGCCATCGTGCTGTCCTGCTTCATCCGGGAGACCGGCAGCGCGGTGCTCCGGCGCAAGGCCGGCGACGGACCTGGGTTTCAAATTGTCCGGATTGTTGGAGCAGCCCGGTGAGCAGCTTCGCCCGCGATATGACTCCCGTCATCAATCTCACGCGCGAAAGGGGCGCCGGCGCGGTACGTCATCGGCATCCGGTCTATGTCGACCTGCTCCCTCCCTGCAACGCCGCCTGCCCCGCCGGCGAGAACATCCAGGCGTGGATTGGATTGGCGCAAGCCGGAAACTATCGGGCGGCGTGGGAAATGCTGATCCGTGACAACCCGTTGCCGGCGGTACATGGGCGTGTCTGCTATCACCCCTGCGAAACCAGCTGCAATCGCAAGGAACTCGACAGCGCGGTCAGCATTCACGCCGTCGAGCGGTTTCTGGGCGACCTTGCGATGGCGCAAGGCTGGCCGATGCCGGTCGACAAGGTCGCCGCCGGCAAGCGCGTTCTGGTCGTCGGTGCCGGGCCGAGCGGGCTGTCCGCGGCCTATCATCTGACGCGGCTCGGCCATCGCGTGGAGATCCACGACGCCGGGCCATTGCCGGGCGGCATGCTGCATTTCGGCATTCCGGCCTATCGCCTGCCGCGCCAGGAGCTGATGAAGGAGATCGGGCGGATCGGGCAGATGGGGGTCAGGTTCGTACCCAACCATCGCGTCGACGACGTCCTGGCCAAGTGCCAGCACCAGCGTGTCGGCTTGCAGCGTTTCGAATTCACCGGTCGGCTGTGCGCGACCGTTCTCGTCGATGCGCATCACCTCGACCGTGAGATCGGCGCCTTCGATGGCTTTGATCGAGGTCAGCCATTTTATCTTCACGCCTTCGGTCAAGGCCTCCTGGGCTTCGAAATCGTGGGCCGGCATATGGCTGCGATCCCGGCGATAGACGATCATCGCCTCGCTGGCGCCGAGGCGATGGACGGTCCGCGCGACGTCCATCGCGGTATTGCCACCGCCATAAATCACAACGCGCCGGCCAAGGCGCGGTGCGGCATCGGCTTCCACGTCGCGGAGCAGAGAGACGGCGTCCAATACCTTGATGGCGTCGCGCGCCGGGATGTCGACATGCTTGGAGAGATGGGCGCCGATCGCGATAAAGACCGCGTCGAACTCGCCCGTCTTCTGTTCGGCCAGCACGTCGTCGACCCGATGGTTGGCCACGAACTTGACGCCCATCTGCTCGATCCGCCTGATCTCCTTCATCAGGTCTTCGCGCGGAAGGCGATAGGCCGGAATGCCGAAATGCAGCATCCCGCCGGGTAGTGGCCCGGCATCGTGGATCTCGACCTGATGGCCGAGCCGCGTCAGATGATAGGCGGCAGACAATCCGCTTGGCCCGGCACCGACGACCAGTACACGCTTGCCGGCGCCGACCTTGTCGACCGGCATCGGCCAGCATTGCTCCATCGCTAGGTCGCCCAGGAACCGCTCG
>NZ_JBEKXH010000433.1:0-5473 GCF_049512235.1 Bradyrhizobium sp.
TGCATGGCTGAACTGCCCCGCGCAACATCTCCCAATTTTCTCCCAGCGTGGTGCACGCGCAGCGCGCTGGCTGTCTCCCCCGCGAAGAGCGGGAGAGGGAGCGCAGCATCGCAAGCTTCGATACGATCCGAACTTCAAAATCACTGAACTAGGCCGCGACGATTTCCTGGCGCTGCTCGCCGAGCCCCTCGATGCCGAGCGTGACGACATCGCCGACATTGAGGAATTTCGGCGGTTTCATGCCGGAGCCGACGCCGGGGGGCGTGCCCGTCGTGATGATGTCGCCGGGCAACAGGGTCATGAATCCGGAGACGTAGGAAATGCACTTGGCGATCGGAAAGATCATGGTTGAGGTCGATCCGGTCTGGCGGCGCTCGCCGTTGACGTCGAGCCACAACGACAGCTTCTGCACGTCCGGGATCTCGTCCTTGGTCACGAGCCAGGGGCCGAGCGGGCCGAAGGTGTCGTGCGACTTGCCTTTGGTCCATTGACCCAGGCGCTCGATCTGGAAGTTGCGCTCGGACACGTCGTTGCAGACGCAGTAGCCGGCGACGTGGTTGAGCGCATCGGCTTCGGAGACGTATTTGGCCCGGGAGCCGATGATGACGGCGATTTCGACTTCCCAGTCGAGCTTGGTCGAACCGCGCGGCTTTTCGACCGCATCGTTCGGGCCGCTGAGGGCGGTATTGGCCTTCAGGAAAAAGATCGGTTCCGTGGGGATCTGGTTTCCGGTCTCCTTGGCGTGGTCGCTGTAGTTCAGGCCGATGGCGACGAATTTCGAAATGCCGGTCACCGGCGCGCCGAGCCGGGGCCTGCCGTCGACGGCGGGAAGCGTGGCGGGGTCGAGGGCGGCGAGCCGGGTGAGCGAAGACGGCGAATAGGCCTCGCCATGGAGGTCCTTCACATGACCGGAGAGATCGCGCAACTGGCCCGATTTGTCGATCAGACCGGGCTTTTCGTGGCCAAGTGCCCCGTATCGAACCAGCTTCATTTTCATCGCTCCCTGAAGGTTTGCTTGCTTGATGCTTCTTGGAACAGCGCGCCGGGAAATTCAACCGCCGAGCCGCCTTTGCATGGCTGCTAAACGACGAATTTAAAGGCATCGCCGTCGCGCCGGATGCGGCCGGCATTGTAATGGCCGCCGATCACCAGCGTCGGCCTGTCGGCAAAGCGGCCGAACAATTCGCGCCTGGTGGCCGCCGACTGCAAGGGATCGGTATCGGCGGTCGATGACCAGTCGAGATGGGCCATCTGGCAGGGATGATGGGCGACGTCGCCGCTGAGCAGGCCTTCTTCACCGTCGGACTGGAGGTGAACGCTCACATGACCCGGGCTGTGGCCTGCTGTCGGTATCAGGGTGATTTCAGCGCAAAGCCTGTGGTTGCTTTCGACCAGTTCGGCCTTGCCGGCATCGACGATCGGCTTGACCGAGTCATTGAAGACGGCGGCGTGAGCGGGCTCTTCGCTATGGTCGCGCCAGTACTCATATTCGGTTCTGCCGAACACATAGCGCGCGCGTGCGAAGGTCGGCAGCCACTTGCCGCCTTCGAGCCTGGTGTTCCAGCCGACATGGTCGACATGCAGATGGGTGCACAGCACGGTGTCGATGCTGTCAGGCGGGAAACCTGCCGCGGTCATGGTTTCGAGGAAAGGCGTGTTGCGGTTGTTCCAGGTCGGCACGTCGCGGCCTTGCTTGTCGTTGCCGAGGCCGGTATCGACCACGATCCGCCGCGCCGGCGTCTCCACCACCAGCGCGTGGATCGACATTTTGAGTCGGCCCTCCGCGGTGGCGAAATCGGGAATGAGCCAGGGCAGTTTGCGGATTTCCTCGTTGCTGGCCAAAGGCAGGATAAATCGCGTGCTGCCTGTGGTCTCCAGCTCGACGATTTTCGTGATTTTGAGCTTGCCTACTTTCCATTCCATCCGGCGTTCCCCAGATCTTCGGTTCAAGTCTTCGTTTGTTGTGACCAAAGATGCTGGTTTCCTTATCTCCGCGCAATGGATCATGCCGCCCAGGCGCGCGTTGGTGGGGGCAGGCAAAGCAAGGGACCGCACCGATGCCGGAATTAGCCATATCGGCCGAAAAAGTCGCGTTTTTGATCGAGAAAACCCGTGAATTCGACGTCAAGGAAGGCGCTTCCGATCCAGACTCCGGGTCGAACGGCGCCGACGACAATATGATCGATGTGCTTGAGGATGACGGCGAGGATCCCGTGGTGCGCGAGATCGAAGGCTTCATCAACGCCATGACCGAAGACGAGCAGATCGATCTGGTGGCGCTGATGCGGCTCGGGCGCGGCGACGGCAGCATCGAGGAATGGGACGATCTGCGCGGCGAGGCCGCCGATGGGTACAACCGGCACACCGCGCGCTATCTGCTCGGCGAGCCCCTGATCAGCGATTACCTCGCCGAGGGATTGGATGCGTTCGGGCTGACCTGGAACGACGAGCGCACCACGCCGGTGTGATGATCACCGCGCGCAGTCGACGATGACGGTGCCGAGCTTGTCGCCTTTTTCCACCGCCAGATGGGCCTGCGCGGTTTCCGACAGCGGAAATTGCGCGGCGATATTGTGGATGCGGTTGCCCGCGGCCAGCCATTTCGAGATATCGGCCTGCGCGGCGGCGAGCAATGCTTGCGGCAGCGCGAACAGCACCAGCGTGCGCACCGCGACGCATTTTTCCATCAGCTCGCGCATCGGCACAGTCGGGTTGCGATTGCCGTTGGTGGCATAGACCGCGATGGTGGAATTCATCGCCATCACTTTCGGCGTCGTCGCAATGTTGCCGCCGAAGTCGACCTCGACGACCCGGTCGACGCCGCGCTGCCCGGTGAAGGCCATCGTCCCGGCGATAACATCTTCGTTCTTGTAGTCGATCACGAGATCGGCGCCGGCGAGGCGCGCCTGTTCGGCCTTCAGCCTTGAACTGACGGTCGCGATCACCCGCGCGCCGCCCCATTTCGCCAGTTGCACCGCATAGTGACCGACCGCGCCGGCGCCACCGGTGACCAGAATGGTCTGCCCCGTGACCGGTCCGTCGCCGAACAGGCCGCACCACGCGGTCATGCCGGGAATGCCGAGCGTCGCACCGGCGGCGAACGACAGCTCATCCGGCAGCGGCGTCACCAGCTGTTCGGCGAGCGCAATGTACTCGGCCGCCGTGCCGAAGGCGCGGCCGTTGCGTTGTCCGTTATAGAGCCAGACCCGTTGACCGACGCGAAGCCGGGTGACGCCGTCGCCGACCTGATCGACGATTCCGGCGCCATCGCTGTTCGGGATGACCAGGGGATATTCCATCGCCCTATAGCTGCCGGCGCGGCGGCCGGCGTCGGCGGGATTGACGCCGGAGGCGTACAGCCGGACCCGGACTTCGCCCGGTCCGGCCACCGGCGTCGGCATCTCGCCAAAGCTCAGCACGTCCGGCGCCGCACCGGTTCGCTCGTACCAGACCGCCCTCATGCCGGAGCCTGATCGGTCCTGATCGAATCAGAACCGGGCTCCAGCTTTTTGTTTTGACGCGTTTTCTTCACGCGAACCGGTCCCCACCTGGCATGAGAACGCTCTACAGCGTGCCCGGAAAGGCGCCGCCGTCGAGCAGGATGTTCTGTCCGGTAATAAAACCGGCCTTGGCGCCGCACAGAAAGGCGCAGGCCATGCCGAATTCCTCGGGCTCGCCGAAGCGTCCGGCAGGGTTGAGCTTTGCCCGCTCGGCAAGCAGCTGGTCGACCGTGATACCGCGCTTTTCCGCGTCCATCTTCGCCACCGGGCCACGCAGGCGGTCGGTATCGAACGGGCCCGGCAGCAGCGCATTGATGGTGACGTTATTGATCACGGTCTTGCGCGCGAGCCCGGCGACAAAGCCGGTGAGGCCGGCTCTGGCGCCGTTGGACAATCCCAGCACATCGATCGGCGCCTTCACCGCGGCGGAGGTGATGTTGACGATGCGGCCGAATTTTCGCGCCATCATGCCGTCCACCGTGGCCTTGATCAGCTCGATCGGGGTCAGCATGTTGGCGTCGAGCGCCTTGATCCAGTCGTCGCGGGTCCAGTTGCGGAAATCCCCCGGCGGCGGGCCGCCGGCATTGTTGACCAGGATATCCGGCTCGGGACAGGCTTTCAGCGCCGCGACGCGGCCCTCTTGCGTGGTGATGTCACCGGCTATTTCGGTCACTGTAATGCCGGGATGCGCCTTGCGGATCTCGGCGGCGGTTTTCGCAAGCGCCTCGGCGCCGCGCGCGGTCAATGTGACATCCACGCCTTCGGCGGCCAGCGCCATCGCGCAGGCGCGCCCCAGGCCCTTGCTGGACGCGCACACCAGGGCGCGGCGGCCTTTGATTCCAAGATCCACGTTTCACTCCCGTCAGGTCGGTTGATGAGTCGAAGCCCCTGCGGACATTGTAGTCAACCCTGATGGTGCTGGTAAGAGACCGGCTGACGCACAAAATGCATATCAGGCAGTGCGTGGCGGCGCCCGCGGGCGGACGATGCGCTAGATCGGCTGCTCTTTCTTCCTCGATTTGAAGCATTCCGACCGCTCTTCCTTAAAGCCTTGCGCTACACAGTGGCCGTCGGGCGATCAATTAGGGACATCATCATGAGAGTGCTGGCTTGTTTGGGATTGCTGCTTTCGGCCACGGCCGCCCATGCGCAGGGCTATTCGACCGTCATCAATCGGGAGACGAAATCGGTCACGACCACGGCGCCGAACGGGACCACGGCAACCACGACCCAGGCGGCGCAAACGTCGTCGGGCACGACTTACGTCACGACCATTTCGCATCCCGGTTACCAGCCGATGGGCGCCAAGGGCTACCGGCCTACCGGCGATTACCACCCGATGGGGCGGTAGCATTTGCAGCGTGATTGCTGGCGCAGGGGTAACGTTGCCCGGCTCCCGCATCCGTCAGGCTGCGCTGGCCCGATCGCCGGCCTGCGGTTTGATCCCAGGTCTGCACGAGTGGGCAGGTGTTCTGGTTCCAAGGCCCGGCTTTTTGCACAACTTCCGCCAAAACCCCTGCCTGGGGCGGTTTGCGCGCCAAACTTCCGGTTTTGGCCTTCACAAAATCCTCCAAAGTTGCCTGTTGGCCCTTTCCAAAGCGGGTTTGCGTTGGTACATACCCCCCGCACCCAAGGGCGTTCGCCCGGGTTGTCTTCTCAGGAAGCCTCCGGACAGGATTGATCGGCGCCCCCTTGGGCGTTGGCCAGACCGTTTCGGCATCCGGCTTTTCGATGAGGCGCGCAGCGGTTTATCGCGGGGTGGAGCAGCCCGGTAGCTCGTCAGGCTCATAACCTGAAGGTCATAGGTTCAAATCCTATCCCCGCAACCAAACTTTCTCATAACGCAAACGCCCTCCCGGTCTAACGACCGGGAGGGTGTTTGCGTGCAAAGCCGCGATCTATTTATCACTTGCACAAAGTATCCAAAATAGATACTTTACGCATGTGAAAAATGAGTTCCCACAACCAAACAT
>NZ_JBEKXH010000434.1:0-5832 GCF_049512235.1 Bradyrhizobium sp.
ACATTGCCGAGCACGCTCTTCCAGGGAAACAGCGCGAACTCCTGAAAGACCGGCCCACGATCGGGGCCGGGCCCCGTGATCGCCTTGCCCTTCACCTTCGCCACCCCTTGCGTCGGGCTGACAAAGCCGCCGACGATATAGAGCAGCGTCGATTTTCCGCAGCCGGAGGGACCGAGGATGGAGACGAAGGCGCCATCCTCAATTGCGAGGGATATATCCGACAACGCGAGATGATCCTGACGGCCCGACGTACGAAACACCTGCGAGACGCAGTCGATCTCGATCATGGCAGCCGCCGGCCCGCGCGCCAGTGCCGGCTTTAGCTCAGCGTCCGGCCGCGATGGCAATACCTTCATTCTCATTTGGCATCCAATCGCCTGAGCACCGCGCGCACCGGCGCCGCGTCGAGCCCCTGCAGCCGCAGCGGCAGCGCAATCAGTTCGTAATCGCCCGGCATCACGCCGGCCAGCACCAGATTCTCGACAATGCGAAGATCGTGCCGTTGGCAGGCCATGTGCGATGGCAGGCTCTTCGACGTCTCCGGATCGACCGAGGGAACATCGACGCCGATCAGCCGCGTCCCGCCCAGCGCCAGCCGCTCCACGGTTTCCGGCGCCAGCGCGCGGAAGCCGGTCGGCCAGATCATGGGACCGCCCCCATCCATCAACCTGAAGAGCAGGCGCGGCGGCGCGCCATCCAGAGCGGATTCGATCTCGGCAAAACCACAAAGCGGGCCTGTGCCGCGCGCGTCAATGACCCTGGCGGGGCCGATGAAATCGTTGAGATCGAGCCGATCGATGCTGGCGCCTGCGGGATCGTAGTGCAGCGGCGCATCGACGTGGGCGCCGCAATGCGTCGACATCGCGATCCTGGCCACGTTGACGGGACAGCCGGGCCCGATCGTGAAGGTCTGGCTGGCCTCGAAAGCGGCGTCGCCGGGAAATACCGCCATGCCGACGCGGAGTGACGGCGAGATGTCGATCAGCCCCGTCACAGCTGGGTCCTGGCTTGCCAGAGCTCGGGGAACAACACGACATCCAGCATTTTTCGCAAGTAGGATACACCCGACGTACCGCCGGTGCCGCGCTTGAATCCGATCACCCGCTCGACAGTCGTGACGTGGTTGAACCGCCAGCGGCGGAAATAGTCTTCGAAGTCGACCAGCTTTTCGGCGAGTTCATACAGTTCCCAGAAACGCGCCGGGTCGCGATAGACCGCTAACCACGCGCTCAACACGCTTTCGCTATGGACGTGCGATACCGAGACGTCGCGATCCACCAGGGCCTTGTCGATGGCGAAGCCGCGACGGTGCAACAGGGCGATGGTGTGATCGTAGATGCTCGGCGCGCAACGGGCGGCTTCGAGCCGTTCGACCACGACCTTGTCGTTTCGGTGAAAACTTATCATCGCCGCATTCTTGTTGCCGACCAGAAACTCGATCATCCGGTATTGCCAGGACTGAAGGCCCGAAGACTGCCCGAGCGATCCGCGAAACTCGGTATACTCGCTGGGCGTCATGGTGCGAAGCACATCCCAGGCGGAGTTGAGCTGCTCGAGGATGCGGGATACCCGCGACAAGGTTTTGAAGGCTGGCTGCAGATCGTCCGCGGCGATCAACCGGCAGGTGGCACTCAGTTCGTGGATCGCGAGTTTCATCCAAAGCTCCGAGGTCTGGTGCTGGATGATGAACAACATCTCGTCATGGGCGGCGGAAAGCGGCTGTTGCGCCTGCAGAATCCTGTCGAGCTGGAGATAGCCGGAATATGATATTTCCCTGCCTTGCGTCATCGAGTCCGCGCCGGGTTCATCGAAGAACAGGAAGACGCCGCGGATTTGCTGCGACCAAATCCCCGGCACGATAGTTGATCCGGACCAGGCTTCTCACCCGCACCGATCTTCCTACCCGAGAGAAGCCCGGCCATGCATGCCTGTCGTCACAACACCGGACGATATTTTAAACTTAAAAGGATGGACATTTGCTGTCAATCGGCATTTATCAAGGACCCCGGAGCGGCAAGCCAATAGATCGATTCCATGAAACCAATCGTTTCCCAGGCTCTCGGTCCTCATCCTGATGAGCAAGCCTTGGCCCCGGAGGGCGAGGGCTTGCGTCTCGAAGGATGGCCCCTTGCACGGCCGTATTTTGTGGCCATCCTTCGACACGCATCGCTTGGGGCGATGCTCCTAATACGAATCCTGGGATGAGGACCCTCCCACCGTCATTGCGAGGAGCTCTTGCGACGAACCAATCCAGCTTTTCTTTCTGTGGCGGCGATGGATTGCTTCGCTCAATCGAGCGCGCGTTCGCGCGCCCAATTGGCTCGCAATGACGAACCAGGAGCACCCTATCAGCCCGATTTTGAGCGAGGCCTTCATTCGAAACCGGGTTTCATGCACAGTCGGTCGGCCACGCCGATGGGGAACAGGATGAGGACCGGGGAGGATGCCGAAGCTGCGCGCCCTGCTTCGTGCGTTGATCGCAGGCCATGATGCCGGCCACAACCATGGTGTCGCGCAAGGCGTGCGTCGCACGCGATGCCGCCGATCCGCTTCAAGGCTTGCGCGACCGTTTTGTCATTCCCGATGGCCTGATCTATCTCGACGGCAATTCGCTTGGGCCGATGCCGCGCGCAGCCGCCGCTGTCCTGAGCCGGACCATCGAACGGGAGTGGGGCGAGGCACTGATCGGGAGCTGGAACAGCGCGGGATGGTTCGACATGCCGGTCCGGCTCGGCGACCGCGTCGGCGCATTGATCGGGGCGTCAGCTGGCCAAACCCTGGTTTGCGACACCACATCGATCAATCTCTACAAGGCCATCCATGCTGCCATCGGGCTGAAGCCGGATCGCGGGGTCATCATCGCCGAGGATGAGTCGTTCCCGACCGATCTCTACATCATCGAAGGCGCCATGAAATCCGCAGGCCGTCCGATGCGGCGCCGGTTGATCGGCGCCGATGGCCGGTCGATCGAGTCGCTGCTCGACCGTGAGGTCGCGGTCGCCGTGCTGTCACACGTGAATTATCGTACCGGCGCGCTGCTCGACATCGCGACCATCACCCGGCAGCTGCACGACGCCGGCGCGCTGGTCATTTGGGACCTCTGTCATTCGATCGGCGTCGTCGAGATCGGATTCGACCTGCATGAAGTCGATTTCGCCGTCGGCTGCACCTACAAATATCTCAACGGCGGTCCCGGCGCTCCGGCCTTCATTGCCGTGGCAAAAGCCCATCAGGCCGCCGCACAACAGCCGTTATCGGGCTGGTGGGGTCACGCCGCCCCCTTTGCCTTTGATCGCGACTTCCGGCCGGACCAAGGCATCAAGCGATTTCTCTGCGGCACCCAGCCGATCATTTCGCTCCGCGGCGTGGATGTCGCTCTCGACGTCATGGACGGCGTCGATGTCGCCGCCTTGCGACAAAAGAGCCTCGCGCTCACCGAATTGTTCATGGCGCGGGTTGCGGCGCTGCTGCCCGGCCTTGAGATCGTAACGCCCGCGCAATCCTCATTGCGCGGCAGCCAGGTCGCGATCGAATTCGACCGGGGTTATCCGGTCGTGCAAGCGATGATCGAACGCGGCGTGATCGGCGACTTCAGGGCGCCCGACATCATGCGTTTTGGTTTTGCGCCGCTCTATGTTCGCTTCCAGGACGTCTGGGACGCCGCCGACATTCTCGCAGCCTGCATCAGGGACGAAGTCTGGCGCGAACCCCGCTTCAACAGGGTTCTCGGCGTTACCTGATCAATCGAACCACGGCCACTCCGCAGGACCCTGATGGGTGACGGCGCCGCCGGGCGCCTGCCCGACCAGGCGCGCATATTTGGCGAGCGCGCCGGCGCGATGCCGCGGCGGTCGCGGCTTCCAGGCCCGCCGTCGCGCCGCGAATTCATCGTCGTCGATCAGCAAGTCCATGCGGCGCGCGCCGGCGTCGATCCGGATGCGGTCGCCGTTTGCGACCAGCGCCAGCGGGCCGCCGACAAAAGATTCCGGCGAGACATAGCCGATGCACATGCCGCGGGTGGCGCCGGAAAACCGTCCATCGGTGATCAGCGCCACCTTCTCACCCATGCCCTGCCCGTAGATCAGTGCGGTGACGCCGAGCATCTCGCGCATGCCGGGACCGCCGACCGGGCCTTCATTGCGGATCACCAGGACATCGCCGGCGGCATAGTTGCGATGGCGCACGGCATCGACACAGTGTTCCTCGTCTTCGAACACGCGCGCCGTCCCCTCGAAGAGCAGATTTTTCAGACCGGCCACCTTGATGACGGCCCCGTCTGGGCAAAGATTGCCCTTGAGGACCGCGACGCCGCCGTCAGGCATGATCGGCGCAGAAGTTGCGAAAATGACCTCACCGTCGGGCACGCTGGCCTGGCCATATTCTTCCGCGATCGTCCGCCCGGTAATCGTCAGGCAACTTCCATCGATGTGGCCGCTTTCGACCAGCGCGCGGACCACCACGGCGGTGCCGCCGATGTCGTAGACGTCCTTGGCGGTATATTGCCCGCCCGGCCGCAGATTGCCGATCAGAGGCGTGCGCGCAAACACCTCGCCGACATCGTCCAGGCTGAAGGAAATTCCGGCCTCGTTGCCGAGCGCAGGCAGATGCAGCGCGGCGTTGGTCGAGCCGCCGGTCGCGGCGACAATGGCCGCGCCGTTTTCCAGCGCCTTTCGTGTCACGATGTCACGCGGCAACGGCCCACCCTGCCGCAGCATCTGCATCACCAGCCGCCCGGCGCGGCGCGCGACCTGCGCGCGCTCGGCATAGACGCCGGGGATCATCGACACATTGGGCATGGTCAGCCCCATCGCCTCGGAGACCATGGCCATGGTGTTGGCGGTGAACTGTCCGGCACAGGCGCCGATCGTCGGCAGACAGGACCGCTCGATGCCTTCAAGCGTCGCCGCATCGATTTCGCCGGTCATGAATCTGCCGACCGCCTCGTAGGAATCCAGCACCGTGAGGGTTTTGCCGGCAAAGCGTCCTGGCAGCGCGCTGCCGCCATAGATGAAGATCGATGGCACGTTGCAGCGGATCATGGCCATCATCACGCCCGGCAGCGTCTTGTCGCAACCGCCGAACCCGATCAGCGCGTCATAGGCGAGGCCGTGAACGACGGCCTCGATCGAATCGGCAATCAATTCGCGCGACAGCAGCGAGAACTTCATGCCCTCGTGATTCATGCTGATGCCGTCGGAAACCGAAATGGTGGTAAATTCCCGCGGCGTGCCGCCGGCCTCGGCGATTCCGGCCTTGGCGGCCTCGACCTGGAAGTCATGGGTCATGTTGCAGGGCGTCTGTTCGCCCTTCTGGCTGACGACCCCGATCATCGGCTTCGCCAGCGCCTCGTCGTCAAGCCCCATCGCGCGCATGAAGGCGCGGTGCGGGGCGCGATCAAGGCCATCGGTGGTGACGCGGGATCGGAATTTCGTCATGGTTTTGATCTTGGCACACGATTCGCCTCAACTTAGGGTTCATAGAAATGAACAATATATAAGCTAGCGATCGCAACAGTATACGTTATGACTGCCAGCTCTGGTCCCAGACTTCCGCTCCCCGTGGCGCGCGCGCCTTGCGCAAGCTGGGCGGCGCAATGCGCGTCGCCGACGACGAATCCCAACGGGAACATGGCGTAGCGCGCCTCGATTAGCCGGACCACCCTCGCCAAGGTCGAAAATGGCGAACATGGGGTTCCGTTCGCTATCTACGTCACAGTACTGTTCGTCCCCGGCTGACCAACCGCATCGGCGATCTTGCCGACGTGCGTCGTGACGATGTCGGGCTTGAACCGAAGAGGAGCACCTGCCGCAGCGTGTGCGCCTGCCGTCAGCG
>NZ_JBEKXH010000435.1:0-5452 GCF_049512235.1 Bradyrhizobium sp.
GCCGCCAGCCTGGCCGGGCCCGAGATTGTCAATGATGCCGGTGCCGGCTTCGACGAAGACCGGGCCGTCATCGGTGTTGATCGCGATCAGCACCTTCGCGGCGGTGAGCGCGTCCGCGATCTGCTGACGTTCGGCCGCGGCGCTCAATGCGCTGCGGCCCTTCGGCGGCGTGGCCAAGCCAGCCAAGCGGCCGAGCGTTTGCGGCAGCATGTCGGCGGTCAATTTCGGCGTGACTTTCACGATTTTGCCTTTGGCATCGCGGAACACCGCCTTGCCGTTGCTGCCGGCCTCAACCTTGGCGATCTGGGCCGGCGCTTCCCCCGTGACGCCCAGTGCGGTGATGCCTGAGGTGCTCGGCGCGGTGACAAATTCGCGCAGATGGCCTGCGGAGTCGATGATGACAGGCAGACCATCGGGACCAGCTTGCGCTGCACGCAGCGCAAAATTCCGCGGACCGAGCGTGGTCTGCGCCACCAGTGTCTTCTTATCGACCACCTGATAGAAGATCTGTGAATCGAACACCCGGCGACCCCGGGGCCCTGATGCCGGAGAGGTCAGCCACAGCAACATCTGTTCCGACCATTTATAGAAATTGCAATTATTGCTGCTGTCGAACTCGATGCTGGCGGCCGGTTTGACCGGCTTATCGAGACCGGGGAAACCGGATTCGAACCAGCTGTTGAACTGGCGCGCCGGCACAACGCAAGCAGGATCGGGATTGGGCGGCAGAACCTGCGCGCCGGCGGTTGCCGTCAATCCAGCCGCGAGGCATGCCCCGGCAGCCATGAGGGCAGCGGCCTTTCCGAGAGATCTCGATCGCTGAAGGGTATCTTTCATTTTCATCCCCCTGTTTGCAATGCCTGATTGGCATCTGCCGCAACCGCGCTCTCCGGCCGCTTGCGCTTCAGGTCGTTCCAATACTCGACCCGAAGTACCTCGTCGGGCAGATCACCGACGGCGAGCGCTCGGTCGCTCAACTCGACGCTGAAATTCCTGCTCAACGGCGCCGCCCAGATACGTGTCGAGAGCGTGACTTTGAAGATCTCGAACAGCCGCCTGTCTTGTTTGGTCTCGGCGGCGGTGCCGAGCCGGTCGGAAAGCTCGTAGAACGCGCGCGGCACGAAGTCGTCGCGGAGCTTGACGAACGCCGTCCTGTGGCCATCGCTGACCCACCATTCGAATTTCATCGAGCTGTTGCATTTCATGCCGCAGTCCGGTTCGAGAACCAGCCTGTAGCGGTCGCGCCCGACGACGCCGGTGACATGGTCGATCGCGTCGCGCACGCCCGGCCCGGGGTGAGCGCCGACGACGTAGAGATCGTCACGGCTCCACAGCCCATCCCTGGACAAGGCTTCGGCCGCGGCCTGCATGGCGCGGTAGCCGACCGCCGTGCCCCACCACAAGGACCCGATATGCTTGGTGATGGCGCCGTCGTAATCGATCTCCTTGATCTCGCCGCGGTCCTTGATGCGGACCAATGTCGCATCGACGGGCGTGATGGCATCGGCGTCATTGCTCTGCATGGGAGACCCTTTCTGCATAGCGCTGCGATTGGGTAAGACAGGTCAGCCCGCACTGCTCAATCCGGCTTGCGCATCGCCAATTTCCCAAATTCAAACGCCGGACGGTTTCATTCACCGGCGTCAAACAAACGTAGCGAGCCTGAAAATTTTTATCGGACCCTCCGTCACTCGTTATCACGAGTTGTTGCGCGTGATCCAGCACAATGTTAGGATGATTATCGCACAAGTTTTAAAAGTTACGCGCACCCTTCCGGCCTAGCCCACTCTGACGGCGCGTTCTGCCGTTTTCCTGCGGACGTTTTGAAGCCAAGACATTTACTTTTACTTTGCGATTTTCGAGGGGACGCAAAGAATGACAAGCCTGACGCTCCCGATATCCCGCGAGACGGACGGCCTCCTGCCGGAGCGCGAATGGCCGGTCGCCCCCGGAGCGACCTCTTGTCCGACTGATCGCGATGGCCCCGGCGAGGCATTGATGGCCAAAATCGAGCACATGAACACGGCGCAGGCCTCGGACAGCTCGGATCCGTTCCGGCGGATCGGCGGCGGCCTTAGCCTGCATTGCAGCATCGATCTTGCGGGGCGGAAAGTATCGGATGTCGCGTCCGTGGCCACGAAGTATCGCGGCTATGAATCCTTACTGCGCAACCGCGACCTGCAGGATGCCGGCCTCATCAGTTCGACGGCGTCGGGGATTTGCGGCGGCGTTCATGCCGCGACCTCCGCGCAGTGCCTGGAGATGGCGCTCGGGATCAGGCCGCCGCCGCTGGCCATCGTCGCGCGCAACCTGCTCTTGACCTGCCAGTACCTGAACGACAACCCGATGCATCTGTTTGTCCTGTGCGGACCGGATTATTCCGAGGATATCGTGAAGGCTACCAATCCCGAGATCTGGGCCAGCGCGCAACGCTCGCCTGCCGCTCATGCCGCGGTTCACGGCTACCCGACCATCGGCGCCCTCATGACGGACCTGAACCGGGGTTCCGGCAAGCTCTTCGTCGAAGCGCTCGATATGATGCGGAGGGCGCGGGCGGCCTATGTCCTGCTCGGCGGGAAATACCCGCATTCCGAATCGATCTGCCCGGGCGGCGTCTCGCTCACGCTTTGCACGGAACAGCTCGATGCCTTTGTACGAAAGCTCGAACCCTTTATCGATTACGCCAAGCGCTGCGCGCGGATTTGGGACGACGTTTCCGACTTCTTCCATGCGTGCGACCCGGCCTTTCGAGAACTTGGCCGCGCGCCGGCGAACATGATCGACTTCGGTCAGTGGGATCACGAGGATTACTACGACGGGACCTACGAAAATTGCGACCGTTGGGGCGAGAAGCGCTGGTCGACACCGGGCGCGGTCATCGATGGCAGGCTTATCACGACCGATCTGACCCGGCTGAACAGCGGCATCGAGGAGTTCGTCGATCGCTCCTTCCATGATGACTGGCAGGGCCACCCGCACCGCGAAGATCCCGCGGGCAACCCGTTGAGCCAATATCACCCTTGGAACAAGGCGATCGACCGCAACCCCGCGAAGAATGCAGGCCCGCGGCCATATAGCTGGGCCACGGCCACCGTGTGGAATCGCAACACCTTTGAGGTCGGTGCCTATGCTCGGCTCTATATCAGCGCGCTGGCCCAAAAGATGCCGTTCAGCGAATTCGTGATGTCCACCGGCCGCAGCGTGGTGCTCCACATTCCCGCGGGCAAGCTCCCCAGCGAACGCCTGGAATGGCAGGTTCCGCGGATATGGAATGCCTTCGAGCGCAACCGGGCCCGCGCCTACGCGGTCGCATTCAACCTGATGGTGACGCTGGAAAACCACCACCGCGCCAGGAAACTGCTGTTGCGCGGTGAACAAGACATGGCGACTCCCTTTGATATTCCGGCAACCGGAAAACGCTTCGGCGTCGGCTTCGGGGGAGCAGGACGCGGTTTCCTGGCGCATTGGGCGGTTCTGACGGGCGCGGAGATCAGCAATTATCAGGTATCGGTGCCCTCGCGCATCAATGGCGGTCCGCGAACGCCTTGGGGAGAATTGGGCCCGGTCGAGCGGGCCGTGCTGAATACACCGATCATCGAATCCAACTGCACCGGTCCGGCCAGTTTTCACGGAATTGATCTCGTGCGGGCAATTCAGAGCTTCGATCCCTGCATGCCCTGTAAGATGCACCTGATCTTCAAAGGCACCGATTTTACTTCAGCCATGGAGGTGAATACCGACGGATTGATATGAGCATTGCTTCGCTTGGGAAGTCTAATCGTGCATCTTGGCCCATGATGGAGAGTACGGAGAATACGATGTCGAAGAAAGCAAGCGCGCTACTGCTGGAACTGCTCGCCTCCCGCATCGACGCGGCCGGCGTTCACTGTCTTAACGCACCGACACCGACACCGACGCCCGGAGGCGACGATCCGGATGATGGCGACAATCCCGATGAGCCTCCTGACGATCCCTACAAGCCCGATCCCGCCATTGGCTCCAGCAGATGCTACGCCTGAGGCAACGAAGCGGCGGCATGAGCGGACCGATCGCGTGGCGATCGGCCTGCTCCGGCTTTGCTCGGCGCAGCGATGGATTTGCTTGTTAGCTGAATGAGTTCATGGGTTCGGAATATCGGCGTTGTCCGCCGACGAGGATGCGGAACAATCGACAATTGGCGCGCTCGCAGCGCGGCAATTTCACTTTCGGGTTTGGATGGCGTGGAAAGATTGCACACCAGCGTCCGTATCGTTGCAGCGCGGACAACCCTGGGCCACGCCAAAGCATGGGCGAAATTGGCCCAGATCCATGCGGTCACCGATATCACGGCGATGGATCGCCTTGGCGTTCCGATTTTCGTCAGCGAACGGCTGCGGTCGGCAACCGACCCCTACGCTTTTGGCAAGGGCTGCCTTCCGATCGAATCGGAGGTCGGCGCCTATATGGAAGCGATCGAGTCCTACTTCTCGGAGCCAGGCGTCGCACAGATCGAGACAAGATGGGGTTGGCCGTCCGAACTGTCAGGCGTCGGCGAGGGCAGCGACCCGATCCTTGAATTCGCGCCGAAGTTGGACCGTCGCGCCGCTCCCGATCAGGCCTTGTTGCTCGCGCGCGCCCAGGATGTGGAAAGCGGCGCCGAGGGCTGGATCCCTGCCGAGCTGGCGTTCAATCCGGCGCCCGATGTCGGCACTCCACTCTACGGCTCGTCGAGCAATGGCCTGGCGTCTGGCAACAGCGTGCTGGAAGCCAGCATTCACGCGCTCTATGAATTGATCGAGCGCGACATCTGGTCGATCGAGTTCATCCGCAACCGCTCGGCCCGGGTCACGGGTGAAGGCCTGCCCTGTGAAGTCCACAACATCGTCGAAACCGCCGCCCGCAACGGGTTGCGGCTGGTGATGCGCTACGTCCCCAATGATTATGGCATCCCGTTCTTTGCCGCATTCCTGTTCGACCCGGACAACCTCGAACGCCGCTTTTTCAATGGCGGCTGGGGATGCCATCACGAACGCCGGATAGCGCTGACGCGCGCGGTCACGGAAGTGGCGCAAAGCCGCCTCGCCTTCCTGCATGGCGGACGCGAACCGGAAAGATGGTACGATCCCCTCGCGGAAGCCGATCGCGTGAAACAGCATATCGTGACCGCTTCGAGCAAGACGCCGTCGATCCGGTTCGAGGACATTCCGGAGCGCCCCGTGGCGGCCGCTCCATTGGCCGCTCAGTGGGCCGCAGCGGTGAACAGTCTGCGACGCGTGATTGACCGGCCGATTTATCGGATGATCTACACACCGCCCGAAGGGCCGCTCCACGTCGTACGGCTGGTCGTGCCGCGGCTGGAGCATTTCTCGCGATCGACGATGCGTATAGGTTGCAGAATGCAGGCGGAACTCGAAGCTCGCACGAACGAAATTGAGGAGATCGCCTAGGTCAGTGTTTCCGAAGCTCTGATCAC
>NZ_JBEKXH010000436.1:0-5443 GCF_049512235.1 Bradyrhizobium sp.
GGTTAAGCTCCGTTAGGCGGGGTTCGGAGGCACCTGGCAACAGAAGCCTACACTTTGCAGTTTGGCGCGCCTTTGCCCCGGGACGCGCTGACTTCGGCAAGCCTGCTGACCTCAGCGCGCGGCCGGGGTAGCATAGAGGGGTGGGCGAGTCGGTCGACCGGCACCGGATGCGCCGGTAACATCTGAACACAACAGGACTGATAATGGCGACCGATCATATCCGATACGATGTGCTGGCGCGCGACGCGCTGCTGCGCGGCGTGGTGCGCCGCGTCCTGGCCGACGCCGCCGAACAGGGCCTGCCCGGCGAGCATCATTTCTTCATCACCTTCCTGTCCACCGCAGAGGGCGTGAAACTGTCGCCGCGGCTGTTGGCGCAATATCCGGAGCAAATGACGGTCATCCTCCAGCACCAGTTTTGGGACCTGGTGGTGACCGAGGACCGTTTTGAAGTCGGCCTCTCCTTCGGCGGCATTCCCGAACGCCTGGTGGTTCCATTCCATTCCATCAAAAGCTTTTTTGATCCGTCAGTGGAATTCGACATGCAGTTCGAGCCGTCCGATGCCGTGGCCGAGCCAGCGGAGAATACACTCCCGGTAGTCCCGGTCCCTTCGGCGCTGTCCGCTCCCGTACCGGCAGCGGAAAATCAGGAAGAGCCGATCAAGCCTGGCGAAGGCGCCGAAGTCGTCCGCCTGGACCGCTTCCGCAAGAAATAATCCGTGGGGTCGCACGCCCGCGCCGCCGTGGGGCGCGTAGGTGCAGCCGGACAAGATCACCGATCCCGGCTGACGGCCCGCGCCGCCGGTTCCGTAAAATTACGGGTTGAAAGAAATAATTATACAACGTAACGCCTAAATACTTTAGACCAATCCCATGTGATTGTTGCAGTGACCCAAGAGGGGGCACGAATTCGCGAGAGCGAAAAGGTTTTCTAAAACTGGGGAATTTCTGAATGACGACTGAGCCGGCCGGCGCCTGTTCCGCACCAGCGGATACCGGCTTTGCAGCGGAAATTCGTGCAAAGTTATGGGTTGGGTGCCTTTTTTGGCGAAATAACATTCGTCTTGTCGGAAAGTGTTCTGGCGCAAGATGCAAACTCTCACGCGTCCGTGAACCTTTCTCCCGCCCCAGATACCTAGCATGAGGGGGCGAGGATGGGTGATGTCATCAACCTGAAGCGATTTAAGAAGCGCGCCGCGCGACAACAGTCGGCCAAGCAGGCCGAGCTTAACCGGGTGCGTTTCGGACGGTCCAAATCCGAGCGCGACCTGGACGAACGGCGCATCAATCACGCCAATGACGTGCTGGATCAGCACCGCATCGACGGCGAGGATGCACCATGAAGTCGCCAGTCGTGAAGCGCTCGATCGTCGTCGCCGGCCACAAGACCAGTGTCAGTCTCGAAGAGGCTTTTTGGAACGGCATGAAGGAAATCTCAGGACTTCGGGACATGACGCTGTCTGAGCTGGTGGGCGAGATCGACAGCAATCGCCAGCAGGGCAATCTGTCGTCGGCGATTCGCCTGTTCGTGCTGGACTATTTTCGAACCCGCGCCGCCTACGCGCCGCCGGATTCAAAGCCCCCGGCCTAGCCGATTTTCAGCAGGCCCGGACAACCCCCCTCGTGGCTCAGCCGCCGAGGCTCGCATCAACGATGCCGAGCGTCGCCGCGCCGATCTCAGTGGAAAAATCGCCTGTGATCTCAGCGGCGAACGTTGTCGACGAGCCGGTGGCCCCGCCCGCCGCCACGATTCGGCGCCACGCAAATCGGTGCGCATCGACGCCCCCGCAGGCATCGACGGCTACCCGCCCCGGGTCGAGCCCGAGGCATGCTTTTCCGGACCATGCTCCCTGGCGCCCCGGAACTCCGTCGCTGCCGCTAGTAAACGAGGCCGGCGCCGGGCGGTTTTTCGAGCGCAGCCGCCAATGACCGGTATTCCGGGCAATCGGTGCCGCAGATCGCCGCAATCCGGCTCAGATGGTATTGCGCCTGATCGCGGTTGCCCTGTTCGATCTGCCACAGACCGTAATAATTCCAGGTCAGCACGAAGTTCGGATCGGCTTTCAGCGCGCGCTCGTACCAGACTTGCGAGAGCTTGTAGTCGCCGAGTTTGCGATAGGAATAACCGATCAGATTGGCGACGTTGGGTTGATCGTCGTGACCGAGCGCGTGCAGCTGCTCGATGGCCGCGGCATATTCATTGCGGTCGTAGATCGTCGCATAGGCTTCGCGGTAACCTTTGGCGAAAGTGGGATCGTCGAACAGGGACTGCTTGTCGGGCTTCTTCTTGCCTTTGTGGGCGGCGTGGCTGGCCTTGGTGTCCGTTTGCGGCGGTGCCGTCGAAGTATAATCACCCCCGCCCCCGCCTCCTCCCCCGCCTCCGGCGGCCAGCGCCGGAACGACCGCAGGCGCCGATATCAGCGCCGTCAGAAACATGGCCCGTGCCACAAACCTGAACCCGGAATTGATCATGCCTGCCTCCTGCTTGATGGTGTGGGCGATCCCACGATCGAGCCGCAATGATAAACCCCATTTTGCCCCGGACATTCCCGCTTGAATTGATCGCCCGGTGAAATGATCGTGATGGATTGATCGCCGTTGTCCCTGGTTGGCGTTTCGTCCAAGTCCTTAAAGGATTTTGGTCAGGATTTTCGTTCCCTTAACGAAACCGGCCACGGCTGTGGCGCAAGCTTCCTTACAATCGCTCTAAGCTACGGCTTGATTTGAACTGCTGCGCTTGACCTGCCGCCCTGCGCTTGGAAAGACAGGCCATGACTGAACAGAACGACGCTCGCCCGCAATTGCCGCTGGGACTGGCCAAGCGCGGCTATTCCGGGGTGATCCATCACCTCAGCCCCGCTGATACGGGCTCTGCGCTGCCCGCTCTCGAACTCGAGAGCCGATTGATCGAGCTCGGCTTCGTGGAAGGCGCCAGGGTGGAGGTGCTGCACGAGGGCATCGTCGGCCGCGATCCGATTGCGGTCCGCGTCGAGAACGTCACCATCGCGGTCCGCCGCCGCGAGGCCATGGCCATCATTGTGACCTGACGCGAGCGGACCCTAAAGCCATGGAAGCTCCGCTGATGCATCTGGCTCTGGTCGGCACGCCGAACAGCGGCAAGACCTCGCTGTTCAATGCGCTGACCGGCAGCCGCCAGAAGGTCGCGAACTATCCGGGCGTTACCGTGGAACGCAAGGAAGGCTCGTTCGTCACCCCGCTGGGACGCCAGGTTTCGGTGGTCGATTTGCCCGGCACCTACTCGCTGCGCGGGCGCAGTCCGGATGAAGAGATCACCCGCGATATCGTGCTCGGCCGCACTGCCGGCGAGAACCTGCCGGACCTTGTGCTCTGCGTCGCCGATGCCACCAATCTGCGGCTCACGATCCGGCTGCTGCTCGAGCTCAAAAGCACCGGCCGGCCGCTGATGCTGGTGCTCAACATGTTCGATATCGCCACCCGTCGCGGCGTCACCGTCGAGGTGGCGCAATTGTCGGCTGCGCTCGGCGTGCCGGTCGTCACGTCCATCGCGGTGCGCAAGGGCGGCACCGCCGATCTGTTGCGCCGGACCGACGAGATCGCGGCCGAGGCTCAGCCACAGCTCGCGCAAAATCTATGGCAACCGCTCACGGTCGCGCAATTGCGGGCCACCCAGCGCGAGGCTGATCGCATCATCGCGGCGACCGTCAGCCTGCCGGCGCGTCCGGACTCATGGACCTCACGGATCGACGCCGTGGTGCTGCACCCCGTGGCGGGGCTTGCGATCCTGGCCGCTATCCTGTTCGTGATGTTCCAGGCGGTGTTTGCGTGGGCGCAGCCGCTGATGGAATTGTTGTCAGCGGCCTTCGCTGCGCTCGGACAACTGGTTCACGACGCGATCCCTGCGGGCCTGTTGCAGAGTTTCCTCGAGAACGGCGTGATTTCCGGCGTCGGCAGCGTCATCGTGTTCCTGCCCCAGATCATGATCATCTTCCTGTTCATCCTGCTCTTGGAAGATTTCGGCTACATGGCGCGCGCGGCGTTCCTGATGGACCGCATCATGGGCGGCGCCGGCCTGCATGGCCGCGCCTTCATTCCGCTATTGTCCAGTTTCGCCTGTGCGATCCCCGGCATCATGTCGACGCGGGTGATCGACAATCGACGTGACCGGCTGACCACCATCCTGATCGCGCCGCTGATGACCTGTTCGGCGCGGATTCCTGTGTACACGCTGATCATCTCCGCCTTCATTCCCGACCAGCAGGTCTGGGGTTTTGTCAATTTGCGCGGCCTGGTGATGTTTGGACTCTACGCGGCCGGTATCACCAGCGCGCTCGGTGTATCTTTGCTGATAAAATTCTTCATGTGGCGCGACTACGCGCCGGCGCCGTTCATGCTGGAATTGCCGGATTACAAGATGCCGCGCGCCCGCAGCATCGCCATCGGCGTCTATACCCGGGCCAAGATGTTCCTGCAGCGGGCCGGCACCACGATCTTTGCGATGATGGTGCTGATCTGGTTCCTGGCGTCATTTCCGCTGCCGCCGACGGGCGCCGCAGATCCTGCCATCAACTACAGCCTCGCCGCCATCATCGGCAAGGCGCTGCTGCCGCTTCTGGCTCCGCTCGGCTTCAACTGGCAGATCGCGGTGGCGCTGATCCCGGGCATGGCGGCGCGGGAAGTCGCGGTGGCAGCGCTCGGCACCGTCTATGCCATCGAGGGCGGCAAGGAAGCGGCCGACCAGATCGGCGAGGTCCTGGCCACCAAATGGTCCCTGGCGACCGCGCTGTCGCTTTTGGCCTGGTACATCTTCGCGCCGCAATGCGCTTCCACGCTGGCGGTGATCCGCCGCGAGACCGGCAGCTCCAAATGGATGGCGGTCACGTTTGCCTATATGCTGGCGCTGGCCTATGCGGCGAGCCTTGCGACTTATACGATCGCGGTGGCGCTTGGGGCGGGATAGATCGGCGCTAATAAAAGCTATGGCGCTTGCGAAATCTTCGAAGTCACTGCCGATCAGATTTTCAAAGCCTTTTCGAGACAGCCAATCAAAACGTCTGTTTCGAATGGCTTTCTGAGCAGGCAGACCGCGCCGCCGGCAGTGGCTTTGGCCTCAAGGCCCACCTCTGGGCGTCCGGTGACCATGATGACCGGCAATGTCGAAGCCTGAACGGTGAGTTTCCGTATCAGGTCGAGCCCACTCATGCCCGGCATGTGCAGGTCGGTGATGACGCAATCGGATATACCTTGTCCGTCCCCAGCGAGAAATTCTTCCGCGCATGCGAACCCTCGGGCGCCATATCCCAGCGAACCAAGAAATGCGATCAGCGCCAGCCGGAAGGACTCGTCGTCATCGATCACCGCGATTGAGAAATCTCTTGACACCTATCATCCTTTGCCGCGGTTGACCGGTTTAAGACAGTAAGGTTGATCTTGGCATGCGACTGGGACCCAGGAAACTATACAC
>NZ_JBEKXH010000437.1:0-5436 GCF_049512235.1 Bradyrhizobium sp.
CAATCGGTTCTGTCGACACGACAACGCCGTGCACCGCGGCGGCATGAGATAGAATCGTCTTAATATATCCAAGATCGATGCCGACGGTCACGGGGCCTGCTCCCTCCAGCGCGCGTGCCCTTCCAAACTCGATGATCCGGTGACGATCAAGCTCAGAAAGACGAAGATGTCCGAGTCTTTCATCAAGGAAGGCGAGGCTGGCGGTCTTGGACCGACCCATGGCCTTTCCGACCTCTTTCAAGTCTTGCCGATGAAGCGCGATGAGAGCGCTGAAGAGTTGGGCATCCCGGGATTTCCGCGTCGTCGCGGGTTCCTGGCGGTCGATCCGCCGTTCAATATCAAGCCCCCATTCCTCGGCGTCCTTCCGGCGGAGGAATGTCTCATTGACATATGTTCCCTTTCGTCGGACTTGAACTCGCCAAGAGCCTGATTTGAGCCTGGTGATGGTTGCCACGTGTGTGCGCTCCGTGTGCACTGAGGCGTCGAAAAGCCGGAAAAAACGGCGCGCGATGGCGTACAAAAGAGTGCACACGACGCGATCTAACGACTTGAGTTTGCTCTAAAAACGATGAAATATCAATCACATAGATTTTGTACCGCGCCTATGATGGACTGGACCGACCGGCATTGCCGCGTCTTCCATCGCCTGATGAGCCGGCGGGCGCGGCTCTACACCGAGATGCTGACGACCGGCGCCGTGCTTCATGGCGATCGCGCGCGGCTGCTGTCCTTCGATGCCAGCGAACATCCCGTGGCGTTGCAACTCGGCGGCTCGAACCCGCGCGACCTCGCGGCGGCGGCCAGGATCGGCGAGGATTTCGGCTATGATGAAATCAACCTCAATGTCGGCTGTCCGTCGGATCGGGTCAGGGACGGCAGCTTCGGCGCCTGTCTGATGGCGGAGCCGGTGCTGGTCGCCGCGGGCGTCGATGCCATGAAGTGCGCGGTCAGGATTCCGGTCACGGTGAAATGCCGGATCGGCATCGACGATCAGGATCCGGAAATCGCCCTGGATCTTTTGGCGCGCAACGTCGTCGCCGCCGGCGTCGATGCGCTGATCGTGCACGCCCGCAAGGCCTGGCTTAACGGATTATCGCCGAAGGAGAATCGCGATATCCCGCCGCTCGACTACGACAGGGTCTATCGGCTCAAGGCCGCCATGCCCGATCTGCCCGTCATCATCAACGGCGGCATCACAGGTCTTGCCGAGGCCAGGCAACATCTTATGCATGTCGACGGCGTCATGCTCGGGCGCGCCGCCTACCAGGAGCCGTGGCGATTGCTTCAGGTCGATCCCGAACTGTTTGGCGAGGCGGCGCCGCACGCCGGCATCAAGCAGGTGTTCGAGGCCATGATGCCCTATATCGAAGCCGAGCTTTCCAGGGGCACGCGGCTGCATGCGATCACGCGGCATTTCCTTGGCGCCTTTCAAGGCGTGCCGGGCGCGCGCGCCTTCCGCCGCCATCTCAGCGAATACGGCGTCAAGCCCGGGGCCGGCGCGAAGGTGCTGCGCGACGCGCTCGCATTGGTCGGGGACTGGAACGCCGACCGCGTCGCCGCGTGAGCCGAGAAGCCATTCTACCGGCCAGAATGGCGGCATTTGCGCGCGGTGTCTGCTTTGCCGCCGCTGCGGCTGGCAAGTCAGCTTCGCGCCGGGCGAAAATTCATTGGGCTCTCAAAACTGTGCATGCAACCGTCCAGAAAACACCGAGACTGGCCCACGGTCGGCGTTGTATCCGGGATTGTCGATGAACTGATAGTCGAAGGTGAGGGTCGCCCATGTGTTGAGACTGTAGGCATAATAGGCTTCGAGGATCTGTTCCGGACGATAGTTCAGCCGGCCATCGCCGATCAGAATACCGAGCCCGCCGGCTGCGAAGAAGGCACGTGCCGTTGGCGAGAGACCTTCGACCACCCCGGCCACGCCAATCCTGTCATCCGGTCGCCCCCAGGCATTGCCCTTCAACACCGTGCCGAACGAAAGGCTCTCGTCGCAATCGGTCCAGCCGATGATCTCGACCAGACCGGGACTCCAGCTCGCACGCGAGAAAATACCCAGATCACCCGTAATCGCCTGCTCCATGTTGGCGACGAAGCCGTAATTCGTGCGCACCTGCCTTGTCTGCGTAATGTCGGGGTAGTTCGGGGTGGTGACCGGCATGGCAAGTGCCTCTGCATAGCTCCCCATATTGGCGATATCAGCCCATCCCATCAGGCGCAATTTCCCGGGCTGCGCGAACAGCGAATACCGCAATTCCAGTTCGCCGATATATTCGCCGCGTTCGAGAATGTGGGTGTCGTAACTGTTGACGTTTGAGACCACCGGCACGAGGAAATAGCCGGTACGAAATGCCCAGGATTTCTGGTTCAATTCCACGGCGGCGCCCCAGGTGAAGCCTATCTTGTCCATGGTGACGTCGTAGGAACCGCAGCAATACATATTCCAATTGAGGAAATCGACGCGCGGATCGTGGGAGTAGGTGTTGCCTTCGAAAATATCGAGAACGGCGAACCTGCCGGCCGTGACGGTGATCCGGGAGATATCCTGCTTCCCTGCGAGTTGGTTCGGGCCATCTTCGACCGTCTCCTGCTCGCCGCCAAGGCCGAAGGTTTGCCGCACGAAGACGCGTGCGATGTCTATGCGCGGTATCGGGAAGTTCGACTTTTGCGCTTCTCCGTTGGGAAAGCCGGCAACTCCAAGCGTATTATTGAGACCAAAGCCCTGCATGAGCTCGGGGTTGATATAGATTTCGGTGCCATCCCATGGTCGATAGCCGACGAATGCCGTTGCGCTGGTAGTGTTCTGGATTTGATTGGCGCCCGTCAGGCTGTTCGTGCCCTGATAGGGCGAGCGGAAAGCGGGATAGCCCTGCTCGATGAAGGTGAGCTGCCCGTGGACATTCCAGCTAATGGGATCGATTGCCCGGGGGTCGCTGACGTCGCGGGAGCTGGTAGCCTCGCCTGTCCAATCGAGCTTCCGGTCAAGTCCAAGCCGAAGATTGTTGAGGTCAACCGTGGTCGATTCATATCCGGCACCCGATGGAAACGTGCCGCTGGCTTTTCCCAAGTGATCATAAAGATATTCCAATCTGGCGCTCCAGCCCGGTGCAATGGCAACTTCAGCACCCGCACCCAGCGCCCAGCCGGCGCGCATCCGCAGGACCTTGTCCTCGTTGCCGGTCAGGTTGGAGTCCTCAAGGAACCGGGCTTGCGACCAGGCGAGCCCGCCAGTCGCGTAGAAAAGCCAGCGGTCAAATGCGTAACCGGCCCGGCCGCGAACGGTCGAGACGAAGTCGAGCTTTTCGGCAACAGCACTGGACGGAGTTGTCCGGGACCCGACGATGCCGTCATCGAGATAACTCGGGAACGAAATATCTCCTTCAATCCCGACAAGCAGCCGCGACGGCAGCCGATAATTGTAGCCGAACTGCATGCCGCCGGACAGGCTTCCGAATGAGCTATCGGCAGCGCTCGGGCCTGGATCGGACAGCGTGTCGTGCCCGTACCCGCGGCCGTATCCGACATGACCGCCGACATAGAAACCTGACCAGTCGTAATTTACGGTTGGACGCGCCTTGAGCGGCGCCGGACTGACAACAACAGGCAAATCCGCTGCCGGACAGTCCGTTACAATGAAGAAGCCCGTCGCGGCGATACCAATGCACGCGAGCAGAATTGTTTCGATGTTTTTAGACAGATGCCCCGCCACGACGATCGGTCCGATGAGAAACATGGCTGTGATGAAGACGTCAAGCTACGGAGGCCGGCATCACTCCAGCCTGCCGTAGGGGTCGTATCGCTTGAAGCGATAGACCAGGAACGATATGCCCCAGCTCACGACGAACAGCGCAACGATGCCGTAGCCGAGCGCGCCGAAATTGTCGCCGAGGTCAGAGATCGCGTCCCAGAACACACCCCGCAGACGGAATTGATCGGCGATGAGGCCGAGTGTCTCGATGCCGCCGACCACCAAGGCCACCAGCACGGACACCGACGTAATGGTCAGATTGTACAACAGCTTGCGCAGGGGATTCCGATACGCCCAGCCGTAAGCGCCCAGCATCAGCACGCCGTCGGTGGTGTCGACGAGCGTCATTCCGGCGGCGAACAGTGCCGGGAAAATCAGGAGCGACCAGCTGGAGACCGCATTGGAGGCTTGAGCCGAGAGGCCGAACAGACTGATCTCGCTCGCGGTCTCGAAACCAAGCGCAAACAGAAGACCGAGCGGATAAAGATGCCAGCTTTTTGAAACAAATCGGAACAGAGGCCTGAACAACCGCGCCAGCCAGCCACGCTGCTGCAACAGCGCATCAATGCTCTCTTCGCTCACCTCTCCGCCGCGCTCGACCAGACGAAAAGCCCGATAGACCCCGCGCAACACGATCAGATTTGCCGTCGCAATGATGAAGAGAAATAACGCAGACGCCGATGTCCCGATGACACCTCCAATCTCACGATAGGAAGCCAGTTTATCGCTCACCGCGTTCGCGGTCAGGGCCACGGCAAGCGAAGCGAGCACAACGACCGTTGAATGCCCCAATGCAAAGAAAAAGCCGACAGTGACCGGCCGCTTTCCCTCCTGCATCAACTTGCGTGTCACGTTGTCTATGGCAGCGATATGGTCGGCATCGATGGCATGACGAAGTCCGAGGCTGTAGGCCAGCACCGCGGTTGCAATGAGAACCGGTTGATGGGCGAACGCAATGAAGGCCCAGATCCAGGCCGATAGATTGGCGATAATGAGAATGCTGTAGATTCCGGCGATCCGACCGCGAAGGCCAGGCAGTACGGGTTCGGGCTCATCCTTCAGAAGAATCGATTTCGCATGCGCGGCCATGGCGGCCCCTCCATCCGCAAGACATCTCCGTTCATGTCACCGCAGCGAAAGAACCGCCCCATGCGCGCGCACCGCACGCCGGAAGGATGACGTGTTCAGGCCGGTCTCCTGGCTCGCGGGTCATAATCCTTCTCCGCCTTCCCGGGCTTGGTCATAAAAGCCCAGTGGCATGTTTGAAAAAGGACTCACCGCCTACAGTTGCGGGCGCAGCTTTGGATTTGGTTTGCTTTCTTAGAACAGGCCAACCACACCAAATTCCCTTTGCCGGTCGATGTGACCGGCATTCCCAAACACAAGCAGCTGAAACCATCATCTGCTGGTTGTCAAGATCCGGGAAAGTTTCGCTCGCTGAGCAACGCTCGCGAGGCGGTAGTTTGAATGGGGTGAATGGCACCAGCGAAGTGGACCGTCAACGCGCACGCGCCAACCAAAGGCCACCCGTTGTTGGGCGCATCGTCCTATGCCGCGCCAATCGGCCGTGACGTGACATCTCTGCCGCGCATCCGGCTGGGCGGCAGGTCGTGCAGGCGCGCCCAGGCACGCCGGAATTGCCGGGTCGAAGCAAATCCCGTCCGTTCGGCCACGGCCGCCATGTCGAG
>NZ_JBEKXH010000438.1:0-5429 GCF_049512235.1 Bradyrhizobium sp.
TAGCTCTCTTGCCACCGTTGCCTTCGAATTAACGGTTTTGTCCGACCCGGTTGAGCCGAACGAAACCTCCGAAGACTTGACACCAGCTTTGGGTGCCAGGACCACACGTTTTCCCCGTACGCATCAGCGCCGTCGTCTAGCTTGCGAGGTATTCGCTCACGCTTGGCATACCGCCCCCCGCCCTGCGAACCGTCGCGCGCCTGACGCTGCCGCGTCCACCGCATCTCATCCCGCGTGTCTGACGATCGCGAAACGCCCCTCATCTGGAACGAGACGAATCACCTATAGACCGCTTCGAACAAAAAGGCAACAAGAATCTTTTTTACGAAGGAGCTTGACAGCCCCGAAACACCGGATTGGGCGCCCCGGGGCGCGTTTTATAATTTGCTATGTCGATAGATGGCGGGTTACGCCTTCCGCCTTCGCAAAGCTTCGGCGCACAGGTCGGCTCCAACCCGCCCAACGGTCCTAAAACCTTGCCATGTTCGACGATCAGAGAATCCCGAACCTACCCGACTAAAAGTTGTGGCCGGCACAAAAAGGGATCTGCCATGTACCACGCAATCGTGCGCCGGAAGCTCAGGCACGTTTTCTCATCGCTATGCCAAGGCAACTTTGAACCTGGTCTCGATGGTCTGGCCTCTCGCTTCGACCATGTCTTTTCGGGCACGCACGCTCTCGGCGGCACGCGTCACACGAAGGCCGGCATGCGCCGATGGTTCGCGCGGCTTTTCCTTCTTTTCCCGAAGCTTGATTTTACGATCAAACACATCGCCGTCTGCGGGCCGCCTTGGAACACCTGCGCTATGGTCGAGTGGCAAGACACTGCGACGCCTGCTGACGGCGTGCCTTATTTCAACGACGGCACCCACTTCTTACGATTGCGTTGGGGAAAAGTCGTGAGCCTGCATGCGTATCTTGATACCCAGGTGGTCGCCGACACCTGCCGGCGTTTAGCTGAATGGGGCCTCGCGGACGCGGCAGCGCCGCCAATCGAAGATTGAGCCTGACTTTCGGGCAATGTCCGCGAAGAGTCGCAACCGGGCTAGCTATAGCAAGGGGTCCAAGGCCTCGGCAGCCGGCCCTCACCAGAGAGCCGGCTGTTCCGTTAGCGCCTAGGATTGGCACCGAGAGCGTATTCCGCCGACCCGCCCGGCAAGATGGCGGGTTACGGCTTCGCCTACAACCCGCCTTACGAGCTCTCATCAGCGCTGCCGCGCGTAAAGAAATAGCTTTTTGCTAATAGCGAGATCTTTTCCGGCTTACCCTTCTCAGCCGGCGCCGCTCCACGATCAGAAACAACGGGCCGCCAAGAAAGAATACCGCCGCGAAAACGAGGAACGTCACCCAAAGCGTGAATTCGAAGGGGGCCTGCGCATAGTAGATCGGGGTGTCGCCGATGCCGCCGCTGATGGCATAGGGCGCTCCTCTCACGATCATGACGAGGAGTTGGCTCACCAGGAACATACCCATCAAGCAGGAGCCTACCATCGCCCAGACCGGCAGCGGGTTATCAAGTCCTGCTTCAATGTAGCTTCGCGCCCGCGGCCGCTCGGCCAGCGGCTCGATCTCAGACACGAAGTTGTACCCCAGGAACCTACCCAGCGCCTCCAGCTGATCGGGTTTCAGATAGACGATGGTGGCGCTGCCGTCGAAAAATGCCGCGAACCGACCTGTTGCCGCCGGGGGCAGTCGCTCGTTGAGCCGCGTCACGACCGACCAGTCAAAGTCCTTGGCAGCGATCAGCTCGAACGGCATGCCGCCCTCGTGCGCGTGGATCGAAATGTCCATGCGCTGCGACGGCCCGTTTCGGCCTTCCCGGACGACCCTTGTCGCCGAAACGCTGTCGATCGGCCACTCGTCGCCGGCAAGGTCGATGATCGAGGCCACGACCTCGGCGTAGTCCTCCTCGTCAGCCACTTCGTAGCAATGGTCCGAGTGATGCACCGCATTCGAAAAGGCACTGGGCGAACCGCGCAAGGCAAACTGGCACCAGGACAGCGGATCATCGGGAACGGAAACTCCGGCCCACTCCTCCGTTATCCGGCGCGCGACGTCGAGAAATTCGTGTTCCGGACAGACCGGCTTCAACCCGAGCCTGGCAAGCCGCGGAATCGCGGCCGCAATCTTGGGCGCGTCGTTATCTGATAACTCGATGAACGAAACGACTTCTTCTGCCATCGTCCTGCAGCCGTACTCACCGACGAGACATTCAGCCTATAGGAGCCGCTTCGTCAGCGTCCGACGAATTTCGGCGGACGCTTGCCGTTGAAGGCTTCAACGCCCTCCTTGAAATCTTCCGATTGGCGCAGACGGCTGTAGCAGTGGCCTTCCAGTTCGATGGCGATCGCCAGCGTCGAGTCCTCGGTATCGTTCAAGAGCTTCTTCACTGTGCGCTGCGCCAGCGGCGCGAACGTCCGCAGCTCGGCGACGAGCTTGTCGGTCGCGTTCTCGAGTTCGGCGTCGGGCACGCATTCGGTGACGATGCCCCAGTCGAATGCCTGCCTTGCCGGAATGCGCTTCGAGCGCATCACGATGTCCTTGGTCCGGGTGATGCCGATCATCTTCTGCAAGCGCGCGGAACCGCCGGATCCGGGGATTTGGCCAAGCTTCTGCTCGGGCAGCGCGTACAACGCGGTCTCGGAGGCGATCCGGAAATCGCAGGCCAGCGACAGTTCGAACCCGACGCCGAAGCAATAGCCGCGGTTGGCGACGATGACCGGCTTCGCGCAGCGCGCCGGCGAGGCGATATTCCAGGCGAGTTTGGAGACCTTCTCCGGCGTCGCCTCCATGAAGCCGCCGATATTGCCACCGCTGGAAAAATGTTCGCCGACCGAGCGCACCACGATGACGCGGACACGCTCGTCCTCGTCGAGCGCCTCGAACACCAGGCGCAGCTGGTCGCGCTCCGGCATCGACACCACATTGTAGGGCGGCCGGTCCAGGATGATGTCGGCTCGCTCGTGGCCCTCGTCGCGCTCGACATGGAAGCCGTCAAGGCTGGTGAGGCGCGGGTCGGCGAAAGTGCAAGGGAACGGCATCTGGTTTTCCTTTCTGTGGCTTGCTAGACCAGCGTTTCAGAAGTTCTGATCATATCGAAGCTTGCGACGCTGCGCTCCCTCTCCTGCGCTCTTTTGCGCGGGGGAGGGTTGGGGTGGGGGCCAACGCGGGCGGTGTCTATGCTGAAGCACCCCCACCCCGACCCTCCCCCGCGAAGAGCGGGAGAGGGAGTGAGAGGCCAATGCTTGTTTCACGGCATCGCTCAACTACGCCGTGCTCGGCGGCGGAGTGCGTTCGTGCTGGTAATCGCCGGCGACGAGCAGGCGGCGTAACAGCTTTCCAACCGGGGATTTCGGCAGGGCATCGACGAATATGAAGCGCCGCGGGCGCTTGAAATTGGCCAGTTGGGACATCCGGCAGAACTGCTCCAGCTCCTGCTCGCTGACGGCTGTGCTGCGCTTCACGAATGCGGTGACGATCTTGCCCCACTTCTCGTCGGCCAGACCGACCACGGCGACTTCGAGCACGGAGGGATGCAGCGAAAGGCAGCTCTCGACCTCGACCGGCGATACATTCTCGCCACCGGTGATGATCATGTCGTCGACCCGGCCGGTGACGAACAGATCGCCGTCGCGATCCATGAAGCCGGTATCGCCGGTAAAATACCAGCCGTCCCGCAGCGATCTGGCATCGGCATCGGGCCGGCGCCAATAGCCTTCGAACGACTCGTCGCCGGCCAGCAGCGCGATGATCTCGCCCTCCTCGTTCGGCTCCGCGACGTCGGCAGCAGTTCTGGCGGTCAGCTTGACCACTCTGATCAGCTGATTGATCCCGGCCTTGCCGGCCGATCCCGGCTTGGCCGGGGCGTTCTGATCGATGGTGAAGGTGTAGATTTCCGAACTGCCGTAATGGTTGACGAACAGGTCGGGCCGGAACGCCGCGTTCAGCGTCTGCAGCAGCCCGTCGGTCATCGACGCCCCGGCGAAGCCGAGTTTTCGTACGCTCGACACGTCGGTCGAGGGGAACTCGCGCGCATGAACCAGATCGTGATAGAGCGTCGGCACCAGATAGAGATTGCTGACCCGTTCCGCCTCGATCAGCGCCAGCGCGCGGGCGGTGTCGTAGCGCGGAAGGCAAACGAACGTTCCCCCGATCAGCGACATGGCGATCAGGGAGCGGACGCCCATGGTGTGATGAAGCGGCATGACGCCGAGCGTGCGTTCGCCGCGCCGGTAGAGATTTTGCGCCACATGGGCAATGCCGGCGGCGCGCTCCGCACGGTGGCGGCGCGGCACGCCCTTCGGCTTCGACGTGGTGCCGGACGTATAGAGCATGATCGACCAGGCTTCGGCGCCGGCGCGGGGCGATAGTTCGGCCGCGGGCTCCGCCGCCATCCGCTCGAAATTGAACGCGCCCGCGCTGCTGCCTGCGCCGGCGTAAACCCGCGGCAGCGCCGACGCCCGCGCCGACTGCTCGACGGCCGGCGCGGAAACACCCTGGTAGATGACGGCGCAGGATTCGGAATTCTCGATGCAGAAATCGAGCTCGTCGGCCTTGGCACGCCAGTTGATCGGTGTGATCACGATGCCGGCCAGCTGGCAGGCCCAATACAGCGTCGCCGCCGCCTCGCAATTCTGCAGCACCGTGACAACATGCTGACCGCCACGGATGCCGATCCGGTCGAACGAAGCCACGACAGAGGAAATCCGCTGATACCACTGCGCGTAGGTCAGGCGAATGTCCTCGTCGACAAGGGCTATGGCGTCGGGGTCGCGGGCGACGCTGGCGACAAAGCTGGTTCCAAGGTCAAGCATCGGTTGGCTCTCTGCCCGGATCGGCCAATTCCGCCGCCGCCTCGAGCGCGGCGCGCACGATCGGCGTGTAGCCCGTACAGCGGCACAGATGTCCACTCAGGAGGTCGCGGATGCTTTCTTCATCCGGCCGCGGCCGTTCGCGCAGGAAGCCGTCGAGCGACATCAGGATGCCTGCCGTGCAGAACCCGCATTGCAGCGCGTGATTGCGCTTGAACGCCGCCTGCAGGACGCCAAGACGGTCCGGCGACGGCGCCAGCCCCTCGACGGTCCGAACTTCGCAGCCTTGCACCTGGACGGCGAGCGTGAGGCAGGCCCGCGCCGGTTGGCGATCGATCTCGACCGTGCAGGCCCCGCATATGCCGTGTTCACAGCCGACATGGGTGCCGGTCATGCCGATCTGGTGGCGCAGAAAGTCGCTCAGCAAAAGCCGCGGCTCCGCCTCGCCGCAACAGGGCTTGCCGTTCAGCGAGAAGCGGACTTGGTGGCGCCTTCCGGCTTGCCATCGGCTCATGGCAGAACCTCCCGCACCAGATCGCGCCCGATCATGCGAACGAGGTCGCGGCGGTATCGCGCGGTCGCATGGACATCGTCGCGGGCATCGAGATCCCAGGCAAA
>NZ_JBEKXH010000439.1:0-9324 GCF_049512235.1 Bradyrhizobium sp.
CCGGCGACATCCCACCAGGTGTCTCTATGATCGTGATGTCAAAACAGTCGTCGACAGGCGCCCGGGAAAAACTTGCGGCGATGTTCAGGACGGCCCGTGTGATCCCCGTTCTGACCATCGAACGGCTTGAAGACGCGGTACCGCTGGCCAGGGCGCTGGTCGCGGGCGGGGTGCGGGTGCTGGAAGTCACGCTGCGAACCAGGGTTGCGATCGAGGCCGCCAAGGCGATCATGGCCGATGTGCCGGAGGCCATCGTCGGCATCGGTACCATCCTGAACGCTGACGATCTGGCCCGCGCGGCAGCCCTTGGCGTCGAATTCGGCATCAGTCCCGGTGCCACGCCGGATCTCTTGCAGGCTGCCGCGGCAAGCCCCTTGCCGTTCGCGCCGGGCATCGCGACGGCCTCCGAGCTGATGCAGGCGCTGGCCCACGGCTTTGATCTCGTCAAATTCTTCCCGGCCGAACCGTGCGGCGGCATCAAGGCACTTCGTGCCTTGGCAGGGCCTTTTCCGGATGCGCGGTTTTGTCCGACCGGCGGCATCGGGGAGGCCAATGCGGCGGCGTGGCTGAGCGAGCCGAACGTGGTCGCGGTCGGCGGTTCCTGGCTGTGCCCGGCGGCCGATATCCGCTCGGGCAACTGGGCCGGCATATCAGCCATATGCGCGCGGACGATGCAATCGCTGAAACCTCAGGTGTAATATGACGGCCGACGGACTACAAACGATCCAGGCCAGACAGGGAGAACGATCATGAGCGCGAGTATCGTCGGATGGGCGCACACGCCGTTCGGCAAGTTCGATACCGAGAGCGTCGAGAGCCTGGTGGTCCGGGTCGCGAATGAAGCGCTCGCCGACGCCGGCATTTCCGCCGGCGATGTCGATGAAATCGTGCTCGGGCATTTCAACGCCGGCTTCTCGCCGCAGGATTTTACGGCCTCCCTGGTGCTGCAGGCGGATCCTCAGTTGCGCTTCAAGCCGGCGACCCGCGTGGAGAATGCCTGCGCCACCGGATCGGCGGCGGTGCATCAGGGCATCCGGGCGATCGCCGCGGGCGCGGCCAGAATAGTGCTCGTGGTCGGCGTCGAGCAGATGACGCGCACGCCGGCGGCCGAGATCGGCCGCAACCTCTTGCGCGCGTCCTATCTGCCGGAAGACGGCGACACCCCCGGCGGTTTTGCCGGCGTGTTCGGCAAGATCGCGCAGGCGTATTTCCAGAAATACGGCGATCAGTCGGACGCGCTGGCGATGATCGCCGCCAAGAACCACAAAAACGGCGTCGCCAATCCCTATGCCCAGCTGCGCAAGGATTTCGGCTACGACTTCTGCCGCTCCGAAAGCGAAAAAAATCCGTTCGTGGCGGGTCCCTTGAAGCGCACCGACTGCTCGCTGGTGTCGGATGGTGCGGCGGCACTGGTTTTGACCGATGCGGAGACCGCCAAGACCATGGCCAAGGCGGTCAACATCAGGGCCACCGCGCATGCCCAGGATTTCCTGCCGATGTCGAAGCGCGACATTTTGCTGTTCGAAGGCTGCACCGTGGCCTGGCAGCGCGCGCTGCAATCGGCCGGCGTGCAATTATCCGATCTTTCCTTTGTCGAAACCCACGACTGCTTCACGGTTGCCGAACTGATCGAATATGAAGCCATGGGCCTGACGCCGCGCGGGCAGGGCGCCCGCGCCATCAAGGAAGGCTGGACGCAGAAGGACGGCAAGCTGCCGATCAATCCCTCCGGCGGACTAAAGGCAAAGGGCCACCCGATCGGCGCCACCGGCGTCTCCATGCACGTGATGACCGCGATGCAGTTGGTGGGGCAGGCGCCCGAGGGCATGCAGATCAGGGACGCCAAACTCGCCGGCATCTTCAACATGGGCGGGGCGGCGGTGGCGAATTACGTCTCGGTACTGGAGCCTGTGAAGTAGGGTATCCATCCGATAGAGGCCGCCTTGTCGATCCGGTGAGTGCATGGGTCATGTGATTTTCCACGGAGGATTATCACATGAAGAACAGACGGAACGAAATCGACCCATCGGCTCGAAAGCGGCGGCGCTACAGCCTTGCGGAGAAGCAGCAACTGGTCGCGGCGACGCTGAGGCCCGGGGCCAGCGTTGCGGCGGTGGCGCAGGAGGCTGGCATCCGTGCGACGCAGTTGTATAGCTGGCGGCTGCGGCTGCGCGGATCGACGCCTGAGGGTTTTGCGCCGGTGCGGATCGCGCCGGAGGTGGCGGGCGGCGGCGGAACGCTGGAGATCGAGTTTGCCACCGGCGTGCGGATGCGGATCAGCGGCGCGGTGGACATCGCGGTGATGTCGGCGGCGGTCGCGGCGCTGGCGCAGGGGCGACGGCGATGATCCCGATCGGATCGGGCGTGCGGGTGTGGATTGCGACGGGCCACACCGACATGCGCCGCGGCATGAACACCCTGGCGTTGATGGTTCAGCAAACGCTTCATCGCGATCCTCACGGTGGCGATCTCTACGTTTTCCGCGGCAAGAGCGGCAAGCTGATCAAGGTGCTTTGGCACGATGGCATCGGCATGTCGCTGTACCTGAAGCGGCTCGAACGCGGGCGCTTCGTCTGGCCGTCCACATCAGACGGCGCGGTGGTGATCACGTCCGCGCAGCTCGGTTACCTGTTGGAAGGAATCGACTGGCGCAATCCCGTTCATAGCTGGCGACCGTCAGCAGCGGGCTAAACGTAATCGCGCGATTGATATCAACGCATGTAAGTAAATTCGAATTGATCGTTGATATCACCACATGAGAGCTGCGAATCAGCGTTGATTGTGATCGAATCGCATTATGCCGATGACGATCGATGATCTTCATGAAGACAACAACCTTCCCGAAGGATCTAGGCTTCCGGAACACGATAAACTTCCGGAAGACTATGACGCGCTGAAGGCGGCCTTCATCGAGATGCGCGCGAAGGTGCTCGGTGCGGAAGCCCTGATCGAGCACCTTCGATTGGTGATCGCGAAGATGAAGCGGGAGATCTACGGCCCGCGCTCGGAGCGCAGCCAGCGCCTGCTCGATCAGCTCGAACTTCAACTCGAAGACATGGTCGTGGAAGCGGCCAAGGCCACGGCCGAAGCGGCGCGGGCCAATCCCGTGCAAGCCCACATGCGGCGGCCGGCGACGCGGCGCAATTTCCCCGATCATCTGCCCCGCCGGCGCATCGTGCATCCGGCGCCGACCTGCTGCCCGTGCTGTGGCGGCGACAAGCTCTCGAAGATCGGCGAGGACGTCACCGAGACGCTCGACGTGGTGCCGCGGCAAATGTTCGTCACCGAGTATGTGCGTGAGAAGTTCAGCTGCCGGTCCTGCGAGAAGATCAGCCAGCCGCCGGCTCCGTTCCACGCCATCCCCCGAGGCTTCGCAGGCCCGAGCCTGCTGGCGATGATCCTGGTCGACAAATACGCAAATCATCAGCCGCTGAACCGGCAGAGCGAGCAGTTTGCGCGCGAGGGCGTCGAGCTTTCAGTATCGACCATGGCCGATCATGTCGGCGCCTGCGCGGCCTCGCTGCTGCCGCTGTTCGAACTCATCAAGCATCACGTGTTCGCGGCCGAGCGGCTGCATGGCGATGACACGACGGTGCCGGTGCTGGCCAAGGGAAAGACGCGGACCGGTAGGTTGTGGACCTATGTGCGTGACGATCGTCCGTTCGGCGGCGCTGCGCCGCCCGCAGCGATCTACTACTATTCGCCCGATCGCAGCGGCGTGCATCCGGCACGGCATCTCGCCGGCTACAGCGGAATTCTGCAGGCCGACGCCTATAGTGGCTTCAACACTCTTTACGAGGCCAATCGCAAGCCGGGTCCGATCACCGCGGTCGGATGCTGGGCCCATGCGCGACGCTATTTGTTCGAACTCGCCGACGTCGCATCGAACGCGCGCGACAACAGCTCGAAGGTGATCTCGCCGATCGCGTTCGCGGCGGTGCAGAAGTTTGATGCGATCTTCGCGCTGGAGCGCGCGATCACAGGCAAATCACCCGATGATAGATTGGCTGTGCGCCGCAGTGAGGTGGCTCCACTGGTCAATGAGTTGATCGAGTGGATGAAGCGCGAGCGAGCGAAGCTGTCGGGCCACAATCCCGTCGCCAAGGCGCTCAACTATACGCTCAGGCGCGTTGATGTGTTCACCCGCTTTCTGCACGATGGACGCATCTGCCTCAGCAACAACGCCGCTGAGCGAGCGCTGCGAGGCATCGCACTCGGAAGAAAGTCATGGTTGTTCGCGGGTTCAGATCGCGGTGGCGAACGTGCCGCCGTCATGCTGACGTTGATTCAAACGGCCATGCTCAACGACGTCGACCCGCAAGCCTGGCTTGCCGACGTGCTGGCGCGCATCGCCGATCACAAGATCAACGATCTCGCCGCGCTGCTGCCGTGGAATTGGCACTCCACCCGACGGATCGAGCGCGCCGCCTGACAAGGCCGGCGCGTCTCGCCGCGGTTCATTCTCAGCACAGTCTGGAAAACTCGCCCGCTACGGCCCGTTGGGCCGCCCGTGGCCGGGCTGCCCTGCCGTTTGCACGGCCGATTCGTGCCCCGAGCGCAACCCGGGCTCCCCGCGGCCTATAGCGGATGCTTACGAGAATGCCGAGCGCGCGGGCCTCGTTATTTCGACGACTTGGACACCCGGCTTCCGATGCCACCCGGGAAACTGCCACTCGGAAGTTCACCGGAGGCCCCGCCTGAGAGTTACGGTGACACTGCACTTAATTGCGGGAGATTAAGTCCGATCAAACGTCTTGCGACCAAAAGCGCCAAGAGCACGAGGCGCGGACGCACCGATCGCGGCAGCCCTTCAGTCCGATGAGAGAAGTCTATCAACCTGGGCCAAGAGGTCAGGAACCGATTCCGTGGCTGTCGTCCACAAGGTGTCCTGATTGATGTCGAAATAGGCGTGAACCAACCGATGACGCATACCGGTGATGAGCGCCACGGAATCTGCGGATGCTGGTCGCGTAACTCGGCAGTGACCTTGCCCGCCGCCTCTCCCACAATCAAGATGGCGTGAACCAGCGCGAAAGCCAGCATTTCGTCTTTGTCGAGATCCTCGCGGCTTCGTCGGTGAACCGGATCGCTGCACTTAACGCATCGGCAACGTGGCGCAGACGTACTCGGTCATCGGGCCTCATATTGCGTCTCCGCCGCGCGGACGACCTCGTCCCGGAAATATCGGCTCAAATCTTGAGCCGTGCGCAGATCAACTTTGCGCCCGCCCAGCAACAGTGACAGTTCGACTTCTATTCCCGCCATCGTCAGGAGACTTGGTTTGGCACGTGGCTGGAATTCCACCAGCAAATCTACATCGCTATCAGGACGATCGGACCCTTTCAGCGTCGAGCCGAACAATGACAAACGGTGGATATGGTAGCGTCGACAAATGGCAGCCAATGCACGGAACACTGCAAGAGACATCTCTCTTCTCCCAAGCGATGGTCCATGCCGTCGATGACCGGCCTGAAGCGCCCGTTGCGGCACCTGTTCGATGTCTATCAGCCGTACTATAATCAGCGATCAGTTCGGTTCCGGTAGCATCATCACGAGTGTCGGCTCAGTGATTGATGTTGCGATAAAGTACAGGAACATCGTCCTGGTGCCCAGGGGCGGAATCGAACCACCGACACTGCGATTTTCAGTCGCATGCTCTACCAACTGAGCTACCTGGGCACTTCCAGGGCCGCTGGGCGCCGCCTGGGAGCGCCGGTTTATAGTGGGGCCCGGCAACGCTGTCTACCTCGCTTCGCGCGCGCCGGTTTGGACAGACGGCATGGTATTGATGTGGCCTCCACTGGCACCGAACTCGCGGAGGGACCCCCCACCCCCGACCCCGGGTCAAGCCCCGGGGCAGGCCCCCTTCCCGCCGCTTTGCGGTCGCTTCGCGGAGGGAGGGGAGTGAGAGATAGCGGCGGCTTAGTCACGGGCTTTTCCGCGCCAAAAACGCGAAAAACCAAGCTCAATCCGGGTCTTCGTCCTCGTCGCTCCGGGCCGGAATGGCGTAGGAATTCGACAGCCAGCGGTTGAGGTCGACATCCCGGCAGCGCTCGGAGCAGAACGGGCGCGAGGCCTCGCTCGCCGGCTTGCCGCAGATCGGGCAGGGTTTTGCCTTCGCTTTTGGCGCCACCTTCGCCTTGCCGGGGCCGGCCGGTTTGGGGGGCTCAGGCGGCATTGAGCCACCCGAAGCGGATAGGAAAGCCTTCGCCGCCGAGCAGCGCGATCGATTCGTACAGCGGCAGACCGACGACATTGGTGTAGGAGCCGACCATCTTGACCACGAACGATCCGGCGATGCCCTGCACCGCATAGCCCCCGGCCTTGGCGCGCCATTCGCCGGAGCCGATATAGGCCTGGATATCGTCCTCGCTCAGGCGCTTGAAGCGCACGCGGGTTTCGACCAGGCGCTGGCGAAAAGTCTCCTTCGGCGTCACCAGGCAGATCGCGGTGTAGACACGGTGGTTGCGCCCCGACAACATCCGCAGGCATTGCGAGGCTTCGTCCACCAGATTGGCCTTGGGCAATATGCGGCGGCCGACCGCGACCACGGTGTCGGCGGCCAGGATGAAGGATCCGCGCAATTCGTCATCGAGCTGCACCGATTTGAGCGCGGCATCGGCCTTGGCGCGGGCCAGCCGATTGGCGCAGGCGCGCGGCAGCTCGCCGCGCCGCGGGGTCTCGTCGACGTCGGCCGGACGCAGCGCATCGGGCTCGATGCCAGCCTGATTGAGCAGGGCAAGGCGTCGCGGCGAACCGGAAGCCAGAACGAATTTGGGGCGGCCTAGCATGCGGGCGTGATCTTGCGGAACAGAACGAACGGGGACCCGAGGATGAATGCGCGCGGAACCTATCGGAAGGCCTTCGCGGAGACAACCGGCTTGGGAAAGAACACCTTGTGCCGGCTGCAATCAACCACTGGCCGCCCCGACCTTGGAAAAGCGTTTGCGGATGCGCGACAGCAGGCTGTCGCAGACCTCGCGATAGGCCTCAAGCTTCTGCTCGCGATTGCCCTCGGCGGCTGAGGGATCATGGGTCGGCCAGTATTCGACATCGGCGGCGAGCGTGCGGGTCAATTCCAGCGCCCGGTGATGCGCCTCGGGCGCCAGCGTGATGATGAGGTCGAAATTGAGCCCTTCCCAGTCGTCCAGCTCCTCGAACGTCGTCGGCTTGTGGCCGGAAATATCCTGGCCCAGTTCTGCCATCACCGCGACCGCGAACGGATCGAGCTCGCCTTTGCGGGCACCGGCGGATTTGACGTAGAGCGCATGGGGAAACATATGCCGCAGCAGGCTTTCGGCCATCGGCGAGCGCACGCTGTTCAGGCCGCAGGCGAACAGCACGGCTTGCGGAGCGCGCGGGCGCAGCGGCGCCACCATCAGGGCTCAACCCTTCCAGTGCAGGACGCAGATCAGGGTGAACAACCGGCGGGCGGTCTCGAAATCGATCCTTACCTTGCTCTTCAAGCGCTCCTGCAGGGTGCGTGAACCTTCGTCGTGGATGCCGCGGCGGCCCATGTCGATGGCCTCGATCTTGTCCGGCGTCGCGGTGCGGATCGCCTGATAATAGCTGTCGCAGATCATGAAATAGTCCTTGACGATGCGCCGGAACGGCGTCAGCGACAACAGATGCGCCACCACGGGCGTGCCGTCCTCGCGGCGGATGTCGAACATCAGGCGGTTGCCGGTGATGCCGATATGCAGGGTGAACGGGCCGGCGCCGCCGCCTTCCGGCGCGAACAGGTTCTTTTCGACGAGATCGTAGATCGCAATCGCGCGCTCATGCTCGATGTCGGGGCCGGAGCGCCCGATCGATTCCTCATCCAGCGTCACCGCGACGATGCGGTTCTGCGCGTCCTCCTCTGGCGGCGGTCTGGTCATGACGGATTGAGACGCAATCCGACCGAACGCGCATGGGCATCGAGGCCTTCGGCCTGGCCCAGCGTCATCGCCGCGGGTCCCAGCGCGCGCAACTGGTCCGGTCCGCATTTCAGGATCGAGGTTCGCTTCATGAAGTCGAGCACGCCGAGGCCTGAGGAAAACCGCGCCGAGCGCGCCGTCGGCAGCACGTGGTTGGAGCCGCCGACATAGTCGCCGATCGCCTCCGGCGTATGAGCCCCGAGAAAGATCGCCCCGGCATTGCGGATCCGCGCCGCAAACGCTTCCGGATCGGAGGTCATGATTTCCAGATGCTCGGCGGCAATGGCGTCCGCCAGCGCCACCGCCTGGTCCAGGTGTTCGACCAGGATGATGGCGCCGTACGCGTCCCACGAGGCGCCTGCGATATCCGCGCGGGGCAAGGTCGCAAGCTGCGATCGCACCGCGCGTTCGACCGCTTCGGCCAGACCGGCGCTGTCGGTGATCAGGATCGACTGCGCGTTGACGTCGTGCTCGGCCTGCGCCAAGAGGTCGGCCGCGATCCAGGCGGCGTTGCCGGTCAGGTCGGCGATCACCAGAACTTCCGAGGGACCGGCGATCATGTCGATGCCGACCTTGCCGAACACCAGCCGCTTGGCGGCGGCGACATAGGCGTTGCCGGGACCGACGATTTTTACCACGGGCGCGATGGTCGCGGTGCCCCAGGCCAATGCCGCTACCGCCTGCGCGCCGCCGACGCGATAGATTTCGCTGACGCCGGCCAGCCGCGCCGCCGCCAGCACCAGCGGATTGAGCTTGCCGTCCGGCGCCGGCACCACCATCACCACGCGACCGACGCCGGCGACCTTGGCCGGCACCGCATTCATCAGCACCGAGGAAGGATAGGCGGCGGTGCCGCCCGGCACGTAAAGACCGACCGATTCGATCGCGCTCCAGCGCCAGCCCAGTTCGACGCCGAGCGCATCGGTGAAGCGCTGGTCCGCCGGCATCTGGCGGCGGTGGAACGCCTCGATCCGCTCGCAGGCGAATCCGAGCGCATCGATCGTATCGCCGTCGCAGGCCTTTACCGCGGCATCGATTTCGGCCGCGCTGACGCGCAAGCCGCCCGCTTGGAGATCGAGCCGGTCGAATTTTCGGGTCGCATCGAGCAGCGCCGGGTCGCCCCGCATGGCCACGTCATCGACGATGGCGCGGGTCGCGGCCTCGATATCGGCGGACACTTCGCGCTTCCTGGCGAGGAAGCCTGCGAATCGCTCACTGAAATCGGCGCGGCTTCGGTCGAGGCGAACGGGCATGGTGACTTTCCGGCAGCGGGCATGGTCGAAAGGCCCACTGCTCAATGGCGCGGCAGCCATTTGCCGTCAACCCTCGTGCCATCTGAAAGCGCGAGCGGGCAGTCTGTAGGGTGGGCTAAAGCCTCCGGGGCGCGCGAATGCGTGCCCCGATG
>NZ_JBEKXH010000440.1:0-5404 GCF_049512235.1 Bradyrhizobium sp.
CCCGGCGCCGAAATTGGCGAGAGCTTCTTCATCGACCACGGCACCGGCGTGGTGATCGGCGAGACGGCGCGGCTCGGGCGCCGCGTGCGCCTTTATCAAGCCGTAACGCTAGGAGCGAAGCGGTTCGACGTCGACGCAAACGGTGCTATCGTCAAGGGCGGCGATCGCCATCCGATTATTGAAGATGACGTTGTCATCTATGCCGGGGCGACGGTGCTCGGGCGAATCACCATCGGCCGCGGTTCGTCGATCGGCGGCGGCGTCTGGCTGACGAAGAGCGTGCCGCCGGGCAGCACCATCACGCAGGCGAAGAGCGAAAGCTTTGACGACGGTGCCGGAATCTAGCGCATGTCACGTATAAGAGACCCGAAGAAAGCTGTTTCCGAACAGCTGGTCGGGACGATAGGTTTATTCTGCAGCGAAATAGCTGTGCCTCAGGCGCCCCAGATCCTAGGACAGAGATCCCGTCTTCGCACGCAAAAGAGTTTGCTGTTGCATTGACGGGCATGCGCCGTCGCCCGACGATTGAGATAGTCCTGAGACGCTGCCGCTGGAGGATACCCGATCGGTCGGCGTGCTGCTGAGTTGCGAGGTGCTTAATGACGAATTTCGTCTCCCGCCGTGGTCTTGTCCTGGGTACCAGCCTTGCAGTGGCAGCGCGGGCCATCCCGGCTTTGGCGGCGACCGATCTCTCCGGTGTTACCTTGAGGGTCGGCGATCAGGTCGGCCAGCAGCAGAGCAAATTGCGGGCGGCGGGACTCCTTGATGATCTCCCTTACAAGATCGATTGGTCGGTCTATCCGGCCGCGGTAAACCTGCACGAGGCATTGAAGGCCGACGCGATCGATATTGGCGCGGCGAACGACTCGCCGACGGTAACCGCGATCGCCAATGGCTCGAAGGTGCAGTTGGTCGCCGCCTGGGACAATGGCGGCCTGGGTACCTCCTTGCTGGTACCGCGCAACAGTTCGGTGCAACAGGTCGCCGATCTCCGGGGCAAGACGATTTCGCCGACGACGCGCGGCAGCGTCGCGCATTACCTCGTGGTCGGCGCCTTGCAACAGGCCGGGCTCCGGCTTGACGAGGTGAAGCTCGCCTTCATGAATCCGATCGACGCCGGTGCGGCGTTCCAGAGCGGCGCAATCGACGGCTGGGCCACCTGGGGCCTTTACGTGGCACGGGCGCGCGGCCAGCTCGGGGCCCGCATCCTGTCCGACGGCGTCGGGATCAACAGCGGCCTGTTCGTGTTTTCGGCGACGCCGTCGGCGCTCGCCGATCCGCTGAAGCGCCTCGCCATGGCCGATTTCTTCAACCGCGTCGAGCGCGGCTATATCTGGTCGCGGGAACAGAAAGCCAAGGACACCGAGTGGCTCAAGGCCTTCACCAAGCAGGACGACGCGATCGCCGAAGCGCTGTATGTCGAAGACTCCAGTTATCGCCGCATCGCGATCGACGATGCCTTTGCGGCGCGGCTGCGCAAGACGTTTGACACCTGGACGTCAATCGGCCTGCTGCAGGGCGATATCGATTTCCGGTCGCGCATCATCCGCGATCTACCAATCGGTTGAGACGGGCACCTGATGTCGGTTGTCGATCGCCTGGTCCTGGCGCCGCGTTCTCCGGGCGAATTGGCGCGGCTGCACGCCCCTTCGGTAGCGGTCGCGGTCAATCCACAGTTGGTCAGCATCAAACCGAGGCGGGTCGGCGCGCGCGGTCTGCCTCGGCCGCTTCGGCGCGCCGTCGGGCCGCTAACCGTCTTGCTGCTCTGGCAAGTCGCCTCCGCCACCGGTCTTTTGCCGCAGGAGGTATTGGCCGGGCCGACCGCGGTGATCAAGAGCGCGGCCGCGCTGTTGGAGAGTGGCGAATTGCAGCAGGCGATCCTGACGTCGCTTGGCCGCGCCGCGGCGGGGCTCGCGATCGGAGGCTCGATCGCGGTGATCCTTGCGGTTCTTTCCGGGTTGTTTCGGCTTGGTGAGGATTTGATCGATTCCACCATGCAGATGCTGCGCACGATGCCCATTGTCGCGCTGATTCCGCTATTGATCATCTGGTTCGGTATCGGCGAGCGGCCGAAGATCGCGCTGATCGCGCTCGCGACGGCATTCCCGCTCTATCTCAACATCTACGCGGGCATCCGCAACGTCGATCAGAAGCTGATTGAAGCGGGCCAGACGCTGGGGCTCAGCCGTGTCGGTCTCGTGTGGCATGTGGTACTCCCGGGCGCGCTTCCCAACGCACTGGTCGGCCTGCGCTACGCGCTCGGGATAGCCTGGTTGGCGCTGGTGTTCGGCGAGCAGATCAATGCCAGCGCGGGGATCGGCTATTTGATGAACACCGCCCGCGAGCTGTTCCAGACCGACGTCATTGTTGTCTGTCTCGTGGTCTACGCTCTGCTTGGATTGATCGTAGACGCCATCGTCCGGCTTCTTGAAAGGGTCCTTTTGGCATGGCGGCCATCCTTCACCGGAGCCTGAGCGACGGGGCGGGGACGCTGCGTGCCCCGGTCGTGCGCGTGCGCGGGCTTACGCGGCGCTTCGGCACGCGCGCCGTGATCGACAATCTCAATCTGGAGATCGCGGCCGGTGAGTTCGTCGCCCTGATCGGCGTGAGCGGATGCGGCAAGTCGACCCTGCTGCGGGTACTGGCGGATCTCGACGCGGAGATCGAAGGCGAGGTGATTGTTGCTGCCAGGCGTGCGGTCTCGTTTCAGGAGCCGCGGCTGCTGCCGTGGAAATCGGTCTGGAAGAATGTCGTGTTGGGTCTGCCGGGTCGGCCCGATCGGGCGCATGCCAATGCCGCGCTCGACGAGGTCGGTCTCGGATACCGGGCCGACGTGTGGCCCAAGGTGCTATCGGGCGGCGAGGCCCAACGCGCCTCGCTGGCGAGGGCGCTGGTGCGCGAGCCCGATCTGCTGCTGCTGGACGAGCCGTTTGGCGCGCTCGATGCGCTGACCCGCATCAATGCCCAGAAGCTGGTCGCTGAACTCTGGCAGCAGCACGGATACGCCGTGCTGCTGGTCACGCATGATGTCGAGGAGGCGGTGCTGCTCGCCGATCGCGTGGTGATGATGGAGGCTGGTGTCATCGCCCACGAACTCGCCGTCGATCTGCCGCACCCGCGGGACGTCAGTCAGCCGGGGTTCAGCGCGTTACGCCGCCAGCTCCTGACCTGGCTCGGTGTCGATGCGCGCGCCGCATAGGTAGGAAATCATGGCCTCGTCATCGCTCGAATCTCTCACTCTGAAGACCGACGTCCTGATTATCGGCGGTGGCATGGCCGGTGCTTGGGCCGCGACCGCCGCGGCAAAGGCCGGGGCTGCTGTCGTGCTGGCGGACAAAGGCTATTGCGGCGCCAGCGGCGTGACCGCGGCGGCCGGGCCGGGCCACTGGTGGGTGCCACCGGACCCTCCCGAGGCTCGCGGCACCGCGGTCGGCAACCGCATCGCAGCCGGTCTTGGTTTGGGAGAGGCCGATTGGATGCACCGTATCCTTGACCAGACCTGGCGCACGCTGCCGACTCTTTCGCCCTATTATAAGTTCGGCACGGACGATGAAGGACGCGTCAATTATCGCGCGGTGCGCGGACCCGAATACATGCGTGCGCTGCGCCAGCTTGTGCTGAGCTGCGGCGTCACCATTCTGGATCAATCGCCCGTCGTTGAGCTTCTCGCGCGGGACGACGGCTCGGTCGGCGGCGCACGTGGACTTCGCCGTCAACAGGGTGGCTGGCCATATCAGGTCGAGGCGGGCGCCGTCGTGCTGGCGGCCGGCGGGACCAGCTTCCTGTCACACCTTCTGGGATCACGAACCAACACCGGCGATGGCTATCTGTTGGCCGCGGAGGCTGGCGCCGAGATGTCCGGCATGGAGTTCACTGCCGCCTATACGATTGCGCCCGCGCATTCCACCATGACCCGAAGCATGGCCTATTCGTTTGCGACCTATTACGATGCCGATGGGCGCGAGCTCGACCTGCCCTTTGCACCAGACCAGACCCAACGTCTCGCCCGAGCGCTGCTGAGGGGGCCGGTTTACTGCTCGCTGCACCGGCTGCCGGACGACATCAAGGCACGGCTGCACACGATCTCGCCCAACGTTCCGCTGGTCTTCGATCGCTGGCGCATCGATCCCTATCGCGATCGCTTTGAAGTCACGCTGCATAATGACGGCACCGTCCGCGGCATCGGCGGGGTCCGCGTGATCGACGTCGATGGCGCGACATCGGTACCCGGATTGTTCGTGGCAGGCGACAACGCCTCGCGCGAGAAGGTCGCGGGGGCGATTTCGGGCGGCGGCAATGTCAACTCGGCGTGGGCGCTGTCGTCAGGGTTGTCTGCGGGAACAGCGGCCGCGCGCATGGCGCGCCACGCGACCGGCCGTGGCGCCCGCCTTCGTCCGCTGGGTCAGGCGGGCCTACGGCCACGGCAGCATGCGAAGGCCGTGGATCTTGCGACAGTCCGGGCCGGCGTGCGCGCCGAGATGCATCCGTATGACAAGAACTTGTTCCGCAATGGCCCGGCGCTCGCTGCGTCCCGAAGCAGCCTCGACGCGCTCTGGAGCGAACTGGCCGATCATGCCGCTGCCGACAACGTCGCCCTGCGCGAAGCCGCCGCACTGGTGGCAACGGCGCGTTGGTCGGTCGCGACGGCGATCCGACGCACCGAGAGCCGCGGCATGCACCGTCGCGAGGATTATCCAGCCCCGGATCCGAACCTGGCCGTCCGTCTGCTGTCCGGCGGATTCGACCGCGTCTGGGTGACTGCCGATCCGGCGTCCGCCTCGGCGCGTCATAGTGAATTGGAGGCGACCTTGTGATCGAACTCATCCTGTCCGACCGCTGCACCAATTGCGGCGCCTGCGTCGAGGTCTGTCCCGTCAATGTCATCAATCCATCGGCGTCGGGCCCGCCGACGTTGGCGCGCGTTGAGGAATGTCAGACCTGCTTCATGTGCGAACTTTACTGCCGTGCCGACGCGATATATGTCGCGCCCGATTGCGACCGCCGGGTCGAGGTCAATCCCGCCGAGATCGTCGCTTCGGGATGCCTCGGTCAATACCGCAAGCATTCCGGTTGGGACGAATGGGCGGAGCAGTTTCCGAACAATCAGTGGCTGATGGAAACCGTGTTCCGTCGTGCCGGCGAGGCCGCGGCGGTAGCGGCGCCGTTGCTACGAAAATCCCAGACATAGTTGGATGTCGCGGGAATCGTGCGTCGTCGCTGGTTCCTGCTGGTCGCCAAGCTCTGCGTGCCTTGAAGGCTCAACCGATGAGGTTTTCGAAGGCGTCGACGGCAGGACAATAGGTTTCCGTCAGGCCTGCGAAATTCGACTTGCGGTGCTCCGCACAGGCCGATCCTTGGAGCCGCTGGCACTGGATCGCACTTATGATCGCGTGAGTTTGGCGTC
>NZ_JBEKXH010000441.1:0-5394 GCF_049512235.1 Bradyrhizobium sp.
TCCTTGCGGCCGATATCCTGGTCAAGGCGGTCATGATCGGGCTCGCCTTTGCCTCGCTGGTGACATGGACCATCTGCATCGCGAAAATGATCGAGCTGTCGCTGGTCCGCCGCGGCTTGCGCGCCGCGCTCGGCAAGATCGGCGAGTCGAAATCGCTGGCCGACGCCCAGATCACGCTGGGCGCCAGGGATAAGGATAAGGATAATGTATTGTCGGCGCTGCTCGCCGCCGCGCTGCGCGAGGCGCGGTTGTCGGCGGGAATTTCCAGCGATGCCGGCATCAAGGAGCGGGCAGCGTCGAGCTTTGCCGAGATCGTGCGTGCCGAGGCGCGCCGGATCCATTTCGGCATGGGTGTGCTGGCGACCATCGGCGCCACCTCGCCATTCGTCGGACTGTTCGGCACGGTGTGGGGCATCATGAATAGTTTTATCGGCATCTCGAAGTCGCAGACCACCAATCTCGCCGTGGTCGCGCCCGGTATCGCCGAAGCGCTGCTCGCCACTGCCTTCGGTCTTGCCGCGGCGATCCCCGCCGTCATCATCTACAATCACTTTGCGCGGACCACCAAAGGCTATCTGGAACTGGTCGGCCGGGCGTCGGGCGCGGCGGCGCGGCTGTTGTCGCGCGATCTCGATCGCACCCATGTGGCGGCGCATTCGCGCGCGGCGGAGTAGGCCATGGCCATCTCGCTCGCAGATACTGAACTCGATGACGAAGATTTCGCGGAAGCCCATGAGATCAACGTCACGCCGTTCATCGACGTCATCCTCGTCCTGCTGATCATCTTCATGGTGGCGGCGCCGCTGTCGACGGTCGATCTTCCGATCGATTTGCCGTCCTCGACCGCGACCCCGCAGAAGAAGCCGGACAAGCCGACCTATGTCAGCATCAAGCCCGATCTGGCGCTGGCGCTCGGCGAAACCCCGGTCAAGCGGGTCGACCTGGTGCGCTCGCTCGATGCCATGGAAGACGCCAGCAAGGACCGCTTTATCTTCCTGCGTGCCGATCGTTCGGTGCCCTATGGCGAGATGATGGACGTGCTGGAGATTCTGCGCGCCGGCGGCTATTCCAAGATCAAGCTGGTGGCGCTGGAGGGCGTCCCGGCCGCCGCCGCACCTGAAAGCGCAAAGCCCTCCGGGGGGGCCTCCGAGGACGTAAAACCTTGAGCGGCGAGATGGCGATGTCCGAACTCGATAGCGAACCAAGACCATCACGGCGGTTGTGGATACTGGCCGGCATAGGCGCGCTCGCGCTGCACCTCGGTGGTGCGGCGCTGGCGGTGGCGCATCTGCGGACTGTTGAACCCGACGACGATCTTGGTGCGCCGGCGATTGAAATCGGGCTGGAGATGACGTCGCCGCATCTGGAACCCAGCGATCTTCCGCCGGGGCCGGACACCGAGGCGGCCGTTGCCTCACCCGCGATGGCCGAACAGAAAGCCGAGGTCAAAGACACGGAACTGCCGGAGGACGTGCCGACCGAAGCCGAAAATCCGGATCGGCAGGTTACGCCGAACAACCAGAACAAGCCCAAAGAGGACGATGCGAAAACCGCCGCGGTGACAACCACGGCTTCGGAGGAATCGGTCGCCGCCGTGGCGACGGCCGTGCCGAGTTCCGATAGTGTTCAGGAAGCGCCGCGCTCGGCTGCCCCGGCGGAGGGCGTCGGCAAAAATTTACAGCGCGTGAAGGCGACATGGGTAAAGAAACTGGTCGCGCATCTCAACAGGCACTTGATCTATCCGGAGGAGCGCGGCAACAGGGCCGCCAAGATCACCCTCAGCGTTGATCTGGATCGGATGGGTCACGTTGTCTCGGCCGGCATCGTCGAAGGATCGGGCGATCCGGCATTCGACCGCGCGGCAATGGCCATGGTGCGCCGGTCCGATCCAGTGCCGCAACCTCCGCCGCTCGTTGCCGACGAGGGGCTCCATTTCATCTTGCCGGTGGACTTCGCGCGACACAAGTGATCTCGGGCGTGCAGCTGCAGCGCTATACGGAGATCACCCGCCTCACCGCAGGTAATATCGCACGCCGACATAGACCACGACCAGGCAGGCAAAGATCAGCGCCACGGGAAGCCGGGGTTTTACCTGCGGTCCGGCGGCCGGCTTCGGCCGCTGGGCGGCCGGGCGTTTGAAGGCGGTGACATTGCCGGCCACGGGGTTGGGCGCCCGGGCCTTGACGTCGGGGGCTGCGCCGGCTCCGCCCATCTCGGTGTAATAGGCCTTGTACATCAGCGCGATGGTGGCCTCGCTGGCCTCGACCTCCGGCATTATCTCGAGCTGCGCCTTGTAGCTGGCCAGGAACTGCTGGGCCTCGGCCGGCAGCGCGGAGGCGCCGTTGAGCTTGGCCATCATCTTCCAGGTCGCAAAATCCGCGCGCGCCCGGGTGTCGGCGCGTCGTGCTATCAACATATCGGCTGCTTTGATCAAGATGGCCTCGGGTCGGATTGCCGGTTCGAATTGTATTACGCGTTGCCCGTCACGATGAGAAGTAACCGTAGCACATAGCCGGTCACAGTCCGCAGTATCGCCGAAATAACATCAAGATTCAGGCCGAGCTCGGCGCCGAGGAGCGGCAGCAGGATCAGAAGGCCGATCAGGATCATCATCCCGAACGGCTCCAGCCGCGACAGGGGGTAGCCGAGCCACCGCGGCAGCAAGCCGACAGCAACCCGGCCGCCATCCAGCGGCGGAATCGGCAGCATATTGAAGACCGCCAGGACGACGTTGATCAGAACCGCGTTTTTGAGGTTGTCGGTGAGCCACTGCGCCGCGCCCTCCGGGACCAAAGGCAGCACGTGAAAGGCGGCCGCCGCCGCCAAGGCCAGCGCGATATTGGTGGCCGGGCCGGCCAGCGCCACCCAGACCATGTCGAGCCGCGGATTGCGCAGGGCGCGAAAATTGACCGGCACCGGCTTGGCGTAGCCGAACAGGAAGGGCGAATGCGACAATAGCAGCAGCGCCGGCAGCACGAGAGTGCCGAACGGATCGATATGTTTGAGCGGATTGAAGCTGACCCGGCCGCGCTCCCAGGCGGTGTTGTCGCCAAAATGATGCGCGACAAAACCGTGCGCGGCCTCATGGAAGGTGATGGCGATGATCAGCGGCACGACCCAGACCGACAGGTCGTAGAGAGTAATGTTCACGGATGATCCTGACCGGTTAGTTGGATGGCGCCACGCTGCCATCTAGTCACGATTGATCGGCGCGAACAGAGCCCGGCATCAAGCGGGTACCCTCGCCGAAGCCTTGCGAAGCTCGAACCAGGTAAACGAATTCCTTGGCGCGGCGGGGCCAACCCAGCCCGTATCGCTGTCAACGCCAGTATGCACTTTTATTGACATCATCATACCGGCGTGACAGGTTCGCCGCCATCGTTCGGCAGGACAGGGCGCTGCCGGAGGGCACGGGGGTAGATTGTTACGTCGCCGATGATGTCGCGGGAAGTGGGTATATCCGCTGCTATTGGTGGCGTGTCGGCGTTCGTCTCCCCCCTCTGAACAGGGGGCATTCATGTCGTTGCGTCAGCGGTTGCTTGCATCCACATCCTTTCTGATTTCGTCGGTCTGCGTGGGCGCTTGGGCACAGGCGCCGCTGCAGCCTCCGCCGGCTCACGAGACCCCCGCGGCGGGGACGCCGGTGCCTCAACCTTCCTCGCCGGACGCGGCGCCAGCTGCGACCGCTCCGTCGACCCGATCCGACAGCAGGATCCTTCCTGCCGTCACGGTGGTTTCCCCCAAACGCAAGCCGCCACCGCCCAAACCGCATACTCCTAACCCGACCAACGCCGTCACCCGGTCGGCCAAGCCCGCGCCCCCACCGACGCGGCCGCCGTCGGCCTACGAGACCGGCGGTCCCAACATCGGCGGAGGCGCTGCGGTGGCGCCGGGCATGGCGAGCCAGATGACGATTTCCGGCCAGGATCTCAATGCGCGTCCGGTTACGCATCCCGGCGAAATTCTCGAAGCGGCGCCGGGCCTGATGGTGATCGAGCATGCCGACGCCGGCAAGGCCAACCAATATTACCTGCGCGGCTGGAATCTCGATCACGGCACCGATCTCGCCACGTTTCTCGACGATGTCCCGATCAATCTGCCCACCCATGCCCATGGCCAGGGCTACACCGATCTCAACTGGCTCATTCCTGAAACCGTCAGCGGACTGGATGTCCGCAAGGGGCCGTATTTTGCCGACGTCGGAGACTTCGAAAATGCCGGCAACCTGCATATTTCGCTGCGGGACACAGTCGATCAGAACATTCAGTCGCTCACCGTCGGCAGCTTTGGCTATGCGCGATATCTCAGCCTCGGATCGAGCAAGGTCGGTGACGGTTCACTGCTCTATGCCGGCGAAGTCACGAGCTATGCCGGTCCCTGGACCACCTCCGATGACATGAAAAAGTTCAGCGGCCTGGTGCGTTACAGCCAGGGCACCGCGACCGATGGTTTTTCGCTTACCGGGATGGCCTACAGCAACACCTGGAACTCGACCGATCAGGTCGCGCTGCGCGCCATGACGACGGGACAGATCGGGCTTTACGGCGAACTCGACCCGACCGATGGCGGCGACACCAGCCGATTCACGCTGTCGGCCAGGATGGCGCAATCCGACGATATCGGATCGTGGAAGGCCAACGCCTATCTCGCCAAATACACCATGAACCTCTTCAACAACTTCACCTGGGACACCATCGACCCGGTCAACGGCGATCAATTCCATCAGCACGATGATCGCGTCTACGGCGGCGGTGGCATTTCGCGCACCATCAACGGCGCGCTGTTCAACCTGCCGACCGAGACCGCGTTCGGCGTCCAATCCCGCTATGACGACATCACTACCGCGCTGAATTATACGACCCGGCGCCAGTTCCTGTCGCCCTACATCTATGACCATGTCGGCGAAGGCAACGCCGGGATCTATGCCGAGAACACCGTGCATTGGAGCGACTGGTTGCGGACGACCGCAGGATGGCGCGGCGATTATTTCGCGGCAGCGGTCGATTCGGTATTGCAGCCGGCCAACTCGGGAAATCCCAAGGAGGCCATCGGCAGCCCGAAATTCAGAATGGTGATCGGACCATTCGACAAGACCGAGTTTTTTGTCGGCGCCGGCATGGGCTATCACAGCAACGACGCACGCAGCACGGTCTTGACCGAAGTGCCCGGCAGTCCGGCGACGCCGGAGGGTTCATCGCCATTCCTGGTGCGCTCGCGCGGCGCCGAGGTCGGCGTTCGCAGCACCGCGCTGCCCGATCTCAACAGCTCGATCAGTCTGTTCTACATCCACCAGGATTCGGAATTGTTCTTCGACGGCGACACCGGCGACACCGCGGCGGGGTTGCCGAGCCAGCGTACCGGCGTCGAATTCACCAACGACTACCGCATCGCCTC
>NZ_JBEKXH010000442.1:0-7715 GCF_049512235.1 Bradyrhizobium sp.
AAACGGCGGGCCGCCTCATCCTTGGCATCGACGACAACGGCGAACGACGCGATCTCACTACGGACCGCGCGCAACAGAGCGTCGGCAAGCAGGAAGCGGCCGTACCCTCGCCCTTGATAGTTTTGATCGACGGCGAGCCGGCCCAAAAGCGTCGCGGGAACGAGCGGATAGCGGGGCAGCTTGCGGGTGATATCGGCCGGAAATTCGGTGAGTTTCACGCCGGTCGCGGACAGTGTGTGGTAGCCGCCGATGGCGCCGTCCGGCAGCACGAGCACGAATGGCGCCGCGATATTCTTGCGGGCATCCTGGCCAGCCTGGCTTCGTAGATAGCGATCGAGCGCTTCGGCGCCGCTGACGAACGAACTGCGATCGTGCTGCGGACCAAGCGCCTCGACCCGAAGCAATCCCTCGGGTGCGCCCGGCACCGGCTATACGCCGGTGGCTCCGCGATAGCGGCGCACCGTGTCACGCAGACGGTCGTTGACGGGCTTCGGATGCAACAGCGCATCGACAAACGCCTGGCTGTCGCGAACCGACAGTTCGAACTGCTGATGCTCCTCGATCGCCCGTCGTGCGGCATCCTGGAGGCTGGTCAACACGAAATCTGTGACCGTCCGCCCCTGCAGGGCTGCGGCATGTTCGATGAGCGTCTTCTGCTCCGCCGTTACCCGGGTCTCAAGGCGTTGTGCGCGAGTGCGGCCGCGAGGGGATTTCAAAACAGACTTTGTCATGTCATTTCTCTCCTCGCGGGAATGTACGGCCAAAGCCCGGCCAGTTCAAATGCCGCCGACCGCTTTTTGTTCTTCCGCTACAATTCAAAGGCGGCGGTTATCATCTACGCCTGGGTCAATGACGAGAACACGCTGCGAAAAGCGGGCAGCGGCAATGACCCTTACCATCTCTTCGGCGGCATGCTGCGAAAGGGGCGACCTCCCGACGATTGGATCGCCCTGACTAAGGAAGCCGCCGCGTATGTCCCGCCAAAACTGGAAGGGAAGCCACCTCTCCCTGAACGGGGAGCGGCGAGGGCGATTACGAAAGATGAGTTGTGAAGGCATAAGCGAGAGGCCCATCAAGAAGGCAGGGAGACCAAGCTCGATGGTTTCATTTTGGGCCGGCTGGAAACGACTTTGGCCTCGGCGCAAAGGCTTTCCGCTTACGCGCAAATCGGCCGGCTGCTTCGGGAGTTTTATCGCATCTCGATGGAAGCGTTCGGCTATATCGGTCCGAAGGGCATCTGGACGGCACATCCAGCCGCCGCCGCCCGCCGCTGCACCCATCAGGCCGCGATCGCCTTTCCGTCGCCGTCGAAGCGGTAGATCTTGCCGTCGCGCGGCGTCAGGCCGACGGTGTCGCCGACCTCATGCTGCCGGTCGTCGCCGTGGATCCGCGCCGTCAACATCCCGATTTCCGGAACCTCGACATAGAGCATGGTGTCGGCGCCGAGATGCTCCGCATGGGACACGGTGCCGGTCCAGGCGCCGTCCTTGGCCACGGTGAGATGTTCGGGGCGGACCCCGATGGTCGCGGCGTTGGCTCGCGCGGCGATGGCGCCGGAGACGAAATTCATCGCGGGCGAGCCGATGAAGCCGGCCACAAACAGGTTGGCCGGCCTGGCGTAGAGCTCGAGCGGACGGCCGACCTGCTCGATGACGCCGCCGCGCATGACCACGATCTTGTCGGCGAGCGTCATGGCTTCGACCTGGTCATGGGTGACGTAGATCATGGTCGCGCCGAGCTGCCGGTGCAGCTTGGCGATCTCGATGCGGGTTCCGACCCGCAAGGCCGCATCGAGGTTCGACAACGGCTCGTCGAACAGGAACAGGCTGGGCTGGCGCACGATGGCGCGTCCGATCGCCACCCGCTGACGCTGCCCGCCCGAGAGTTCCGCCGGGCGCCGGCCGAGCAGCGCCTCGAGCCGCAGCATGTCCGAGGCCTTCTTGACCCGCAGCTCGATCTCGGCCGCGGCGACACCTTCCTGCGACAAAGCAAGGCTCATGTTCTTGGCGACCGTCAAATGCGGGTAGAGCGCGTAGCTCTGGAACACCATGGCGATGCCGCGTTTGGCCGGCGGCACGCCGTTCATCAGCCGGCCGTCGATCCGAAGGTCGCCCGAGGTCTGCTCGTCGAGCCCGGCGATGACGCGCAGCAGCGTCGACTTGCCGCAGCCGGACGGGCCGACGAAGACCACGAACTCGCCGGTCTTGACCTCGAGCTCCACGTTCTTGAGGACGTCGGTCGCGCCAAAGCTCTTGCGGATGGCGGTCAGCGCGAGCGAGCCCATGCGTTGCGTACTTCCGTTTAGAGTTCCTTCAGAGTTCGATGGCGCGGTTTTCGCGCATCGAGCGGTCGCCGGCGAGCACCACGGCCAGCGAGCGGACGGCATCCTGCATATGGCGATCGAGGTCGTGGTCGTGGCGGATGGCCTCGAGCACGAAGGCCTGCTCGCGTTCGCACAGCTCCTGGTGGCCCGGTTCGTCGGCCATCGACAGGATCTCGTCCGCTGCCAGGAAGGCGCCGTCCGGACCGGTCGCCGCGCGATGCAGGCGGATGCGCGCCGTCCTTGTGTGGGTGTCGACATCGGCGGAGACCGCGCCCTCGTCCATGACGATCGAAGCCGAGCCGCGCGGCCCCATCACATCCTTCACGAAGAAGGCCGTCTCCGAGATCATCGGGCCCCAGCCGGCCTCGTACCAGCCGACGGACCCGTCGGCGAAGATGATCTGCAGGTGCCCATAGTTGACCTGGCTGTCGGCGATTTCGGCAGACAGGCGAACGCCCATGCCGCGCACCTGCACCGGCCGGCTGTCGGTGATCTGCAGCATGACGTCGACATAATGGACGCCGCAATCGACCACCGGGCTCGTGCTCTCCATCAGGCGCTTGTGGATCTCCCAGGCGGCGCCGGCGGATTGCTGGTTGAGGTTCATGCGCATCACGAACGGCGGCCCGAGCTTGCGGGCGTGAGCGACGAACTCGATCCAGCTCGGGTGATGGCGCAGGATGTAGCCGATCACCAGCTTGCGGCCGGTTCGCCGCGCCGTCGCGACCACGCGTTCGGCATCCGCCACCGTGGCTGCGAGTGGTTTTTCCACGAACACATGGGCACCGGCCTCCATGGCGGCGACCGCGTAATCGGCGTGGCTGTCGGTATAGCTGTTGATCGAGACCAGATCCGGCTTTTCTGCGAGGCCGGCCGCGAAGCTGTCGCGCCACGGATAGCTCTCGAGTGCCGCCGGCAGGGCCACGGGTGAACGGTTGACGAGGCCGATGATCTCGAAGCCGGGGTTGCGATGATAGGCGAGCGCATGGCTCCGGCCCATCTGGCCGAGCCCGACCACCAGGACGCGCAAGGGACTGGTCATTTCACCGCTCCGGCCGTGATGCCGCGGATCAGCTGCCGCGAAAACAGGAGATAGAGGATCAGGACCGGCAGCACCGCCAGCGTCAGCGCCGCCAGGATGGCATTCCAGTTGGTCACGAACTGGCCGATGAACACCTGGGCGCCGAGCGTCACGGTCTTGGTGGCTTCGCCCGGCGCCACGATCAGCGGGAACCAGAGGTCGTTCCAGATCGGGATCATGGTGAAGACCGCAACGGTGGCCACGGCCGGGCGTACCAGCGGCAGCACGATGCGAAAGAAGATCGTATATTCCGACAGGCCGTCGATGCGCCCGGCATCCTTCAGGTCCTTGGACACGCCCCGCATGAATTCCGACAGGATGAACACCGCGACCGGCAGGCCCTGGGCCGTATAGATCAGGATCAGCGCCAGATGGGTGTTCACGAGGTGGGCCGCCACCATCATGTTGAGGATCGCCACCGTGCCGAGGCGGATCGGCACCATGATGCCGAGGGCCAGGAACAGTCCCAAAAGGTTATTGCCCCGGAAGCGGTACTCGCTGAGCGCGAACGCGGCCATGGCGCCGAACAGCAGCACCGCCGCAAGCGAGCCCAAGGTCACGATCAGGCTGTTGGCAAAATAGTTCAGGAACACGCCCTGTCCCAGCACGGTCTTGTAGCCGATGAGGTCGAAGCTGCCCGGCCCGGGCAGGCGCAGCGGCGCCCCGAAGATGGTCGCGCGTGTCTTGAAGGAATTGACCGCGACCAGCAGCACCGGTCCGATGCACAGCGCCGTGTAGAGAACGAGGACGAGATGGACCGCGGCGCTGTGGAGCGGGGACGAACGCTCTCGATTCATGGCAAATCCCTGGCTCAGAACTGGTAGCGCCGCATCCTGGTGTGGATGCTGAACAGATAAACCGAGACGCCGGCGAGGATGATCAGGAACATCATGGTCGCGATGGTCGCGCCCATGTTGGGATCGCCGAGCTGGAGCTGGTTGCCAAAGAAGGTGCGGAACAGGAAGGTGCCGAGGATGTCGGTCGAGAAATTGGGCCCTGCCAGCGCGCCCTGGACCGTGTAGATCAGGTCGAAAGCGTTGAAGTTGCTCACGAAGGTCAGGATCGAGCAGATCCCGATGGTGGGCAGGATCAGCGGCAGCTTGATTTTCCAGAACTGTGCGAAGCCGGTGACGCCGTCGAGTTCGGCGGCCTCGACCACCTCGTGCGGGATGCCGAGCAGGGCCGCATAGATCAGCATCATCGGGATGCCGACATATTGCCAGACCGAGATCAGGGCGAGCGTCGTCAGAGCGGTGCTGTCCTGGCCGAGCCAGGGATGGAACCAGCTCTTGAGGCCGATGGCGCCGAGCAGCGCGGGCGTGACGCCCCAAAGCGGGCTCAGGATCAGCTTCCAGGTGAAGCCGACGATGACGAAGGACAGCATGGTCGGGAGAAAGAAGGCGGTCCGATAGAACGCCCGGCCGCGAAGCCCCGGCAGCGACAGCAGCGCCGCCAGCGCGATGCCGATCGGATTCTGCAGCAGCATGTGGAACGCGAAGAAATAAGTGTTGTTGCGGAGCGCCTGCCAGAAATGTTCCGACCAGCGCGGGTCGAAGAACAACAGGCCGAAATTGTCGAGGCCGACAAAGGCCGGAACCCGGTCGACGCTGCGGAACAGCGACAGCCGCAGCGTGTCGGCCAGCGGCACGATCATGATGGCCGTATAGACCAGCAGGGCCGGGGCGAGGAACACCAGGATGTGCCAGCGCCGCGCGCGGGCCGGCCGGACCGCGCCCTCCCCTGCGATCGGCAGGTAGGCAGCGTCGCCCGAAATCTTCTCGATCTGGACCATGGCGGGACCCCGCGAAACCTGCCTATCCTCGCGCGGTGGAGCGGCGTCCCTGCCGGCGCCCCAGCGGCTGGTCTTAGGACAGCCGTCGAAACGATTGAATCGGATCTGCTCTTCTCCCCTCCCCCCCGCGGAGCGGTGGGGAGGGGTCGGGGGTGGGGGTCTATCGGCAGGAACCGCTGCTTCGGTCCCCGCAACGCGCGATGCGCGTGGGGGGAGGGGAGCTTTTGACATCATCCTCATTTTATCCACGGGGCCGACCCATGGACGGACTGCCTGCAAAATCCGAAGCGCTTAATTTGACGTCTGTCCTTACTTGGCCGGCTTGTACCAGGCGTCGAGGCCCTTCTGGAGCTTCTGGGCGGCCTGCTCCGGCGTGTCGGTGCCGTTGATCACATTGGCCGACTCGACCCAGGTCTCGTTCTCGAGGTTCGGGGTGCCGCGCGACAGAATCTGGTAGGTCGAGCGGATGGTCGACTTGCAGCTGTCCCGAAGGGCCACGAATTCCTTGGCCAGCGGGTTGTTCTGCTCGATTGTCCCGCTCTGCAGGCTGAAGAAGCCCGGCAGCGAATTCGAGTAGAGCTGCGCGAACTCCGGCGTCGCGGTCCAGGTCAGGAAGGCCTTGACGGCTTCCGCGTTCTTGGTCTTGCCGTTCATGCCGAAGGCAAGGTCGAGATGATCGGAGATGTAGCAGGGGTCGCCGGCTTTCGGCACCGGAGGCGCGAACACGCCCATCTTGAACTGCGCCTGGCTGTCGAACTGGGCGATCTCCCACGAGCCGGCCGGGAAGATCGCGGCGCGCCCGAGCGTGAACAGGTTCTGGCTGTCGGGGTAGGACTGTGCCTTGAAGCCGTCGCCCATGTAGGGCGCCCATTTGGCGATCTGCCGGAAGGGCTCGACCCATTGCGGGTCCGTCAGCTTCTGCTTGCCCTCGATCAATGCCTTGCGGCCCTCCTCGCCGTGCCAATAGTTCGGGCCGATGTTCTGGTAGCCCATCGTGGCGGCTTCCCACTGGTCGGGCGTGCCCATGGCGAGCGGCACATAGGTGCCGTCGGCCTTGAGCTTGTCGAGGTCGGCGAAGAACTCCGCCGACGTCTTCGGCGGCGCCGCGATCCCGACCTTGGCGAAGGCATCCTGATTGTAGATGAAGCCGTGCAGCACGGCGGCAACCGGCACGCAGAAGGTGGTCTTGCCGTCGTCCGTGCTCCAGCCGGCCTTGGCGACGGCGCTGAACTTGTCCATGCCGGGAATGTCGTTGACGCTGGTCAGCTGGCCCTTCTTGAAGAGCTCGAGCGAGGCATCGAAGGGCCGGCAGGTGATGATGTCGCCCGCGGTGCCGGCGTCGAGCTTGGAGTTCAGGGCCGCGTTGTATTCTTTCGGTGCGGTCGGCTGGAAATTGAGCTTGATGCCGGGATGGCCCTTCTCGAAGACCGGGATGATCTTCTGCTGCCAGATCGGCAGGTCATCGTTGCGCCAGCTCTCGATGGTCAGCGTGGTGTCGGCGGCGAGGGCCGGAACGGCCGCTGCGAAAATGGCTGCGCCGCACAGGACCCCGGCGGCGGTTCTGGTCATCGTCTTCATTGTCATTTTCATGATCTTCATTTTCATGCCGGCTTCCTCTTTCTTCTACCGCTTTTCGATCGTTCGGTCTTCGCTGGGATCACTCGGAGGGCCAACTGACACGTTTTGGAGGGCCAACTGACACGTTGAAGTAGGTAACACCAATAAAATACCTCTCGTCAACTCTGATATGATTCTGGACCTGCACAAAAAGCGTCATTGTCGCGTCAAAAGCGCCGAAATCTCAAAGCCGCGCAGCGAATGGGGTCGAACGGAATCCGCGGCAAGCGCAGGCGCGGGGGACTACCGAAATTGGTATTTCATGGTATTGCTTCCGAATGATGATCGCGGATGGCTCGATGTGGATGGGGATCGATGGCGGCGGCACCAGCTGCCGCGCGCGGCTGGTCGACCGCAAGGGCGCGATCCTGGGCGAGGGTGCCGCGGGTGCGGCCAACCTGACGCTCGGCGTCGACGTGGCCGTAGCCGCGATCCGCGCCGCGGCCCGACTCGCATTCGACCGGGCCGGGCTGAGCCATTCGGAGCTGATGGCGCGGGCGCGCGCGGGCCTTGGCCTCGCCGGGGCCAACTTGCCGAGCCTGGCCGAAGCGATCAGGAAAGTCCCGCTCGGCTTTGCCTCCGTCGTGGTGGCGTCCGATGCGGTCACAGCCTGCCTCGGCGCGCACCGCGGACGCGACGGCGCCATCCTGATCCTCGGCACGGGATCGCACGGGCTTGCCATCTCGAACGGACGAGCGACCAGTGTCGGCGGCTGGGGTTTCGCGCTGGCGGACGATGCCTCGGGCGCCACCCTCGGGCGCAGCGCCGTGCGCTCGGCGATCGCCGCATGCGATGGTCTGGGGCCCCGTTCGGCACTGACCGAAAGGATCATGGGCGGGTTCGGGCACGACCCGGCCGAAGCGGCGATCTGGGCCACGACCGCCGAGCCGCGCGACTACGGG